>CAYNLY010000014.1:0-3523 GCA_964398225.1 uncultured Zetaproteobacteria bacterium
GGCCCGCGCCCACGCCCAGCGTCACCCCATCTTTCGCGAACACGATGGCGTTCGACTTCACATGCTTGGCCACCGTCCAGGCAAAGAGCATGTCGCGCCATTCTTCCTCGGTTGGCGCACGCTTCGTGGCCACCTTGCAGGCGCTTCGGTCGAGCAGGTGGGCGTCGCGCTCCTGAACGAGCAGACCGCCCGAGACGCGCTTGAAATCCCAGCCGCCCCGCACGGGCCCTGCGCCCGGGGCCTCAAGCAGGCGCAGATTTTTCTTCTGCGCGAGCACCGGCAGTGCGTCCCCGTCGAAGCCGGGCGCGATGACGACTTCCATGAAGGTTTCGACGATGCGCTCGGCGGTCGCGCGGGTGAGCGGACGGTTGAAGGCGGCGATGCCGCCGAACGCCGAGACCGAATCGGCCGCACGGGCGCGGACGTAAGCCTCGGCCTGGTCCTCCCCCACCGCAACGCCGCACGGGTTCGCATGCTTGACGATGACCACGGCGGGCTCGGAAAAGTCGCGCACGCAGGCGAAGGCGGCGTCGGCGTCCGCGATGTTGTTGTAGGAAAGCGCCTTGCCCTGCAGCAGGCGGCAGTCCGCCAGCGACACCCCTTCGTCCTCCGGATCGGCGTAGAACGCGGCCCGCTGATGCGGGTTCTCGCCGTAGCGCAGCTCGTCGCGGGTGCGGATGAACTGCAGGGTCAGGATGTCCGGGAACGGACGACGGCTTCCGTCCGCGTTCAGCGAGGAGAAGTAGTTCGTGATCGCCGCATCGTACGATGCCGTATGGGCAAAGGCCTTGACGGCAAGCGCCCGTCGCCTGCCTTCGTCGAGGCCGTCCGCGCGGAGGGCGTCGAGCACCCAGCCGTAGTCCTCCGGGTCCACGACCACGGTCACGAAGCGGTGGTTCTTGGCCGCGGCGCGCACCATGCAGGGCCCGCCGATGTCGATGTTCTCGATCGCATCGTCCAGCGTGCACCCTTCCCTTGCCACCGTCTCGCGGAACGGATAGAGGTTCACGCAGACGAGATCGATGGCCTCGATCCCGTGTTCGCGCATGGCGGCCAGATCGGCATCCACGTCCCGGCGGGCCAGAATGCCGCCGTGGACCTTCGGATTCAGTGTCTTCACGCGACCGTCCATCATTTCGGGAACGCCCGTGTAGTCGGAAACGTCGCGAACCGGGATGTCCGCTTCGCGCAGCAGTTTCGCGGTTCCTCCCGTGGACAGGATGCCAAAGCCCAGCCCGACAAGCCCGCGCGCAAAGTCGACGATGCCGGTCTTGTCGGAAACGCTGAGCAGCGCATGGCGGATCGGGCGATGGGATGACGACATCGAAGCGGCTCCTGACCACGGCCCTGAAAGGCGGGTTGCTTTTTCGTAAGGAGTCCGGAACGCTACGCATCCCCGCCTTGTGCGCAAGGCGGCGGGATCCAAGGAGGTGGACGGATGCAAGGCTGGAGACGGGCATGGATGCCGATGCTTCTCGGGCTGCTTCTGCTGCCCGCATCCGGCCATGCCGGCGCGATTCAGCGCGCCCAGTTCGCGAACGGCGTGAGCCTGGTCGTCGAGGAGGACCACGCTGCACCTGTTGCGATCGTGCAGGTGTGGCTGAAGGTCGGCGGGCGCGATGAGCTGCCGGGCAAGACGGGGCTTGCGCACGTGTTCGAGCACATGATGTTCAAGGGCTCGAGGAAGCTCGGGCCCGGCGAGTTCTCCCGGCGCATCGCGGCCATGGGCGGCACCGACAATGCGTTCACCTCGCACGACTACACGGCCTATTTCGAGATCGTGCCGGCAAATCGCGTCGCCGAGGTGATCGACATGGAGGCCGACCGCTTCGGCCATCTGGCGCTCCGGGCCGAGGATTTTGCGAAGGAAATCCGGGTGATCCAGGAAGAGCGGCGGATGCGCACCGAGGACGATCCGGACAGCAGGATGTACGAGGAAACGGCCGCGGCCGCACTCCGGCTTCACCCGTACCGGAACCCGGTCATCGGATGGATGCAGGATCTCAAGCGGCTCACGATTGAGGACGTGCGCGCCTTCTACCGCCGCCATTACGTGCCCGCGAACGCGACCGTGGTCGTCGTCGGCGATGTCCGCTTCGACGAGGTGAAGCGCGCCGTCGCGCGGAGCTTCGGCAGGCTGAAGAAGCGGCCGGCGCCGGAGCGCTTCGATCCGGTCGAGCCCGAGCCGCTCGGGCCGAAGCGCGTCGAGGTCCGGCTGCCCGCGAAGGCGCCGAGCGTCGTCGTGGTCCTGCCCGTGCCGGTCTGGCACCCCGGTGCCAACGACCGCGAGGCTGCGGCGCTCGCCGTGGCCACCTACCTGCTGGCGGGCGGAAGATCCGCGTGGCTGCCCCGGCGGCTTGTGGACGAACAGCGCAAGGCCTTCTCGGTGTCGGCGGGCTACGATCCGCTGAGCATGGGGATCGATCTGTGGTACGCCTACGGGATGCTCGCCCCCGGGCAGGATGTCGGCGCGTTCGAGGATGCGCTGTGGAAGGCGATCGGGGAGCTTGCGGAGCATGGGCCGGAGGCTGCAAGGCTTGCGGCGGCCAAGCGCAACATCGTCGCCGCCGAGGTCTTCGGACAGGATTCGCTCTATCTGCGGGCGAAGGAGATTGGCGTGATGGAGACGGTTGGTGTGGGCGCCGAGCGCCGTGAGGACTGGCTGAAGGCCATCCGGGCGGTCGAGGCCGGGGACGTAAAGCGCGTGCTCCGGCGCTGGATCCGTCGGGATCGGTCGACCACCGGGGTCCTGATTCCGGCAGGGGAGAAGCGGACATGAGGCGCCGTCTTTTCGCCTGTGCGATGCTGGCCGCCGCTGCGTTGGGGCTGGCTCAGCCTGCGCGCGCGGTTGCGCCGATCCAGGAGCGCGTGCTTCCCAACGGGCTGAGGATCCTGCTGATGGAGGCCCACAATGTGCCGATGGTCGTGATGCGGCTGAACGTCGTGGCCGGCAGCCGCTTCGATCCAACCGGGCGCGAGGGCACGGCGGCGCTATTGGCCGCGATGCTTTCCGATCATACCGCCCGCCACAGCCATCGCGCCTGGGCCGAGCATCTGGATGATCTCGCGTTGCGACTGGGCGCCGACGCCGGCCGGGACGCGCTGTTTCTCGGGGTGACCACGCTTTCCGAGGAGCTGGAAGACGCGGTGGAAGCGCTTGCCGAGGCCGCGCTTCAGCCGGGCTGGGACCGGACGAGGTTCCGGAAGCTGAAGGAAGACGCGATCGCCGCCAGCCGCAAGGCCCTCGAGGATCCGAACGAGGCGGCGGCACGCGCGCGGGCCCGGCTGCTGTACGGGACGCATCCCTACGGGCACGTGCCCGGAGGCGATGAACGAACGCTTGCGCGGATTGCGCTGGCCGATCTTCAGACGCTGTATCGCGCGCAGTTCCGGCCGAAAGGGGCGGTGCTCGCGGTCAGCGGCGACGTGACGATGGAGCGGCTGGTCCGGCTCATCGGGCGGGCGTTCGCCGGATGGAAGGGCGCGCCGGCAAAGCCGCTTCGGCCCGTGCCCGAGGTTCGCG
>CAYNLY010000014.1:3623-29139 GCA_964398225.1 uncultured Zetaproteobacteria bacterium
CCCGGACCGTTCGTGATCGCCCTTCAGACGCGGGCCGACCAGGCCGATCGGGCGGCCGGGATCGTGCGCCGTCTGCTTGAGGATCTGAGCCGCCGCGGCGTATCCCGAAAGGAGCTTGAGGACGCCCGGGCCAATCTCGTGGGCGGATTTGCGCACCGGCTGGACTCGAACGCCAAGCGGGTCGGCCTGATTTCGATGATCGGGCTGTACGGCCTGCCGCTCGATTATCTGGCGCGGTGGACCGCGCGCATCGAGGCGGTGAGCCTCGCTCAGGTCAACGAGGCCGCCCGGAGATGGTTCGATCCCGCCGCCTGGCGGGAGATCCGGGTGGGCCCAAAGCCCGCCGGCCCGGGGAGGAAACCATGAGAAAAACGGTGCTGCTTGTCGACGACTCCGGCTCGAGCCGGGATCTGACCAGTCATTTCCTGCAGCAGGGAGGCTTCCGGGTGCTCGAGGCCGACGACGGGGCCTCGGCGCTGGAGATCCTGAAGACGCGGCGGGTCGATTTGATCCTGACCGACATCATGATGCCGAACATGGACGGCTGGACCTTCTACGCGGAGGTGCGCAAGGATCCGCGCTACAATCTGACGCCGTTCGTGTTTCTCAGCGTGCTCGACGAGCTGGACGACCAAGTCAAGGGGCTCCAGCTCGGCGTGGACGACTATCTTACGAAGCCGATCACGCCGCAGCAGCTGCTTGCCCGGGTCAACACCGCGATCATGCGAACCGAGCGGCTGGCCGAGTATTTCTACCGCAATCCGGTCACGGGGCTGGAAACCCCCGGCTACCTGCGCGAGCGCATCCGGCAGGAGGCCGATCGCTGCCGGAAGCGGGGGCATCCGGTCAGCCTGGTGACGTTCGGCATCGGCAACTACGTCGCGCTCGTGCGCGGGCATGCCGAGTGGTTCGCGCAGCTGGCGAGCGAGCAGGCCGCGCGCCGCATCCACGAGCGCACGCGCAGCTACGACGTGATGGCCGACATGGGCCAGGGGCGGCTTGCCGTGCTGATGCCCGAGGCCGACACCGAGCGCGCCGGCGCCTGGGCAAGCCAGATCAAGCAGGGGTGGGACCTGAAGCTGAACTGGGAGGAAACCGAGCAGTGGATTCCGGTGGACCTGGGCTTTGCGGTCGATGCGGTCAGCCCCGGCGATGAAGATCCGGAAGAGATCCTGGAGCGTCGGCTGAAGCGATTCGAGCGCAAGTGGTAGGCCTGGCCCGTCCGGCTGGCGATCCATGAGCCTGCGCATCACCGGCGGGAGCATGCGAGGGCGCGTGCTGCATGTGCCTGCGGTCAAGGGGCTTCGCCCGACGCCGGCCATCGTCCGCGAGGCGCTGTTTTCGATGCTCGGCCCATTGAAAGGAGCGAGGTTTCTCGATCTGTTCGCCGGCACCGGCATCATGTCGCTGGAGGCGCTGAGTCGGGGCGCTGCGGCTGCGGTGGCCGTCGAGCGGCATCGGAGGCTTGCGGCCGAGCTGCGCAGGCGGGCCTCCCGGCTCGGGGTTGAGGGCCGGCTGCGTATCGTCGCGCATGCGCTGCCCGGGGCGCTCACGGAGCATCTGGCGGGCGAGGCCTTCGACGTCGTGTTCGCCGATCCGCCCTATGCCTGCGGCTGGCCGGTCCGGGTGCTCGATGCGTTGGATGCGGCGGACATCCGGGCCGGGGTGGTGTTCATCGAGGAATCGGCTCGCGCCGCGCTGCCCGGCTGGCCGGCCGGTTGGCGCTGCGACCACGAGCGCAGGTACGGGGATACGATGCTCTACCGGCTTCATCGGCAGGGCGCTTGAATCCCCGCGCTCCGGCGCTACCGTTGCCGTCCACGAGGAGAAGTTCCATGCCCCACATTCGCATCGCCACCCGCCGCTCGCCGCTTGCGCTCTGGCAGGCGGAGCATGTCGCCGAAGCCCTCAGACGGCTTGAGCCCGGCGTGACGACCGAGCTGGTCAAGATCGTCACGCGCGGCGACAAGATCCTCGACGTGCCGCTGGCCAAGGTCGGGGGCAAGGGGCTGTTCACGAAGGAGATCGACGAGGCGCTGCTTTCGGGCCGCGCCGACATTGCCGTGCATTCGATGAAGGACGTGCCGGTCGAGCTGCCGGCGGGAACCTCGATCCGCGCGCATCCGGTGCGCGAGGATCCCGCCGATGCGGTGGCCACGGTCACCGGCGGCGGGCTCGATTCGCTGCCCGAAGGCGCGAGGATCGGCACATCCAGCCTGCGCCGGATCGCGCAGCTGAAGGCGAAATATCCGCATTTCCGCTTCGTGTCCGTGCGCGGCAACATTCAGACCCGTTTGGGCAAGCTGGGGCGGGAGGCCGATGCGATCGTGCTGGCGGCCGCGGGCGTGCGCCGGATGGGCCTTGCCGGGAAGATGCACGAGTTTCTTTCGCCGGAGGAAATCCTGCCGGCGGTGGCGCAGGGCACGCTCGGGATCCAGACGCGCGATGCGGATGCGGAGCTCAATGCGCTCGTGGCGCAGCTGAACGATCCGGACACGGTGGATCGCACGCGCGCCGAACGCGCGTTTCTGGCCCGTCTGGAAGGCGGGTGTCAGGTGCCGATCGCGGCCTATGCGACGATCGAGGGCGATGAGCTGCATCTGAAGGGGCTGGTTGGCGAGCTGGACGGCTCGCGCCTGATCCGGCGCGAGATCCGCGGTAGTCGTGAAGACGCCGAGCAGCTCGGGACCCGGCTGGCCGACGAGGTGCTCGATGCCGGCGCGCGCGAGATCCTGGAACGGCTCTACGCGCAGGAGGGAGGCGGTCGCTGACGCGGCCGGCTGTGACCGATCGCACAGGCGTCATCGTGTCCATCCGGCAGCGTTCGGTGCTGCGGGCGGTTTTCCTCCTGCAGAACGAAGCATCTTTCATGGACGCATGGAAGCGGCAAGAGCGGCGCGAACGCGTCGCTCTTGCGTTTTGGCCCGGCCCCGGCATCTTGCCGGCATGACCGAACCAGGCCCGAATCCCGACGCCAATCCACTGATCCGGTACGCAAAGACCGAAGGGGCGATGCCGCTGCCGCCGTTCGATGCGGTGAATGCCTGCGACGTGCTGCCCGCGGTGCGCTGGCTGATCGACGAGGGGCGGGCGATGCTCGATCGGATCGCGCGCCTGTCTCCGGACGAGGTGGACTGGGCGCGGGTGATGCAGCCCTTGAGCGATTGCGACGAGCGTCTGAGCCGGGTCTGGGGCATGGTCGGGCATCTGTGTGCGGTCCGCGATGCCGGGGACTGGCGGGAGGTTCATGCCCGCGGCGTTCGGGAGATTGCGGCCTGGGAAGCGGAGCTTGCCCAGCATCCGGCGCTGTTCCGCGCGCTGCGCACGCTGGCCGCCGGCGAGGAATGGTCCCGGCTTCCGGCCGCCCGGCAGGCCGCCGTCCGGCACCTGCTGCGCGATTTCCGGCTGGCCGGAGCGGAGCTTTCCGGCGACAAACAGCGGCGCTTCCGCGAAATCCGGATGCGGCTGGCGGAGCTTGCCACCCGCTTCGAGCAGAATGTGCTCGATGCCACGCGCGCCTGGCGCCTTCACCTTCATGACGCGACCAGGCTTCAGGGACTGCCCGATTCCGTGATCCGCGAAGCCCGCGCGCGGGCTGCGGCGCGGGGGCTCGACGGCTGGCTGTTCACGCTCGATGCGCCGAGCTACCTGCCGTTCATGCAGCATGCAGAGGACCGCGAGCTCCGGCGCCGGATGTATCGCGCCTACGTCACCCGTGCCTCCCGCGGCCGCCGGGACAACGGGCCCCTGATCCGGGAGATCCTGCGGCTCAGGCAGGAGGCGGCGCGGCTGCTGGGTTTTGAAAGCTTCGCCGAGTATTCGCTGGCCACGAAGATGGCCGAAACGCCGCGGGAGGTGACCGATTTTCTGCGCGAGCTTGCGGCACGATCGCGCCCCCATGCCGAGCGGGAGCTTGCGGAGCTGCGCACGTTCGCGGCGGAAAGGCTGGGCATCCGTCGGCTGATGGCCTGGGACATACCGTTCGCCTCCGAGCGGCTGAAGGAGGCCCGGTATGCGTTTTCGCAGGAGGAGATCAAGCCGTATCTGTCCGAGCATCGCGTGCTGGAAGGGCTGTTCGGGCTTGCCGGCCGGCTGTTCGGCATTGCGATCGAGCCCGGGGAGGCCCCGGTCTGGCATCCGGATGCGCGCTTTTACCGCCTGATCGAGCGGGGAGAAGTGCGCGCCGGCTTCTATCTGGATGCGTATGCGCGCGAGGGCAAGCGCGCCGGCGCCTGGATGGACGAATGCCTGCTGCGCAGGCGGCGCAACCAGACGCTTCAGCTGCCGGTTGCGCACATCGTCTGCAACTTCGCCGCACCCGCGGGCAGAAGGCCTGCGCTGTGGACGCACGAGGATCTGACGACGCTGTTCCACGAGTTCGGACATGCGCTGCATCACATGCTGACGGATGTGGACGAGCCGCTGGTCGGCGGCATCCGCGGTGTGCCCTGGGATGCGGTCGAGCTTCCGAGCCAGTTCATGGAAAACTTCTGCTGGCAGCGCGAGGTCATGCGCGAACTCGGCCGGCATGTGGATACGGGCGGTCGGATGCCCGAACGCCTTTTCGAACGCCTGCGCGGGGCGCGGAACTTCCAGTCGGGCATGATGATGCTGCGGCAGATCGAGTTCGCGCTGTTCGACATGGAGCTCCACGGCCGCTTCGATCCCGGACGGGAAGACGTGCACGAACTGCTCGAACGCGTGCGCGACGAGGTCGCGGTCGTGCGTCCGCCGGCGTACAACCGCTTCGAGAACAGCTTTTCCCACATCTTCGCGGGCGGATACGCAGCCGGATACTATGCCTACAAGTGGGCCGAGGTGCTTTCGGCCGACGCCTTCGCGGCCTTCGAGGAGGAGGGCGTGTTCAATCCCGAAACGGCCCGTCGGTTCCGGAACACGATTCTTGCCGTCGGCGGAAGCCGGGACATGATGGAGTCCTTCGTCGCCTTCCGCGGGCGCAGGCCCAGCCTGGATGCGCTGCTCCGCCATTCCGGGCTGAACTGAACCGGGGCCTTCGTTCGTCTGCTAGAATGATGAATGCGGAGGGCCGAACATGATTGAGTTTGACATGAATCTTCAGCATGGCGTGCTCACCCTGCATCCGGCGGGGGAGCTTACCGACGACGACGTGCACGAAATCCGCTCGGCGATCGAACCCGTTCTGGAACATCGGGGGCGGCTGCAGGGACTGATGGTTCGCGATGCAGGCCACGAGGATTGGGATGGACTGGCGGATTTTCTTGCCCGCTTGGGCCTGGGGCCGGGCAGCGTGGGCCGGCTTGCGCTTGTGGCCGATGCGGAGGATGCCCAGGCAAGGCTTGTTCGGCTTGCCGAGGCGGTGGGCGGATGCGACGCGAAAACGTTTGCTTCGGGTCTTGAGGACGAAGCCTGGAGCTGGCTCGTGGACTGAGTGGCGGCGCTTACTCGGCGCGCGACTCCGGGATGTCCGGTCCGATCAGGATCGCGATCCAGCGCGTGGACTCGTTGGCCTCGAGCGCAAGTTTCACGATCATCGTCAGCGGCACCGAAAGCAGCATGCCCACGGGGCCGAGCACCCAGCCCCAGAAGACCAGGGACAGAAAGACCACAAGCGTGGAAAGCCCGACGCCGCGCCCCATGAAGCGGGGCTCGACGATGTTGCCCATTACCAGGTTGATCACGAGGTAGCCCAGGCCGGTGGCCAGCGCCATGCCGGTGCCCAGCTGGATGAGCGCGAGCAGCACGGCCGGCGCGGCGGCGATGATCGAGCCGATGTTCGGGACGAAGTTGAACAGAAACGCAAGCAGGCCCCAGAGCGCCGGATAGTCCACGCCGAGCAGGGCCAGCCATCCCGCCACGAGCAGCCCGGTGGCGAGGCTTACCCAGCCCTTGATGACCAGATAGGAGTGAACGCTTTCGATGAAGCGGTCGATGTGCGCGGTGGACGGCGCCTGAGCGCCCATCGCGCGCCATTTGTGCGGAATCGCGGTGGCTTCGATGAGCAGGAAGATCACGGTCAGCACGATCAGAAATGCGTTGGCAAGCGCGTTGCCGAATCCGGACAGCAGATTGCCGGCCAGTCCCATCACGACCGAAAGATCGAGGTTTTCGGCGAGTCCCGCGGCGTCCAGCCGGATGCCGTGCGCGGCCAGCCACCCGGCAAGTCCCGTGCTCATTGCCTGCAGCCGCGCCTGATAGTCCGGAAGGTTTCGGGTGAAGTCGGCCACCGATGCGCCGACGAAGGCCCCGATCAGCACGATCGCGAGCACCAGCGCCAGCGCGATGCCGAGGATGGCCAGAGAATCGGGCCAGCCGTGCCGGCGCAGGAAGGCGAGCGGCGGCAGGCAGACGATCGCGATGAACGCCGCCAGCAGAAAAGGCACGAGCAGCGCCTTGGCCGCCTGAAGCCCCGCGATGACGACCACAAGCGCCGCCGCGGTGACCAGGCCCGCGGCCAGCGGGTGGCTGCGGGTCGCTACCATTCGATTCTGGGGTCGTCGACCGCGAATTCGGTCTCGCCGGTCTCAAAGGCGAGGCGAAGGTAGGGCAGGCAGCCCTCGCATTCGCCGCCAACGCCTTCCGCAAGCGCCGCCTCCAGCGATCCGAGCCGGAGCAGTTCGGCAAACCGGCGTCCGAGGCAGTCGCAGCGGTCCACGCGCATTTCCGTGCTTTCGTCCATCATCGTCGCTTCTCCTCAGGCCCTGGATGCGGCGCTCGGCCGATCCTCGCCGGGATGACCCACAAAGGGCAAGCTCAGAAGATAGTCGAGCCTGCGGACGGGAGCATTCAAAAGCGGCGCGTAGCCCAGCACCATCCGCTCGTGCCCGTCGCGGGGCCGTGCCCGGTAGCTGCCGAGGATGCGGTCCCAGAGGCTGAGATTGAAGCCGAAGTTCCGGTTCATTTCATCCGGGTGGATCGAGTGGTGCACGCGGTGCATGTCGGGCGTGACGACAAGCAGGCGCAGCGCGGAATCGAGCCGGACGGGAAGGCGGATGTTGGCATGATTGAACATCGCCATGCCGTTGAGCAGCAGCTCGAAGGCGAAGACCGCCACCGGCGGCGCGCCCAGGGCCGCGGCGGCCGTCATCTTGATCAGCATCGAAATCAGGATTTCGACCGGGTGGAAGCGGAGAGCGGTCGAAACATCCAGCTCGCGATCGGTGTGGTGAACCAGATGGAATCGCCACAGCCAGGGCAGCGCATGAAAGGCCCGATGCTGCAGGTAGAGCACCAGATCCAGCGCGAGCATCGAGAGGACGACGGCAGGGACTTCGGGCACGCCCAGCCAGTGCATCAGGCCCAGCTGATGCGCGCCCGCCCAGGACGCGGCGCCGATCGCGCCCATCGGCAGAAGCAGCCGGACGATCAGCGCATCGAGCGCAACGATGCCGAGATTCGCCGGCCACCGACGCTTGCCTTCGCGCATCCGGCGCCTCGGCACGAGCATTTCGATGCCGGCGAGAAACGCCAGCGCGCCGGCAAACACCGCCAGCCGCATCCACTCCAGCCCCTCCATGGCCTCCAGTGTAGCCCGGGAAGGGCTGCGGGGACAGCGCGCTCAGTCGCCCTTGCGCTCGCAGGTGCTCAGGCCGAACGGCGCATACAGCGGGCAGAAACGGATCGCCGCCGTCAGCACGAGCACGACGCCGACGCCGATCGCGACCCAGTTCCACGGGCTTGCAAGCCCGCCCAGCCACCCCCAGGCGGCAAGCGCGAGCCCCAGCACGAGCCGGACGATTCGATCCACGGTTCCAACATTGGCCTTCATCGGACACCTCCTTGCAGGCCCAGTATAGCAGGCATGCAGGGAGGCTCTGTGACAAAGTCACCGATGGCTGGATTCCGCAAGCTCCGCAAGCGCATCCGGGGAACGGATCGTGATCCGTCCGCGCGCAAGCGCAAGCCATCCCCGCCGTTCGAAGTCCTTCAGCAGGCGGCTGATCACCTCCCGGGCCGTGCCGAGCTCGGCGGCGAGCGCCTGATGCGTGCGCGCGATTTCGCCGTGGGCATCGGCGAGTTCCAGAAGCCTGCGCGCAAGCCGCCGGTCCATCTGGCCGAAGGCGACCTCCTCGATGAGCATCATCAGCTCGCCGATCCTTGCGCCGAGCGAGCGCATGACATGCCGGCGAAAGCCGGGACTCGTTTCCATCGCCCGCTCGAAAAGCTCAGGTGGGAGCAGCACGAGTTCGACCTCGGTCTCGGCAATACCCTCGGCGGGATACGCCTGCCCGCCGAGCAGGCAGGCCGTGGTCAGCACGCAGCTCTGACCGTCCTCGACGCGGTAGAGGACGATTTCATGCCCCTCCGCGCCGACCTTCTGCACGCGCACCACGCCTTCGAGCACGAGCACATAGCCCCGCGCCCGGCTGCCGTCGCGAAACAGCGCGGCGCCTTCCGGCACACGCAGGGGCGCTACGGCCGCGAACGCCTCACGCAAGATTTCATCCAGCGCCTCCGAAAGCCCGGGCACGCGCGCAAGCCAGTCGGTGCTCAACGGAAATCGTCCCGGAGTCTGCGGATGCGGGCAAGCGAGCGATGAAAGCGCGCCCAGTCCCATTGCGGGCCCGGATCCCACTTGCGGCCGGGGGCGATGTCGGCATGGCCGACGATCCGTTCGCGGCCGATGCGGGGAAGGCGGCGCATGAGGCTCGCACACAGGCGGGCCGCCTCGCGGTACTGGGCCGGTGTGAACGGCGTGGTTGTGTCGCCCAGAAGCTCGATGCCGACCGAGAAGTCGTTGCAGCGGCTTCTTCCGCACCAGCTGGATTCGCCGGCATGCCATGCGCGCTCGCCAACGGGCACGAACTGCGTGATCCCGCCGCTTCGATCGACGAGGAAATGAGCCGAGACCCGGAGCCCGCGCACCTCGGCAAGCGCCGGATCCTCGGTGTCCAGCAGGCGGTTCAGGAACAGGTCGGCGATCCTTCCGGCATCGAAGCGGCCTTCGGGAAGGCTGATCGCATGCAGCACGATCAGCTCGATGCTGGCGCCTGCCGGGCGGGCGTCCCGGTTCGGCGACGGAATCCAGACGATCGGCCGCATGCGGCGATGGTGCCCGAACGCGCGGGTCGTGTCATGCCTTTACGGACGGACCGGCCTCGCCTACGCTGGCGCAAGTCTGCGGCTGCATCGGAGGTGGCGATGAACAACGGCGTGGTTCTGGCTCTGGGGGCCGGAGGAGCGCGGGGGCTTGCGCATGTCGGCGTGCTCGAGGTGCTCGAGCGCGAGGGCATTCCGGTGCGCGCCATCGTCGGCACGAGTTCCGGAGCCGAGGTCGGAGGGTTCTACGTCGCCGGCGTCAGGCCGGCCGAGATCCGGCGGCTGATCCGGGACTGGGACTGGCTGGACACGATGCGGCTGTTCACACCGGATTTCTCCGAGGGCGCGCTTTCGACCGGCGCGGAAGTGCGGGAGTTTCTCGAGCCGTATCTCGACGGATACCGGATCGAGGAACTGTCGATCGGTTATGCGGCCGTGGCCGCCGACCTGAACACCGGTGAGGAGGTCGTGCTGCGCGAGGGGGCGCTGATCGAGGCCGTGCGCGCGAGCATGTCGTTTCCGGGCTTGCTCGCGCCGCACCGGCTGGACGGGCGCCTGCTCGTGGACGGGGGGCTCGTCAATCCCGTGCCCTTCGACGTCGCCCGCGAGCTGTTCGGCGGGCCGGTGATCGCGGTGTCCGTGCATGCGCGCCCCAGAGCGACGCCGGCCCGCGAGGAGGCCCGTCCGGAATGGCTGGAACAGGTGGACGCGATGCTGGAAGCGCCCTGGCTTTCGCGCTGGCCGCAGGTCCGGCAATGGCTTCAGGGGCTGGTGGACGCCGGCAATCGCGGGCAGAAGGTGCTGAAGAACATGGGTTTGAGCTCCGTGCTGAACCGGGCCCAGATGATCAGCGAGGACATGCTCGTGCGCCTGCGCTACCGCCTGAGCCCGCCCGATCTGATGATCGAGCCCGAGGTGCAGCACATTTCACTGCTCGAGTTCAATCGCGGGCTGGAGGCCATCGATGCGGGACGGGCCGCGGCCGAGGCGCGGGTCGAGGACATCCGTCGGGTCACCCGCCCCGGGTACCGGCTGGGAGCGGCTGTGTTCGGCGACCTCTTCCGCTAGAGTTCGCCCATGGTCAACCGGAGCGATGCCGATGCGCGCCTGATGCGGCTCGCCACCTATGCCTCGACCGGAACGGCCGGGGTGCTCATCGTCACCAAGTTCGTCGCCTGGATCATGACCGGATCGGTGAGCCTGTTTGCGACCCTGATCGATTCCTGTCTCGATGCGCTGGCTTCGCTGATCAATCTGTTCGCCGTGCGCCACGCGCTTGCGCCCGCGGACAAGTCGCACCGCTTCGGTCACGGCAAGGCGGAGGCGCTGGCAGGCCTCGGGCAGGCGACCTTCATCGCCGGATCGGCGATGTTCCTCGTCATCGAGGCGATCGGACGGCTGATTCAGCCGCAGCCCATCGAGGCGGTGCCGATCGGTGTGGGCGTGATGCTGTTTTCGATCCTGGCCACGCTGGCGCTCGTCGCCTTTCAGGCCCATGTGATCCGCAAGAGCGGTTCGACCGCGATCAAGGCCGACCATCTGCACTACAAGACCGACCTTCTCGTCAACGGGGGCGTGGTCGCGGCGCTGCTCCTGGCGAACGCCGGATGGCCGGGGTTCGACCCCGTCTTCGCGCTCGCGATCGCCGCCTACATCCTGCACAGCGCCTGGGAGATCATGCGTGAGGCGCTCGACCACCTGATGGACCGGGAGCTCGGGGCCGAGGCGCGCGAGCGGATCAAGGCCATCGTGCGCGCGCACCCCGAAACCCGCGGGCTGCACGATCTGCGCACCCGCAGAAGCGGCGGCACGGTGTTCATCCAGCTGCATGTCGAAATGGACGACGATTTGCCGCTGATCGAGGCCCACCGCATCGCCGACGAGGTCGAGGCCGAGATCCGGGCCGCGTTCGAGGGCGCGGAGGTCATCATTCACCAGGATCCGGCCAGCATCGTCGAGCAGCATCCCGAGTTCGTCGAGGATGCCCACTGAGGGCGGCTACCGGCGCAGGCGGTACCACTGGGCCTTGCGTTTTTTCCAGAACTCCCGGAACTCCTCGGCGGTGACTTCGCCATCGCCGTCGGCGTCCATCGACTGAAAGCGCTCCTCGGCCCGGCGAGTGACCATCTCGAGGTATTCCTCGCGGGAAACGCCTTCGCTGGCATCCAGATCGAGCTCCATGAACCGGGCCACGATCTTGTCGGTGGGGGTCAGCGGGCCGGTGTTCGTGCCCGCTTCTCCGGAAGGGATGGCCTCGTCCACCTGAGCCCATGCCGGGGATGCCGCGAGCATCGATGTGGCAAGCATCAGCGCGGCGAATCGGGGCGATGACTTCATGCGCACCTCCTTTGCCAAGCGGGGGCCGGACCGGCAGCATAGCGGAGACGGACTCGTCCGGCGAGGGGAACATTGAAGCAGTATCTCGATCTCATGCGCCATGTCCGCGATCACGGTGTGGATCGAATGGACCGGACCGGCACGGGCACGCGCTCGGTGTTCGGCTATCAGATGCGCTTCGATCTCGCGCGGGGATTCCCGCTGGTCACGACCAAGCGCGTGCATCTGAAATCGGTGATCCACGAGCTGCTCTGGTTCCTGCGAGGGGACACAAACCTCGCCTACCTGCACGAACACGGCGTGACGATCTGGGACGAGTGGGCCACCGAGGACGGCGAGCTCGGGCCGATCTACGGTCACCAGTGGCGTTCGTGGCGGGCGCCGGACGGGCGCGTGATCGATCAGCTGGCCGACGTGGTCCGCCAGATCCGCGAGCGGCCCTATTCGCGGCGGCACCTGGTCTCGGCCTGGAATGTGGCCGATCTGCCCGATGAATCGATGAGCCCGCAGGACAACGTCCGCATGGGGCGCATGGCGCTGGCGCCGTGCCATACGCTGTTCCAGTTCTATGTCGCCGACGGACGGCTTTCCTGCCAGCTCTACCAGCGCAGCGCCGACATCTTCCTCGGCGTGCCGTTCAACATCGCCTCCTACGCGCTGCTGACGATGATGGTCGCCCAGGTCACCGGGCTCAAGCCGGGCGAGTTCGTGCACACGCTCGGAGACGCGCATCTGTATGCGAATCATCGCGAGCAGGTGGAACTGCAGCTTTCGCGCACGCCCTACCCGCTGCCGACGATGCGCCTGAACCCGGAGGTCGAGGATCTGTTCGCGTTCCGCTACGAGGACTTCACGCTCGAAAACTACCGCTGCCATCCGCCGATCCGCGCGCCGATCGCGGTCTGAAACCGGATGCTGTCGCTGATCTGGGCGCAGGACGAATCGGGCCTGATCGGAAGGGGCAATCGTCTGCCGTGGCGTCTGCCGGCGGATCTGGCCTGGTTCCGGCGGCAGACGATGGGCAAGCCGGTTCTGATGGGGCGGCGCACGTTCGAATCGATCGGCCGCCCCCTGCCGGGCCGGGAAAATCTCGTGCTGAGCACGAGGCTGGCGGCGCTGCCCGGTTGCACGATCGTCCCAAGCCTCGGCGAGGCCCGGCGGATCGCCGGTTCACGCGAGCTGATGGTGATCGGCGGGGCACAGGTCTACCGGCTCGCGCTGCCGCATGCCCGCCGCCTGTATCTGACCGAGGTGCACGCCCGATTCGACGGGGACGTGTTCTTTCCCGACTGGGACCGGAGCCGCTGGCGCGAGGTGTTCCGTGAGGACCACGAAGCCGACGCCGACAACCCCTGGCCCTACAGCTTCGTGATCCTTGAGCCCGTCTGAAGGCGCCGGAGCGGTTCGAGCCAGCCGGCGAGCGTGATCAGCGGAAGCCCCTCGAGCGCGGTCGGATCCGCGGTCTCGATCTTCGTGAACAGCGCGATGCCGAGGCTTTCGACCTTGAAGCTTCCGGCCGAATCCAGCGGCCGGTCCGCGGCCACGTAGGCGCGGATTTCCGCGCGGGTCAGCCGGCGCAGGTGCACCGTGGTCGGGACGACGGCGCTTGAGGTGCCCGAGGGCGTCCGGAGCACGGCGGCGGTCAAAAAGCATACGCTCCCGCCGCTCATGCGTTCAAGCTGCGCCTCTGCGCGGGCGCTGCTTCCGGGCTTGCCGAGGATTTCGCCGGTATCCAGCACGGCCACTTGGTCGGCGCCGATGATCCAGGCCTCGGGGCATTCACGGGCGACGGCCTCGGCCTTACGGCGCGCGTTCTCGAGGGCAACCGCGCAGGGCGTTCCACAGCGAAGCTCGTCGCAGGCCGGGGACCGGCATTCGAAGGGAAGCATGAGCCGGCTCAAAAGCTTCCGCTTGTAGGGCGAGCCGGAAGCCAGGATCAGGCGGGGGATCGGATCGGGCGGTCGCGCCATGGGCTACGGGAACACGGCGGCCGAAAACAGGCAGCCGGCCGCGACCAAATCCCTGAGCCAGCCCGGAAGCTCCCACCAGCCTTCCCGCCGCCGCATCAGGCGCCAGCCCGCGGGCAGCGCGTGGCAGACGAACGCGGTGCCGAGCAGCTGCGCGGCGAACTCCGAGTGAAGCGCGATCGAAACAACGAGCGCTGCGGCAAGCACCCACAGGCCTCCGAAGATGGCGCGTCCGGCCAGCACCGCGTCGACGCTGGCACCGACGAGCAGGAGCGCGGCCGCAGCATCGAGCCACAGCCGGCCCAGCTCCATGCCGGGGTCCATCACGACGCCGCCATGCCAGGCCCAGGGCCAGAACGCGACGGGCAGAAGAAGCGCAAGGCTCACCGCGGTGTAGACGACGGTCTCAAGCCTGCGGTCCGCCCGCTCAGGCGTCGTCATCGTCCGTGGGAGCTCCGTCGGGAATCGAGGCGGGTTCGCCCGGAATCCGGTAATCGCCCGCCGCCCAGTGGCCGAGATCGCGGATCCGGCAGCGGGAGGAACAGAACGGGAAATCCGGGCACTCCCGGGGCACCCGCTTGCCGCAGATCGGGCAGCGCACCGTCCGGGGGCCGGTTTCAGCCAAGGGGCACCAGCATCATCGCGTATTCGACCGGCGAGCCCACCGCTTCGCTCGGGCCGCCTTCGTTGAGGCGCAGGAAACGCAGGCGGATGGCCAGGCGGTTGCCGGAAATGTTCGGCACCACCCCCTGGGCCACCTGATCGGCGGGCAGCGCGATGACCAGAAGCCCGTGCTCCTGATTGCGCGGCGGGCTGATCTGGTCGCTGCCGTCCTCGGCGATGCGCCGTTCCCAGGGAACGTAGTTGTACAGGATCTCCTCGAGCGTGGCGGTCGCTTCGGCCAGCGGGCGGACGAGTTCGGTAAGCCGCGCGGCCCGCTCCGGAGGTTGCTCGGCGTTTTCGGGCCAGAGCGCGGTCAGCGCATCGGCGAGCGCGGGCTTGTGCGCAAGCCAGTCCTGCTTCTTCAGCGCGTTGTGAAAGGCCGCGATCAGCGCGTCCCGGCTCAGCCAGCGCATCAGTTCCGGCGCGCCGTCTTCCAGTTCGGCCAGGTGCCGTTCCAGCCGGTTGCAGGTCTGGCGGATCTGCTCGGCGTATTCGGGATGGCGCGCGGCCAGCTCCCGCACCGCGTTGCGCGTGCCGGCGAGCAGCGCCTGGATCTCGCCAAGGGCCGGTTTGCGCTGGTGCTCTCCCAGCATCGAGTCGCGGAGGTCGGCGGCTGCCTGCAGCCAGGCCAGCGGCGCGTGGACTTTGGCTGCATGCTTAAGCTCGCGCAGCGCCTGGGCCACGTCCAGAAAGGCGCGGATGCGCGCGTTCAGCGCGTAGCTGAAGCGGACCGGTTCGCTCAACGGCTTCCATCCTCCATCGTGGGCCCCTCCGGGGTCATGCGCCAGCGGATGGCGTCCAGATTCCGCCAATCCTGCCAGCGATTCGTGGCCACCACCACGATGCGCGCGCACCGGGACGCGAATGCCCGGATGGATTCGGCCATTGCATGCGCCTCGTGCTCGGGCCAGCCGGCCAGCGGCTCATCCAGCAGGACGAGCAGGCTGCCCGCAAGCTCGGCGCTTGCGAGCGCAAGCCGGAGCGCGGCATCCCTGGGCAGGGCTTCGCAGGGCGTGGCGGCATCGCGCCCGTCCAGTTCCCATCGCGCGAGCGCGGCGCGCACGGCTTCGTCGTCCACGCGCGTCAGACCGAAGCGGACCTCTTCCATCAGCGTGGGCGCAAGCCACACCGGCGGCTGACGGTCGGGGCGATAGTAGACCCGGTGCGGCGCCCAGGGCGGTGACGATCCGCACAGGGAAACGGACCAGCCTTTGGGAAGGGGCGCAAGCCCCGCCAGGCGCTCGAGCCACCGGCTCTTGCCGCTTCCGATCGGGCCCGTAAGCAGCACGAGGCTGCTGGCGGGTGCCTTGAGGCATCCGCCGGGGCCGCGAAGCTCGAAGTCGGTGCGAAGGCTCAACGGGAGGCCGCCGGAAGCGGAAGGGAAACTGGAGCGGGTGATGGGAATCGAACCCACGTTCTCAGCTTGGGAAGCTGATGTTCTACCATTGAACTACACCCGCATGCGTGGCGATATGATAGAAGCCGGGTTCTCGGGTGCAAGAGGGCGATCAGGCGGCCGGCTCCGGAGCGGACTGGCGCCAGATCAGGCTGCCCCCGCTTTCCTTCTCGATGCGTGCGAGCAGCGCCGCATGCGCCTTGCGGTCCTCCTCGGGAATCGGCGGCGGAGACCGGCGCATCAGGGGGGCGGTTTCGGCCTGTTCGTCCCGCTGACTGCTCCTTCGCGGGGCGCGCGCCAGCTTCCCCGCCGGCACGGCCGGGATGTCCATGCCCAGCGAGAACTGCCGGCCGCCGGTCATCGCAAGATACACCTCGGCGAGCAGTTCGGCATCGAGCAGCGCGCCGTGCAGGGTGCGGTGCCCCCGGTCGATGCCGTAGCGGTCGCAGAGCGCATCCAGCGTGTTCGTCTGGTTCGGATGGATCCGGCGGGCGTAGGCCAGCGTGTCGATCACCGGCACCGATTCGATGCCGGGCTTTCCGGCAAGGTGCAGTTCGTTCATCAGAAAGCCCAGGTCGAACGGGGCGTTGTGGATGACCAGGGTGGCGCCGTCGATGAAATCGAGAAAGGCGTCCGCGATCTCCCGGAACGGCGGCTTGTCGCGCACCTTCGCGTCGTCGATGCCGTGGATGCGCACGACTTCCTTCGGAATGGGGCGTTCCGGATTGACGTAGTGGTGAAACTTGCGCTCGCGCCGGAGTGCGCGATGCCGGACCTCGATGGCGCCGATTTCGACGATGCGGTCCCCGCCGTGGGGGGAAAGGCCGGTCGTCTCGGTGTCCAGCATCACGAGCCGCATGGCGGGATTATGCGCCGGGACGGCTACTTTGCCAAATCGGGCTCCGGTGGTTTGCCGAACCAGCGCGAGGGCAGGCTCAGCAGGGTCTCGACAAGCCCGCCTCCGCTCAATCCGGCTTCCTCGGGCCGGATGCCGTCCACGGCCGGGTCCGTAAACGGCCCGTGCATGCGATAGACCTTGCGGTACAGGCTTCGCGCCTTGCCGCCGAGAATGTCGCGCAGCAGCGGGATTCTGGCGATGATCGCATCGAGGTTCTGAAGCGGGCGCACGACGAGCACCAGATCCATCGTCCTGCGTTCGAGATCGACGCTTCCCTTGCCCGCAACGTCGAAGGCCGACGAACGCAGCGCGAGGTTGCGGATGCGGATTCCGGCATCGTGCAGGATGCTCTCGAACTGGAACCTCCGGTACAGCGTTCCGGGTCCGGTGAGATCCTTGCGGCCTCCGAACAGCAAGCGGGGCAGGTCGGCAAGATTGGTGGCCGCAAGCAGCTTGGCCAGTCCGCCGCCTTCGAGCACGCGTCCGGAATCGCTGCGCACGCGCAGCCGTCCGTCCAGACCTTTCCACCACGGCTGTCCTTCGCGCAGATGCCCCCGGCCGGCGAACAGGATCTGGCCCCGTCCGCCCTGGAAGCGGTCCGTGATCCCGAGCGTGGTGATCAGCTCGCCGAAGTTTCCGGACAGCCAGGCAAAGCCCTCCCAGTCCATGCCGCCGTCCGCCGACGGCGTGAGGCGGGCGGACATCTCCAGTTTCTGGCCGGCCGCGCGCGCCCTGAGCTGCCTCAGATCGATCGCGCCCCCGCCGGTCAGCGCAAAGCGCGCGCTCGCATCCTCGATCGTGACATCCCCGGTCCGGATGCCGGCCGCCTCGAGCATGCCGACGCTGTCCCGCTGCGAGGCAAGCTGAAGGTGCAGCCCCGAAAGGGTCGCCGCGTCCCATTCGAAGCGGTCGATCCGGGCCCGGAGCACCCAGGGCCGGTCGTCCTCGTGTCGCGCAAGTTGCATCGCCTCCGGCAGCGCGTTGCGGCTGAGGCGCGAGGCATCCAGGTCGATCTCCCAGGGGCTTGCCGCATCGAGATCGGCGCGGATGCGAATGGTGCCGGCAAAGCCCGGGGTGCGGATCTCGTCGAGCTTCAGGGAAAGGCCTGAAGAATCGATGCGTCCGCTGCCGGAAAGCGAGAGCGCCCGGCCGACCGAGGCGATCCGCTCGATCCGGATTTCCGGCGAGGCAAGGGCGCGGTTCATCGATCCGGTCAGGACCAGCGCGAACTCCTCGCCGATCCGCTTGTCCGAGCCGAGCAGGCGCCGCCAGGCCGCATCGGTGAGGCTGAGGCGAGCGTGCAGCCGTTCGTCGAGGCGGGCATCCAGGCCGATCATTCCGGACGGCGCTTCGAGCGGAAGCTGGATGTGCGCGCTCAGCGCGGCAAAGTCGCCGGTGAGATGCGCCTCGAAGCCCCGAAGCATCCAGGCGCCGGAGCCGTCCGGGCCCGCATCGAGCGACAGGCGTCCGGAAAGCCTGCGCCCGTCCAGGCGCATGTTCCGCATCGCGATGCCCTGTCCGTGCACCCACTGCACGACGCCGTCCCGAAGCTCGATGCGGCGCCCATGCAGGCTCAGGCGCCACGCGGGATCCGGCCGGATTGCGGCCCGGGCGCGGTCGGGCTCCGGCCGGGTGGGATCCCAGAGCAGCTGGAAATCCACGAGGCTGGTATCCTGCTCCCAGGGCCAGCCGCCGGATTCCGGTGGTCCGACCTTGGAAAGGATGCGGGCAAGACTTGCCCTTGCATGGCCCTCGATGTGCAGCATCAGGGTGTCCCACGGAATCCGGAGGCTGCCCCGGGCGGTGCCCATACCTGCGGGAAGCCGCGCGCGGACGATCTGCGCCCGCAAATGCTTCTCGTCGATTTCCACTTCCGCTTCCAGATCGCCCAGCATGTCCCCGCCGGTGCCGAGCGCGATTTCGGCCTTGTCCAGATGCGCCCGGACCCGATAGCGCATCCCGTCCCAGTCCTCCGCCTTTGGCCCTTCGGGCAGCGGAAGGTGCAGGAAAAGACTGCCCGCTACGTTTGTCGCCCGGCCGCGATGCATGCGGGCAAGCCAGTCGTGCCAGTCCTTCCCGCCCAGAGGCCTGAGCCAGGACCAGACGAGCGGCATCGCAAGGCTTTCGGACGTGGCGGTGAGATGCAGGGCATCGTCCTGCCAGAACCCGGTCGCATCGATCCGGTTCTCTCCCAGTTGCCAGACGAGCTCCGCGATCTCGAAGCGGACGGGGGCGGCGGATTGTTGCCGGTCGAGGGTGATGCGGCTGTCGATGCGTTCGAACGGCACGCGTTCGTCTCCGGGCAGAATCAGTTGGGCCGCGGGATCGGCCCGGGCCGATACGCGGATGTGGAACCTGTTTTCCCGCGGCCGCTCAAGCCGCAGCGAAATCCGGCCGTCGCCGCGCAGATGCCGGCGCAAATCGGGCGGCAGCCAGTCCAGGCTTTCGCATGCGAGATGGGCCTGCTCAGGAAGGCCGTCCTCGGAAAGGCGCGCCTCGATCCGGATCGGCCCCGAGCGCAGGCTCAGGCGGCGCGCTCCGGCCTCGAAGCGAAGGTTCAGATTTTTGAGCCGGATGGCCCCGCCCGGGCGGTGGAGCGTTGCGTCCACATCCTGAAGCGCGAGCGAGGTTTCCGGCCACTCGGACGGGGACGGCAGCGGCATGACCGCCGGCGCGGTGAGCTCCAGGTGCCCGCGGACAAGCTCGATCCGGTCGGGCCGGATGCTGCCCACGAGCAGAGGAAGCATCGGAATGCGCACGCGCACGTCCGCATCGCTCAATCGGATCCGGCCGGAGGCCCCTTTCAGATGCACATGCTCGGCGCGCACCCAGAGCCATCCGGACCAGGACCACGAAAGCCCGCCGAGCTGCAACTCGGACAGGTGCAGCCGGCTTTTCAGGTGGTGCACGATGAGCGGCTTGAGCTCCTCGCCTTCGGGCGCGCGCCACCAGAGCAGCGCGCCGGCAATCCCGGCGGCAAACGCAAGCAGGAGCAGGATGCGCAGGCAGGAAGCCAGCGCCTTTTGCCAGCGATGATGCCCGTTCGTGTCCGTCAGGCCCTGTCCTGCGCTTTCAGCTTGGCGATCTTTTCTTCCAGCGTCCGGACGAGATGCGGATAGTCGCCGTCCTTCAGGATCGACTGGAAGTCCTGGTGGAAGGTGCGCACGAGGCTCGCCCCCTCGATGCGGATGTCATACACCTGCCAGCCGGTCGGCGTCTTGTGCAGGCGGTATTCGACCGGCGTCTGCTTCTGCCCGTCGGAAACCGTCGATTTCACCCGCGCCTTCCTGCCCTTGAACTCGGGCTCCTCGAAGGTGACGGTCTGGCCGTGGTATTCGTTCAGGCGGTTGCCGTACGAGTACTCGAGCAGCTGCCGGAACAGATCGGTGAAACGCGCGCGTTCCTTCTCGTCCAGGGTTTTCCACGGCTTGCCGAGGCTGCGGCGGGCCATCGCCCGGTAGTCGAAGCGGCCGGTCACGATCTTGCGGATCGCGTTGCGGTCGGCCTCGGTCAGTTTCGTCTTGTCCGCGCGCGCTTCGAGCACGTGGATGATTTCGTTCACGACCGTTTCGACGACCTCTTTCGGCCCGGGCTGGTCCGCGGCAAACACCGGCGTGGCGGACAGCAGAAGAAGCATGAAGGCGATGATTCCCCGTTTCATGATCGTCCTCCTGGATTCGGGTTTCCGTTCATCAGTCTCGGTCCGGGGCGGGCGTGCGGAAAGGCGCAAAGATTACTCCTTGCCGGTGAAAATGTACTTGCTGACGAGATCCTCGAGGTTGATGGCCGATTCCGTCTCCTCGATCTCGTCGCCGGGCTCCAGGAAATCCTCTTCCATGCCCTGGGTGATGCGCACGTAGCGGTCGCCGATGATGCCCTTCGTCCGGATCGAGGCGAAGGCGTCGGAGGTGATCTTCACGCCGTTGTTGATGCGCAGCGTGAGTTTCGCCTTTTCGTCATCCATCAGCTCGATTGCGTCCACGCGGCCGATCACGACGCCGGCAAGCATCACGTCCGCGCCCTGGCGGATGCCGCCCGCATCGTCGAACACCGCTACCAGCGGATAGCCGGCGGCGCCAAGCCCCCCGACCTGGCCGATGCGCACGGCGGTCCAGCCGATCGCGATCAGTCCGATCAGAACGAACACGCCGACGATGATTTCAATCTTGCGGTAGGACTCCATGTTGATGCTCCTAGAGGAAAAACGAGGTCAGAATGTAGTCAAGAATCAGCACGGCGATCGAGGCGATCACGACGGCCTGCGTGGTTGCGCGGGCCACGCCCTCGGTCGTCGGCACCGACCGGTAGCCCATCGCCGTGCAGATCACGCCGATCACGAGGCCGAAGACCACCGCCTTGACCATGCCGCCGTTGATGTCGTGCATCGTGACCTTGGCTACGAGCTCGGCCATGTAGGCGCCGGGGTTCACGCCGAGCAGCTCCACGCCGACGACGTAGCCCGCCCCGATGCCGACGACGTCGAACACGCCGACGAGCAGGGGCAGCGCGAGCACGCAGGCGACGATTCTCGGCAGGATGATCCGCGCCTTCGGATTGACCGCCATCATCTCGAGCGCGTCGATCTGTTCGGTGACGCGCATGATGCCGATTTCGGCCGTGATGCTGGATCCGGCGCGGCCGATGACCATGAACGCGCCCAGCACCGGCCCGAGTTCGCGGATGATCGACAGCCCCACGCCGGCGCCGAGCAGCGATTCCGAGCCGAACTTGGACAGGGTGTAATAGCCCTGGAGCGCGAGCACCATGCCCGCGAAGGCGCCGGTGATCGCGATGATGATCAGCGAGCCGACGCCGAGCGTGTAGAGCTGGATCACGAAGTGCCGGCCCTGCCAGGGGGGGCGGGCGATCAGCGCCAGAGACTGCGAGGACAGCCGGGTCGTGTCCCCCAGCCATTCGACGAACCTCAGGAACGACCGGCCGAGCGCGCCAAGCAACGGGATCATCCGCCTCATCGCTCGACCTCCATCCGCACCGTGCCGGGCGCGTGCAGCAGATCCTCGATGTAGGAGGTCGAGCTGCGGGAGAACGGAATCGGCCCGTCCGGCCGCCCTTCGAGGAACTGGCGCACGCGGGCATCCTCGCTGCGCTCGATCTCCTCCGGCGGGCCTTCGGCGATGATTCTTCCCTGCCAGAGCAGCACGACATGATCGGCGATCGCAAGCCCCGCATGCACGTCGTGCGTGACGACGACGCTGGTCATGTGGTTCTTCGTCGAGGTGTCGCGGATCAGCGTCGTGATGACGCCGGACGAAATCGGATCCAGGCCCGAGGTCGGCTCGTCGAAGAACACGATCTTCGGATCCATCGCCATCGCGCGGGCGAAGGCCACGCGCTTGGCCATGCCGCCGGACAGCTCGGAAGGCATCAGGTGCTCGAATCCGCGCAGGCCGACCTGTTCAAGTTTCATCGTCACGATCGTGCGGATGATCTCCTCGTCGAGATCGGTGTGCTCATGAAGAGGGAAGGCGACGTTGTGGTAGACGTCCAGCGAGTTCAGCAGCGCCGAATACTGGAACACCATGCCCATTTGCTCGCGAAGCTCGTACAGCCTCCGCTCGGGCAGACAGCACAGATCTTCGTCCCCGAAATAGACATGACCCGTCGTCGGTTTCTCGAGCCCCGCGAGCAGCCGCAAGAGCGTCGTCTTGCCCGAGCCCGAGCCGCCCATGATGCAGGTGATGCCGCCGGCCCGGATGTGGATGTCGGTCGGCGCCAGTGCCAGCGTGCTGTCGTAGCGCTTGCTCAGGTTCTCGCCCCGGATCATGGCATCGAGGCTAGCCGCCGGGCCGCGGGATTGCACCCCCTCGGTCCCCGCGCTGGCGGTCGGCCCCGGCTGACGCTACATTAGCACGCCGAAATCGAGACCCGACAGGAGAAACCCGCATGAACTATGCCGACCGGGACGGAGTCATCTGGTTCGACGGCGAGATGGTGCCGTGGCGCGAGGCGCGCGTGCACGTGCTGACGCACACGCTGCACTACGGCATGGGCGTGTTCGAGGGGGTCCGGGCCTACGAGGCCGAGGGCGGCACCGCGATCTTCCGCCTGCAGGCCCACACCGACCGGCTGTTCCGCTCGGCGCACATCATGGCGATGCCGATGCCCTTTTCGAAGGACGAGCTCAACGAGGCGCAGAAGGCCGCGGTGCGCGAGAACGGGCTGAAGGCCGCCTACATACGCCCGATGGCCTTTTACGGCTCCGAGGGCATGGGGCTTCGGGCCGACAACCTCAAGGTTCATGTCATCGTCGCGGCCTGGGAGTGGGGCGCCTATCTCGGCGAGGAGGGCATCAACCACGGCATCCGGGTGAAAACCTCCAGCTTCACCCGGCATCATGTGAACATCGCGATGTGCAAGGCGAAGGCCAACGGTCACTACATCAACTCGATGCTGGCGCTGAACGAGGCCCTGCGCGACGGCTACGACGAGGCGCTGCTGCTGGATGTGGAAGGCTTCGTCGCGGAAGGCTCCGGCGAGAACCTGTTCATCGTTCGCGACGGCGTGATCTACACACCCGATCTGACCAGCGCGCTGGACGGCATCACCCGGGCCACGGTCATCGAACTGGCGCGCCGGGAGGGCTTCGAGGTCGTCGTCAAGCGGATCACGCGCGACGAGGTCTATGTCGCCGACGAGGCCTTCTTCACCGGCACCGCGGCCGAGGTGACGCCGATTCGGGAAGTGGACGGACGCGCGATCGGCTCGGGCACGCGCGGGCCGGTCACCGAACGGCTCCAGAAGCTGTATTTCGACGTCGTGCACGGCCGCATCCCCGAATACCGGGGTTGGCTCGACTACGTCGAAGGCTAGCGCCTGCCCGCGGGCCGCTACTTCAGCGCTTTTCGGAACTCGTCCAGAAACGAGCGGGCGGTTTCGCGCAGGTCGCCCCTGGGTTGGGATTCGGCATCCGTATCCCCACGCAGCGGCCGGATCACCAGCTGCCGGCCGTCGGTGCGGATCTCCAGTTCAGTGTCCTGGTCGATGTCGAGAAGCTCGAGAATGGGCCGGTCGATGATCAGGCCGAGGCTGTTGCCCACCCGTGTCAGTCGCTTGATCATCTCTGCCTCCTTGTTCGAACGAGGTTACATCCGGCGGCCGGCCCGGTCTAGCCGCCGGAAGGGCTCCGCCGAAGGATCCAGCCGATGTAGAGCGCCTGCAGCAGCGCGAACGAAAGCGTCAGCCCCAGCCATCCGAACAGCTTGAACGCCACCCAGGTTTCGGTCGGAAACCGGGCCGCGACCCACAGATTCAGCCCGCCCATCAGGGCGAAGAAGCCGCTCCATGCAAGGTTCAGCCGCATCCATACGGCCTCGGGAAGGTTCAGGCCGGAGGCCAGCAGATGCCGGAGCGGATTGCGCCCGGCCCAGTGCGCGCCCAGGAGCGCAAGCGACAGAATCCAGGCCAGAATCGTCGGCTTCCATTTGATGAACTGCGCATCGTGCAGCACGAGCGTGGCTCCGCCGAAGACCAGCACGAGCGTGATGGTCAGCAGCTGCATCGGCGTCCAGCGGCCGTGTTTCCGGCGATGCAGCAGCGCCACCAGCAGCACCGAGACCATCAGCACGCCCGTGGCCGCGTAGATGTCCCAGAGCTTGAAGGCGACGACGAACAGCAGCAGGGGAAGCAGCTCGATCCAGATCATCGCGGCATGAAAACACAGAGTCCGCCGCTTGCCAAGCGGAACGGGTCCGCCAGCATCGCCCTCATGCATGCGGTGAGATTCTCGGTCATCAGGCGCGCACTTTGCCTGCTTGCGCTGCTTGGTCTGCTTGCCGGCTGCGCCGGCGTCGGCAAGAGCAGCCGGCAGGTGGCGCTCGATCTGTGGAAGGGCTGGGCCGAGATCGATCAGCTGATGCAGCAGGAACACCCCGATGCGGTGCCGATCGTGCTCGTGCACGGATGGAACGGCAGCGAGTTCACCTGGCCCGATCCGGAACGGCTGAAGCGGCTGGAAGCGCGGCTGGGCCGCGATATTTACTACTTCAACTACCGGACCGGCGCGCTTCCCGGCCGCTATCCGCCGCTGGAGGCGCTGGAGGAAAAGCTCGAGCGTTTTTTCGCGGGCTTTGAGCGCGTGGACGTCGTCGCGCACAGCATGGGCGGGCTTCTGATGCGCCAGTATCTTTCACATCATCCCGAGGGGCGCGTGCGCCGGCTCGTGATGCTTTCCACTCCTCACTTCGGCGCCAATGCCGCGGCGCTTCTGGCCGGCGTGGCCACCTCGCTCAGTGCCGAGGGCAACGCGCAGGCCCAGGAGATCATGCCCGGCTCGGCGTTTCTCTGGCAGATCAACGGCCTGGAGGGGGCGGAGCTTGCGGGCGTGGAGGTGCTGAACGCCTATGCGGTGGGCGACGATCTGGTCGTCGCGCCGCACACCGCCTGGCTTCCCTGGGCGCCGAATCTGGAAGTGCCTGGCGACCATCACACGCTGTCGAGAAACCTCGACCGTTTCGAGGCGATCCTCCGTTTTCTCGAAACCGGCGCGCTGCCTGAGCGCCTTGCGCCGATGCCCGCCCGGCGCGACGTCTGGCTCCGGATGCGGCGGGCCGACGGCAGCTTCGCGCGCTTTTCCGAGGCCTCGGTCCAGCGCTTCGACGAGCGCGGCCTTCCGACGAGGCGGGACATCGGCCTGTGCTGCGAGGCGCGCAGCGCGCTGATCGATCCCGGAGCGACGACCGTGATCATCGAGAACACCGCGCCGCGCGCCCGCATCCGCCTGTTCGACCGCGCGCAGAACCCGCCCCGGGAGATCCATCTTCGCCTGCCCGCGGCGCTGCCGTATCCGGTGACGCTGCTGGTTCTCGACGAGGATGGCCGGGTGATCGAGCGGCCCGAAGGCCGCTACAGGACGCCTTCGGACGATTCCCCGGCCTCGGGGGACGGAATGCCCTGACGGGCGAGCAGGTCCGCGCGCTCGTTTTCCGGATGGCCGGCATGGCCCTTCACCCATTCCCAGCGCACCTCGTGCCTTGAGGCCAGGCGATCCAGCTCTTCCCACAGGTCGCGGTTGGCCACGGGTTTTCGGTTCGCGTTCTTCCAGCCCCGTTTCTTCCAGTCGTGGATCCATTCGGTCATGCCCTGCACGACGTACTTCGAATCCGAATGGATCGTGACCCGGCAGGGGCGCTTGAGCGCGCGCAGGGCCTCGATGGCCGCGGTCAGCTCCATGCGCTGGTTCGTGGTTTCCGGCTCCCCGCCGGACAGTTCCTTTTCGTG
>CAYNLY010000015.1:0-9112 GCA_964398225.1 uncultured Zetaproteobacteria bacterium
CCAGAAGTTCGCGGAGTGCTGCGCCGGGATCGGGCCTGCGCATCAAGGATTCGCCGATCAGGAAGGCGCGCACGCCCGCCGCGTTCATCCGCGCGATGTGCTCGCGCGTGAAGATCCCCGATTCGGTGACGACGATCCGGTCCTCGGGAATCTCCGGCAGCAGCGACAGGGTGGTCTCGAGCGAGACCGAGAAGTCGTGCAGGTTACGGTTGTTGATGCCGATCAGGCGCGTGCCGAGCTTCAGCGCGCGCTCCAGCTCCCGCCGGTTGTGCACCTCGGGCAGCACGGCAAGCCCCTGCTCGCGCGCCGCGGCGGCGAGATCCGCGGCCAGCGCATCGTCGATCATCGCCAGGATCAAGAGGATCGCATCGGCGCCGATCGCGCGCGCCTCGATCACCTGATACGGATCGAGCATGAAATCCTTGCGCAGAATCGGCAGCGCGACGGCCTCGCGGATCGCCGAAAGATACGCATCGGAGCCCTGAAAGAAGCGCTCGTCGGTGAGCACGGAAAGGCAGGCAGCACCCCCGGCCTCGTAGGATGCGGCAATCGCCACCGGATCGAAATCCGCACGGATCACGCCCTTCGACGGGCTCGCCTTCTTGACCTCGGCGATCACCGCGTTGGTTCCGGCCTCGACCCTGCGCGCGATGGCGCCCGCGAAGTCCTTTGGCCGCAGGTTTGCCGCGCGCGCCAGCAGCTCGGCTTCCGGAATCTTTTTCTTGCGCCCGGCCACCCAGCCGCGCTTGTACGCGGCGATCTCCTCCAGAATCGAACTCATCGGTCCGAACCGCGGAGTACGCGGAGTTTCGCAGAGTGAGGGCAGGCAAAGTGCATCATGACAGCTGCTCCGGCAGAGATTTACAGATTGAGGACCATGCGTTTGATGCCGTCCTTGAGGGATCGAACGTTGAAATTGATCAACAGGCCGATCCGCTTGTTGGCCAGCTTCAGGTAGGTGAGAAGTTGCGCCTGATGGATCGGCAACAAGGCATCCACCGCCTTGATTTCGACAATGAGGCGATTTTCCACGAGCAGGTCGATGCGAAACCCCGCGTCGATTTCCAGGCCGTCGTAAACGATTGGAACGGAAACCTGCCTGGCTACCGTCACTCCCTGTTTGCCAAGCTCGTAGGCGAGGCAATGCTCATAAGCCGATTCCAGCAGTCCGGGGCCGAGCGCGGAGTGCACCCGATATGCCGCATCGAGAACCTGCTGACTCAATTGATTCAGCTCTGCGGAACTCTGCGTTCTCTGCGGTGAATCCATCAGGCCGTTTGCGAGAAGCGTACGAGTTCGTCGAGTTTTTTTCGGGCTTTGCCGGAGTCGATCGCCTCGGCGGCAAGCTTCAGCCCCTCGGGGATGCCGGAGGCGCGGCCGGCCACCCAGAGGGCCGCGGCGGCGTTCAGCAGCACGATGTCGCGGCCCGCGCCGGTCTGGCCGGCGAGGATGTGGCGGATGATTGCCGCGTTGTGCTCGGGATCGCCGCCAGCCAGGGCTTCCGGCGCGGCAAGCGGGATGCCGAAGGCGGACGGATCGATCTCGAAGCGCTCGCCCGCACGGCCGTCCTCGACGAGGACCGCGTCGGTGACGTCGGTCGTCGTGATCTCGTCCAGTCCGTCGCGGCCGTGAACGACGAGCGCGCGCGCACAGCCCAGTCCGGCGAGCGCTCCGGCCACGAGCTCCAGCTTGTCCCCGGCATAGACGCCGAGCACCTGGTATTCGGCGCCCGCGGGGTTGGTCAGCGGCCCGAGCAGGTTGAACACGGTGCGCACGCCGAGTTCGCGGCGCACGGGGCCTGCGTGCTTCATCGCCGGATGCAGCTTCTGGGCGAACAGAAAGCCGATGCCGACCTCGTCGATGCAGCGGGCGACCTTTTCGGGCGCCAGATCAAGGTTCACGCCCAGCGCCTCGAGCACGTCGGCCGCGCCCGATTTCGACGACATCGCGCGGTTGCCGTGCTTGGCCACCGGCACGCCGCATGCGGCGACGACGAAGGACACGGTCGTCGAGATGTTGAAGGTTTTCGCACCGTCGCCGCCGGTGCCGCAGGTGTCGATGAGGCCCGTGGACTTCGGCCGGATGCGCGTGGCCGCCTGCCGCATCGCGCGCGCGGCCGCCGCGACGATCTCGGGCGTTTCGCCCCGGATCGAAAGCCCGAGCAGCACCGCGCCGATCTGACCCGGGGTCGCCTCGCCGCTCATGATCGCGTCGAACACCTGGCCGGCCAGCCGTCCGTCCACCGGCTCGCCCGCCTGCAGCCTGCGGATCATCGAACGCACCGCCTCGCTCATCTCACCCTCCCAGATTCAGAAAGTTGCGCAGCAGCTCGTGCCCGTGCTCGGTCAGGATCGACTCGGGATGGAACTGCACGCCGAAGGTCGGATGGCGGACATGCGCAAGCCCCATCAGCTCGCCCGCCTCGGTCCAGGCCGTTCGCACCAGCCCTTCCGGCAGCGGCTCGGGCACGATCAGCGAATGATAGCGCGTGGCCGTGAACGGCGACGGAATGCCGGCGAAGATGCCGCTGCCGTCGTGATGGATCCGGCTCGTCTTGCCGTGCATCAGCCTCGATGCCCGCTCAATGCGTCCGCCGAAGGCCGCCGCGATCGACTGATGCCCCAGGCAGACGCCGAGAATCGGAACGCGACCGGAAAAACGCTTCACGAGCTCGACCGAGATGCCGGCCTCGTTCGGCGTGCACGGGCCCGGCGAGATCAGAATGCGCGCAGGCTTCATCCGCTCGATTTCGTCGAGCGTGATCCGGTCGTTGCGCACGACCTTCGGCTCATCGCCCAGTTCGCCCAGATACTGGACGAGGTTGAAGGTGAAGGAATCGTAGTTGTCGATGACCAGCGTGCTCATGCATCGGCCCCTTTCGCGCCGGCCCGGGCAAGCTCGACCGCGCGGAACATCGCCATCGCCTTGTTCACGCATTCCTGCTGCTCGCGCTCCGGAATCGAGTCGGCGACGATGCCGGCGCCGGCCTGCACCCGGATGCGGCCTTGCGATGCGATCGCGGTGCGGATCGCGATCGCGGTGTCCATCCGCGCCCCGCCGAAGGAAAGATAGCCGACCGCGCCGGCATAGGCGCCGCGCGGTTCGGGCTCGAGCTCCTCGATGATCTGCATCGCGCGGACCTTCGGCGCGCCGGACACGGTGCCGGCGGGAAAGGTCGCGGCGAACAGATCGAGGGCGTCCACGTCCTCGGTCAGTTCGCCCTCGACCTGGGAGACGATGTGCATCACGTGCGAATAGCGCTCGATGACCATCGACTCGGTCAGACGCACGCTGCCGTAGCGGCAGACGCGGCCGAGGTCGTTGCGGCCCAGGTCCACGAGCATCACATGCTCGGCGCGTTCCTTTTCGTCGGCGAGAAGCTCGGCCTCGAGCCGCAGGTCCTCCTCGGATGTGGCGCCCCGCGGGCGGGTGCCCGCGATCGGCCGCACGATCGCGCGGCTTCCTTCCTTGCGCACGAGGATCTCGGGGGAGGAACCGATCAGCGTCGTCTCCCCGATGCGCAGATGGAACAGATAGGGCGATGGGTTGATGTGCCGGACCGCGCGATAGACCGAGAGGGTGTCGCAGTCAAGCTTTGAGGAAAAGCGCTGCGAGAGCACGACCTGGAAGATGTCGCCGGCATGGATGTATTCGCGGGCGCGCTCGACCATTGCCATGTACTGCTCCGGCTCAAGGTGCGCGGCCGGCCGGTGGCCGGGCTCGGGCGCGCGATCCAGCACGAGCGGACGGGGGCGGATGGCCTCGTTCAGGCGCCGCTCCATCGCATCGAGCGCCGCGCGGGCCTCGCCGGGGGCTTCGTCCGACTCCAGCGCGCACAGGTGCATCGCGCCGGTGAGGTTGTCGAAGACGATGAAGCGGTCGATCAGCATGAAGGCCGCCACGGGCTCGTCGCTTGCGGCGCGCGCGGGCACCGCGGGCTCGAAGCGCCGGACGATGTCCCAGCCGAACCAGCCGACCGCGCCGCCGGTGAACGGCAGCTCGCGTTCGCATTCGGGCGCCGCCGCGGCGAGGACCGTCTCCCGCAGCCATGCCTCGATCGGCTGCTCCCGCATCTCCTTGCGGCCGTCGCGATGGGCAAGCGAAAGCCTGCCGTCCTGCTCGATCGCGGTGACGCGGGGGGAAAAGCCGATGATGCTGTAGCGCCCCCAGTGCTCGCCACCCTCGGCGCTTTCGAACAGGAAGCCGTCACCGCCGCTCTGTTCGAACGCGGCATGGACCGACAGCGGCGTGTCGCAGTCGGCCGAACGCGTGCGCACGACAAGCCGGCTCATGCCCGCCCCCCGGTTGACAGCCGGCGGCCACCGCGCTTTACTTCGCCGCCTTCGGGGCCATAGCTCAGCTGGGAGAGCGCTACAATGGCATTGTAGAGGTCGGCGGTTCGATCCCGCCTGGCTCCACCAGATCCGGAACCGGGTGCGCCGCACCCGGTTTTTTTGTGCCCGGGGCGCGCCGGATCAGGAGCACTCATCAGAAGCGCTCAAGCTGGCGCTCGTGAATTTCGACATCATGCCGGCTGCGAACCGAGGCCATCCAGCGCGCAAAACGGACCGCGCCGCGCGCCTTGCGCTCCTCCGCTTCGATCGAGGCGCGCTTGTCCTCGAACTCCTTGTCGCTCGGCGCGATGACCTCGCGCACGCGCACGAGCGCGTAGCCCTGCGGCACTTCCTGAACCGCATCGAGCCAGCCGCCCGGCGCGGCCTGGAAGGCCGCGGCCAGCACGTCGGCGGTCAGCCAGCTGCTGGCATCGCCGCTGCCATCGGCGCGCACGGGCTTGGACACGTGGCCGGCGAGCCCCGTGGCTTGCGCGAGCCGGTCGAGCGGGCGATCGTCGGCCTGGGTTTTGAGGATTTCCTCGGCCTTCGCGCGCGCAAGCTCCCGCGCCTTTGCGCGCTTCGCATCCTCGCGGACCCGGTCCACGACCTGGTCGAGCGGCTGAACGGCCGGCTCGGTGCGCCGCAGGACTTCGAAGGCGACGAAGTGGCCGGATTCGGTCTCATAGATCTCGACCGGATCGCCCGGCCGGGCCGCGAACACTCTGGAGAGCAGGCCGGCGTCGGCCAGCTTCGGTTCGAGCAGCGCCTGCTTGCGGCTGATCGGGCCGAGATGCTCGGTTTCCAGGTTCAGCGATTTCGCGGCCGCTTCAAGGGAGCCCTCGCGACCGAGCGCGTCGTCCAGATCCTCGCTCAGGCGGTAGGCCTCGTCGGCCGCCTTCTCAGCGCGCAGCTTGCGCGCGATCTCCTCGCGGACCTCTTCGAGCGGGCGCACGCCTTGCGCGCGGATGCCGGTCAGCTTGATCAGGTGGAAGCCGAACGGCGTTTCGATCGGGCCCTTCACCTCGCCTTCCTTCATCGAGAACACGGCCTCGTCAAAGGCGGGGACCATCACCCCCTGGCGAAACCAGCCCAGATCGCCGCCCTGCTCGGCGGTGACGTCGTCGGAAAACTCCTTGGCGAGCTTGGCGAAGTCCTCGCCCTTTTGAATGCGCGCGAGCAGCGCCTCGGCCTTCGCGCGCGCCTTGTTCCGGGTTTTCTCGTCCGCGTTCTCCGGCACCCGGATCAGGATGTGGCTTGCCCGGCGTTCCTCGGGCTGAACGAACGCGTCGCGGTGTTCGTCGTAGTAGGCCCGGATCGCGTCCTCGCCGATCTCGATGTCGGCCGCAAGCCTCGCCGGATCGATGTCCACGAGCGCGAGCTCGACCTTGAGCGGTGCGCGGTATTGATCCTTGTGCGCCTCGTACCAGGCGCGGATCGCGTCCGTGTCGGGCTCGGCCTGCTTTTCAAAGGCCTCGGGATCGACGATCAGCGCCTCGATCACACGCTGCTCGTATTCCCGCCGGAAGCGCTCGCGCACGTCGGCGTCGAGCACGATCGCCGAGTCGGTGACGGTTCGTTGCAGCGTGTCCACGAGCATGTCGAGCCGGAGCGCGGCCTCGTAGTCGCGCGGGGTGCGGTAGCCCATGTTCCGGGTCAGGATGTGGTAGCGCTGGGGGTCGAAGCCCTGCGCGGACTGGAAGGCCGGATTGGCGCGCACGCTGGCCACGATCGCCGCCTCCGGCACGGCCAGGCCCAGGCGCTCGGCCTCGGCAAGCATCAGCCGGCGGTTGATCAGAATCTGGAGCGTCGTGTCCTTGACGTTGAGCTTCTCCAGCATCTCCTTGGAGAACTGCTTGCCCAGCATCGAGCGGTAGGCGTTGACCTGACGCTCGTAGGCCTGCGCGAACTCGACGTCGGTGATCGGCGCACCGTCCACCTCGGCGACCGTTTCGACATGGCTGCCCAGGAAGTAGTCGCCCACGCCCCAGAGAATGAACGACAGGGCGATGCCGCCCAGGATGGCCTTGGCGATCCAGGACTGAGCCTGGCTGCGCATCGATTCGAGCATGATTCCGTCCCCGATCCGGATGCCGGGGAGCCCCCGAACACCCCGTTTTTTGCGGAAAGCGGGACGCTACTTGAGCCCATCCGGACCTGCAAGGCAGGGCCATTGGCGCTTGTGTTTTCCCGCCGTCGGCCTATAACACCGATATGGAGTGGAGCATGCGCCTGTGGCTGGGGATGAACATGCGCGCCGAGCGTCTCGGCGCGGCCGTGATCCGGGTTGCCCGCGAGGCGCAGAGGCTCGGGAAGCTGGCCGCGGACGTGGCCCGCGCGGGGCTGTCGCTCAAGTGGCTCCGGCGGCCTGCGGTGATGAACGTGCTCATCCGCCAGATCTATTTCACCGGAGTTCAGGGGCTGGTCTGGGTGGTGCTCGTCGCGCTGTTCGCCGGCACGCTCGCCGTGTACAACATCGTGGTCTTTGCCAAGGGGCTCGAGGATCTGTCGCTGATCGGGCGCATGGTTTCCGGCCTGCTCGTCACCGAAGCCGCGCCGCTGTTCGTCGCGATCTTTCTGCTCGCGCGTTCCGGCGTGGCCGTCGTCACCGAGATCGGGTCGATGCATGTCCGGGGCGAGGAGATGGTGCTCCGCAGCCTTGGTATTGATCCTGCGGAATACCTCTATCTGCCGCGCGTGCTCGCTTTCGGCCTGTGCGGGCTGATTCTCACCTTCGTGTTCGTCATGCTGGCGATCTGGGTGGGGGGGCTTGCGGTGGCGTTCAGCTACGAGCTGAACTTCATCGACTTCCTCGTCGAGGTTCGGCGCGGCACGAGCCTGGACGAGCTGCTCGTGCTGGTGGCCAAGGGGCTCGGCTATCCGGTGCTGTCGGCGCTGATGCTGATCGGTCAGGGGGCGCTCGTCGGCCGCGATCCGAACATGATTCCGGTGCGGGCAACCCAGGGCGTGCTGGGCTCGCTGATGCTGGTCGTGGCGGCGGATGCCCTCGGCGTGTTCATTGGAGGCCTTTGATGGCTGCGCGGCTGATCTGGCGGGGGCTCGTGATGCACGGCTCAGCGATTCCGGACGGCTACGTGGCCCCCGATCATCACGTGCGCCTGGTCCTGGGCGAACGGCAGCAGTATGCGTTTCTCGAGCATGTGTTTGCGCCCGCCGAGCACCGCGAAGGGGAGTGGCGGATGTGGCTGGAAACGGCCGAGGCAAGCTACCGCGCGGGTTCCGACGAGTTCTTCCGCCGGGTTGGAAGCCTGATCCGGCATCGGGGGCTTCTGGCCAACCTGAGCATACGGGAAAACCTCCTGCTGCCCTTTCTGTACTGGAACGACGAGGACCGGCTGGCCATGGCCGCGGCCGAAGTGGAGGAGGTGGCCGAGTGGCTGGGGCTCAGGGACGTTCTCGACCAGCGGGCGGGCGAACGCTCGTCCTACACGCATGCGCTGGTCAGCCTCGGCCGCTGCATGCTTGCCCGGCCCGAGGTCATCATCGCCCAGGAGGTCCATGTCGGAATGCCTCCGGACCGGCTGGCGAGGTTTGCGAAGCTTGCACTCGAGGCCGTGGACGCGCTCGGTGCCGGGGTGCTGTATCTGACCGGCAGCCCGCACGAAGGCTCGGGGATCGGGTTCGCCGAGACGTTGACCGTGAAGCCCCGGGATGAAAAGCTTGCTTCCGAGGAGGCCGGGTGATGGCTGAACGGGGAAGCGGCCGCGTGCCGCGCCTGGTGGCCGGGATCGAGCGCCAGGTGGGATGGTTCGTGATCGCGGGCGCGGGCGTGATCGTGCTGCTTCTTCTCGTCGTCAGTCTGCGCACCGACGTGTTCGCCAAGAAATTTTCGCTTTATTTCTTCCCTGACAGCGCCGCTTCGTTCTACATCGGTCAGCCGGTCAAGTTCCAGGGGTTCACGATCGGGCGGGTCGGCGAGATGGAGCTGCTGCCGAGCGGGCGGGTGCGTGTCACCTTGAGGGTGCTCGAGCGCTACCGCGGAATGATTCACGAGCAGGCCAGGGCCCGGCTCGTCAAGGAAGGGCTGATCGGGGAGCAGGTCGTCGAGGTGTCGCCCGGCGATGCCCGAAAGCCCGTCGTGCGGGACGGAGCACAGCTCGAATACGAGACCGAGGCCTCGATCGAACAGCTTCTGGAGGACATTAAGCCCGCGGTCGCGAATGCGAACACGCTGCTTTCGGAGCTCGCCGAGCTCGCCACCTGGCTCAACGATCCCTACGGTGCCTTCCGCCAGGTGACCGGCCGGCTGGAGCGTGTGACCCGCGGGCTCAGCCGCGAAAAGCTTGAGGGCGTGGTTGCCGATCTTTCCGACGTCATTGCCAGGCTTGATGCCGTCACCCGGGAGATCGAGACCCAGCATGTGGGCACGCATCTGGCGCGATCGCTGAAGCTTGCCAACGAGCTGCTTTCCGACATGCAGCCGCTTGCCCGCACGCTCGGCGAGAAGGGCCCGGAAAGCTTCGCAAAGATCGACAGTCTGCTTGCCCATGTCGACGCGCTGTCCCGTTCGCTGGACATTGTTGCGGCCGATCTTTCCGAGCTTACGCCGGAGCTTCCGGGGCTTGCGCGCGAATCCCGGGGGGCGATCGAGGAAATCCGCTCGCTGATCCGGGGGATGCGCGAGTCCTGGCTGTTCGGCGGGGGCGGCGGAGAGGAGCGTGATCGTGAGACGATCGCGCCGCCCGTGCTGGAGATGCAGCCGTGAAGCCGCGCCTGCCGCTTGCCCTGATCGTGTTCGCGCTGGCGCTTGCCGGTTGCGG
>CAYNLY010000015.1:9212-27853 GCA_964398225.1 uncultured Zetaproteobacteria bacterium
AGCCGCGCCTGCCGCTTGCCCTGATCGTGTTCGCGCTGGCGCTTGCCGGTTGCGGCGGGGGCGCGGGCAAGGTGCAGGTCGAGAATCCCTATCTGGAGCGAAGCCGCAACTTTTTCGAGGACGGCCTGGCCGCGATACGGCGCGAGCGCTGGGATGCGGCCGAGCGCGCGTTCGTGCGCGCGCTCCGGGCCGCGCAGCTGGCCGACGATCCGGAGCTCGTGCGCAGGGCCTGGTACGATCTCGGCATGGTCCGCCGTGCGGCCCGCAAATGGGACGCGTCCACCGAGGCCTTCGCCCGGGCCGAGCGCCTGAGCGCGCGCGCGGGCGACGATGCGATGGCGATGCGCGCACATCTGGCCCGGATGCTCATCGCCCAGCGCCGGAAGCAGGCGGTGGATCTCGGCGGGTTGCGCGGCATGCTCGGGCACCGGCGCTGGGATGCGGACATCGCGCTGCAGGCCGGCCGCGTCTTTCATCGCGCGGGAAGCGGTGCCGACGCCGAGTCCTGGTACCGGCAGGCCGCATCGCGCGCCGGAAGGGACGCATCGGGGTTCCTGATTCGGGCGCAGGCGCATCTGGGGCTGGCGATGCTGGCAGCCAGGGCCGGGGATGCGAAGCGCCTGCGCCAGGCGCTGGATGCCGCGCTGAAGGCGGCGCGGGCGGTGGGCGCGCCGAGGATCATCGCGCAGGCGCAGCTTCTTGCGGGCACCCATGCGGCCAGCGCAACCGAGGCTCAGGACCGTCTGGAGCGGGCGCTTGCGATCTTCGTCGCGCTCCGGGATGAGGCGCACGCAAGGCAAACGCTGGATGCGCTGATCGGGCTGGCTGAACGCGAGCAGTGGGAAGAGGATCGTTCCCGCTATCGCCTGATGCGGGATTCGATGCAAGACTCCGGCCGATGAACAAGGCCGATGCGCGCAAGCCGCTCGTCGCCGTCTGTGCGCTGGACACCGACAGCGCCTGCGTCGAGCGCCTGCTCGCGTTCGTGCGCGAGCAGGCGGCGGGCGCCGGGCTCCCAAAGCTTTCGGTCGAGCGGGTGGCTCTGGCGCTTACGGAGCTGTTCGCGAACATCGGCCGGCACGCCTACCGGGGGGAGCCGGGCCGGATCGAGCTCAGTTCCTGGCTCGACGAAGACGCGGGGCTGCTGGTGTTCGAGGTGCGCGACTGGGCGCCGGTGCGCTGGGAGGAAAACACCGCGCGGATCGACCGCGTCTGCCCGCGCACCGGGACCGTGGCCGCGGGTGGACTGGGCATGCGGCTGATTCATTCGGTGAGCGAGCGCTGCGAGCATCGTTCGCTAACCGACGGCAACCTCTGGCGGCTCGAGTTCGCCGCCCGGCTGGATGCCGGCGACTGAAAGGAGAACGGATCATGGAGCTATCGATTGCCACGACGGAGCTTTCGCCCGGCCGCTTCCGGGTTCGGGTCGAGGGCGAGGTGACGATTCACACGTCGCCGAAGCTGCGCGAGGCCCTGAAGCCCCTGTACCGGCCGGAAACGGAGTCCATCGAGGTGGCGCTCGACGGCGTCGGGTTCATGGATTCGTCCGGCATTGCCACGCTCGTCGAGGGGCTTCAGTGGGCGCGGGCGGGCGGCGGGCGCTTTGTGCTGAGCGGGTTGACCGATCCGGTCCGCGATGCGTTCTCGCTGGCCAAGCTCGACACGGTGTTCGAAATCCGGGAGCGGGAAGGAACGGATTGAGCCATCGGGATCTGCGCGCGTTTCTGTCCGATCTCGAGGCCCGGGGCTGGCTTGCCCGCATCCGGCATGAGGTCAGCCCCGAGCTTGAGATCACCGAGATCTCCGACCGCGTGCTCCGTGCCGATGGTCCCGCGCTGCTGTTCGAGAACGTGCGCGGCCATTCGATGCCGGTGCTCACCAATCTGTTCGGCAGCGAGCGGCGGATTGCGCTGGCGCTGGGACTGGAGTCGGCCGCCGGGCTCCGCCGCATCGGCGAGCTGCTGGCCGATCTGAAGGAACCCCAGCCGCCCGAGGGGCTGCGCGATGCGATGGCCAAATGGCCGGTGCTGAAGAAGGTGCTCGACATGCCGCCGAAGTACCGGAGCGATGCGCCCTGGCGGGCGCGCGTCTGGGAGGGGGACGACGTGGATCTGGGGAGGCTGCCGGTGCAGCGCTGCTGGCCGGAGGATGCGGGGCCCCTGATCACCTGGGGTCTGGTGGTCACCCGAGGCCCCGGCAAGAAGCGGATGAACCTTGGCATCTACCGCCAGCAGGTGATCGGGCGCAACCGGGTCATCATGCGCTGGCTGAAGCACCGGGGCGGTGCTCAGGATCATCGCGAGGCAGCAGGCGCCGGAGCGCGGCGGTTTCCCTGCGCGGTCGTGATCGGGGCGGATCCCGCGACGATTCTGGCCGCGGTCACGCCGATTCCGGACACGCTTTCCGAATACCAGTTTGCGGGGCTTCTCCGGGGCGGCCGCACCGAGCTCGTGAAGCTTCCGGATTCGGATCTCGCAGCACCCGTGAGCGCCGAGATCGTGCTCGAGGGGCATGTCTCGCTGGACGAATACGCCGACGAGGGCCCGTTCGGCGACCACACCGGCTACTACAACGAGGTCGAGCGGTTTCCGGTGTTCACGATCGAGCGGATGTCGATGCGCGAGGATGCGATCTATCACTCCACGCACACCGGCCGGCCTCCGGACGAGCCCGCGGTGCTGGGGCTGGCGCTGAACGAGGTGTTCGTGCCGATTCTCCAGCGGCAGTTTCCCGAGATCGTCGATTTTTACCTGCCGATGGAGGGCTGCTCGTACCGGGTGGCGGTGGTTGCGATCCGGAAGGGCTATCCCGGCCATGCCAAACGGGTGATGTTCGGCATCTGGTCCTATCTGCGCCAGTTCATGTACACGAAGTTCATCATCATCGTCGACGAGGATGTGGACTGCCGCTCCTGGCCGGACGTCGTCTGGGCGATTTCGACCCGGTGCGATCCGGCCAGGGATTTCACGCTCGTGGAGCGCACCCCGATCGACTATCTGGACTTCGCGTCTCCGGTCGCAGGCCTCGGTTCGAAGGTCGGCATTGATGCCACGAACAAGTGGCCCGGCGAGACCGATCGCGAATGGGGGCGCCCGATCCGCATGGACGAGGATGTGCGCGCGCGCGTGGACGCGATCTGGGACGAGCTGGGCCTGGACTGATCCCCGGGCATCCCGATCTGTGCTATAGTGAACGGTGCCAACGGGCGGGGAGGGATTCACCGCCATCGGGGAGGCACGTCATGGATGAGGCGATCGAGACATGAAGGGCTGGCGCGCGGCCGTCGTCGCCGCGGTTCTCGTTCTGGCCGCGGGCGTGGGGGCGTTTGCGCTTTTTTCCGGTGGCAAGGCGCCCGTGGCCGGCGAGGAGGCGCTCGAACTCGGCAAGTCGGCCTTCGAGGACGGACGCTACAAGGATGCCGCGCGATGGTTCGAGCAGGGGGCCCGGGTCGGCAACGCGGAAGCGCAGTATCGTTTCGGTCTCCTGTATCGCGACGGCAAGGGCGTGCCCCGGGACGACGCCCAGGCCGTGCGCTGGTTCCGGCTGGCTGCGCGCGTCGGCCACGCCCAGGCGCAGTATGAGCTCGCCCGGCTTCTGGAAACCGGTCGCGGGGTGCCCCGTCCGGACGATGTCGAGGCCCGGCGATGGTATCGCGCGGCCGCCGATCAGGGGGTTGCCGCGGCCAGGTTCCGGCTTGCCGTGATGATGGTGCAGGGCCGGGGCGGGGAAGTGGATCTGCGCTCGGCGGTCCGGCTGCTCGTGGCCGCGATGAAGCAGGGATATGCGGATGCCGAGTCATTTTTTCGTCAGACCGTCAACGGCTTGACGATGCGGGCAAGCCAGTCGAACGATCCGGAGGCGCAGCTTTTGCTCGCCGAGCTCTACGAGCAGGGGCAGGGCGTGCCCCGCGACCCGCAGCTTGCGCGCAAGTGGCTGGAAAAGAGCGCGGAGGGTGGCAATCGCGAGGCGCAGTTCCGCCTGGGTGATCTGCTGCTGCATCAGAGGCCGCCCGCCGACGAGGAGGCCTTCCGGTGGCTGATGAAGGCGGCGGAACGCGGCCATCCGCGGGCGCAGGCGATGGTTGGAGCGATGTTTGCGCTGGGCCGGGGCACGGCCCGCGATATCGGCAGCGCCCGGGAATGGCTCGGGCGTGCGGCCGATGCGGGCCTTGCTGAGGCCCAGTTCAATCTCGGCGTTCTGGCTCTGGACGGTCAGGAACCGGAGGCCGCCGGCCGTTGGTTCGGCAAGGCGGCGCGGGGCGGCTATCCGCCGGCGCAGAACAATCTCGGTGTGATGTACATGAAGGGGCAGGGCCTGCCGCGCAATCCCAACCAGTCGCTGATCTGGCTGAAGCGGGCCGCGGGATCCGATGTGTTCGCCCAGTTCAATCTCGCGATGATCTATCTGCGCGGGATCGGCACCACGCCCAACGACGACGAGGCGGCGCTGTGGCTGAAGCGCGCCGAGCATAAGGGCCTTGCCCGGGCCAAGCTCCTGCTCGGCCTTCTGTACGATACGGGTCGCGGCGTCGGGCAAAGCCAGAAGGAAGCGGCGAAGTGGTATCGCGCCGCAGCCGAGGCGGGCGATGTGGACGCGATGTTCAATCTCGCGGTGCTCTACATGAACGGGATGGGCATCCCCCGCGATCTGGAACAGGCCGCGAGGCTGTTCCGGCGGGCGGCCGAGGCCGGGGATGCCCGCGCGATGAACAATCTCGGCACGATGTATCAGGAGGCCCAGGGGCTTCCCTACGACCTGCGCGCGGCCGTTGCCTGGTATCGGCGGGCGGCCGAGGCCGGGGATGCGATGGCGATGTTCAATCTGGGCAACCTGTACCGGCGGGGCGAGGGCGTGCGGCAGGATGATGTCCGGGCCGTGCGCTGGTATCGCGCCGCGGCCGAAGCGGGATTTGCCCCCGCCCAGAACGCCCTTGCCTACATGCTGGCCCTGGGCCGGGGCACCAAACGCGATCCGGAGGCGGCCCGCCGATGGCTTCAGATGGCGGCAAAGGCGGGGCTGGAGGTGGCCCAGGCCAACCTCGCGCTTTTGGCCAAGCAGGCGCAGGGATTCCAGCTTGTCTCGGTGGCTCAGGATCGCAGCATACGGGCCACGCTGCTCACCGAGGAGCCGCTGGATCTGGAACGCGCCTTGCTGATGCACACAGATCCCGCGCTCTGACGCGGCGTGGACATTCAGGTAAAGGGGAAGCCATGGAGATTCCGCCCATGCATCAGCAGGCGATGCAGGAGGCGATCCGCCGTCAGAGCGAGCTGACCAAGCCCGCCGGCGCGCTCGGGCGACTCGAGGAGCTGGCCTGCTGGTTCGCGGCCCGGCAGGGGCGCGCCGTGCCCGAGCCGCTGAAGCCCGCCGTCGTCGTCTTCGCCGGCGATCACGGCGTGGTCGAAGAGGGCGTGAGCGCCTACCCCGCGAGCGTGACCGCGCAGATGGTGCGGAACTTCGCGCGCGGAGGAGCGGCGATCAATGTGCTTGCGCGCCAGCACGGCATGCCGTTGTCGGTCGTCGATGTCGGCGTCGCCGAATCGCTCGCCGACGTCGATGCGATCGAGCACGGCAAGGTGCGGATGGGCAGCGGCAACATCGTCCGCGAACCCGCGATGACCGAAATCGAATACTGGGAGGCGGTCGGCATCGGCGAGAAGATGGCCGACCGGATGGTGCAGCAGGGCGCGAACCTGCTGATCGCGGGCGATATGGGCATCGGCAACACGACCGCGAGCGCGGCGGTGATCTGCGAGCTGACCGGACTGATGCCGGAGGAGGTGGTCGGGCGCGGCACGGGCATCGACGACGAGACCTACAACCGCAAGCTGATCGCGGTCGAGAAGGCGCTCGCGCGGGCAAGCGGCGTGCCCTCGCGGGATGTGCTGCGGGAGCTGGGCGGGCTTGAGATCGCGGCGATGGCAGGCTTTTACCGTCGCGCCGCCCAGCAGGGCGTGCCGATTCTGCTCGACGGCTTCATCTCCGCGGCCGCGGCGCTTGCGGCCGCGGCCTGGGATGTGCGCATCAGCGGCTGGATGCTGGCAAGCCATGCCTCGGCCGAGCTGGGGCACCGGCATGCCCTCGACGAACTGGGGCTGAAGCCGCTCGTGGATCTGGGACTCCGTCTCGGCGAGGGGACCGGGGCCGCGCTCGTCGTCCCGCTGCTTCAATCGGCCGTGCGGCTGCACGCCGAGATGGCCACCTTTGCCGAAGCGGGCGTGGACGGCCCCGCCGCCTAGCCGTCTTCGGGGGGGAACTCGGCGAGGCGCTCAACGACCGTTTCGGGGATGTCCTCGAACGGCGTCTTTTCCGGAAGATGCTCATGGGCATAGAGATCCGCGCGGCGGACCAGACGCGCTAGCCACAGCTGGGGCTCGGCGTCGTGGTGCTGGCCGATTGCGACGCACAGTTCGTCGGGCAACTCCCACCGCCGCATCAGGCGTTCGCCGGCCTCCGCATGGTCCATGCCGTACCACCGGCGTTCCAGTTCGATCAGACGCTCGCCGTGCAGATGTCCGGTCGGACGCTCGAAATAGCCGAGATCCACGCGCATGCCCAGGGCGGCGCGGCCGATGTCGTGCAACAGCCCGGCCACGAACACGCGCTCGTGCGGGCAGCGGGTTTCGGCCGCATCCAGCACGCGGGCCAGATGTTCGGCTATGAGCGCGACCGCATAGGCATGCCCCCAGAACACCCGGATGTTGACCATGCCCGTCGGCAGCACGAGGCCGTACATCAGCGCCATGGCCTGGGCGATGTGCGCGGTTTCGCGCGTGCCCAGCCGGGCGATGGCCTTGCTCAGTTCGGCGACCGGCTGGCGCATTGGATTGAAGGCGGCCGAGTTCGCGACCTTCAGCACCATCGCCGTCGTCGCCTGATCGGTGCCGATGACGCGGGCAAGATCCTCCGCGTTCGAGCGCGGGTCGTGGATGACCTGCTGGATCTTCATGAACCGGTCGGGCAGCGAGGGGATGTCCTGCGCGTATTCGAGCAGCTCGATCGTGCTCTCGCGGTCGAAGCCGGGATCAAGGGTGTCGTTCATGCCCGGAGAACAAGCAAGTCCCGGGCCAGAAGGGCGTTCAGTGCGCGAGCCGGGCCGCCCAGGTCGCGAGCTGTCCGTAGACGGGGAAGACGAGCCAGGCGCCCAGGACGGCGTCAAGCAGCGGCGAGGCCGCAAGCAGCGTCCAGACCCAGGCGGTGCGGCGTTCGCCAAGCCAGGCATCGAGCCGGATCATACCCGAATGCCGGGCGAGAAGTTCGCCCGCAAGCTGCCCGGGCAGCGGTACGAGATGCATGGCCGCGATGCAGAGATTGAAGAACATCAGCACCTTCGCCCACCACAGGTGCAGCGGAGGCACGCCTTCGGGCGCCGCCGTGTGCAGCGCCCAGGCATAAAGGCCGAATCCCGCCCCGGCGAGCGCCAGATGCGCGGCGAATGCCGCTGCGGCGGCGCCCGGGCCGGGCGCAAGCCGGCGCGGGAACGCGACGATCAGGCCGCGGTGGACGGCGATGGCCGCGAGCGCCGGCAGCCAGGCGCCCATCCAGGCAATCGGATGAAAGGGATGCGGAAGCTCCCGGCCCGCAGACCTCGCCGCGGCCCATCCGGCCACGGTGAGCGAGACGAGCATGGGCAGCGAATAGAGGATGATCTGGCGGACGACGAGTTCGAGCCAGGCATCCATTCAGCGGCGCTCGCGCAGGCGCAGCGTGATTTCGGGCGTTCCGAAGGCGCGCTGCAGGTTGATCAGCACGTCGCCCCGATGCACGACCACGCCGGTGATTTCGGCCTCGGAATGGCGGGCGATCCCGATCAGTTCCCGCCCGGTCCAGGCCCAGAGCCGCGAGGGCCGGTCGTCGTCGGTGATCCACAGCCAGCGTCGGCTTTCGTCCCAGGCCAGGTTGTCCGGATGCTTCAGCTGCCCCTTGCGCTCGAGAAACACCGACACGGACGGCTTCGCGCCCCGGTCATCCAGCGCAAGGATCCGGCCCGTGCCGGTTTCCGCCATCAGGATGCGGCCGTCCGGCAAGGTCTCGAAGTCCTCGAGCCGGTTGAAGCGGCGCGCGCCGAGCCGCCGGGCGTGGGCGCGCGCCTCCGCGGGCATGGGGATGGCCCGCCAGCCCGAGTCGGTGAGGACCGAAAGGCTGCGGCGGGAAAGATCGAGCCGGTACAGCGCGCCGTGTTCATCCTCGTCGCCGAGGTAGGCGTGGCGGCCGTCGTTGGAGAAGGCCAGTCCCTCATGGGCGAAGACGCCGGCCTCCGGCAGCGGGGCGATCGAGGGATGCGAGGAAGCCAAGCGGCTCCGCTCGACGATCTGGTCGGCGGGCAGCCGCCCGGGCTCGGCGATGCGCCAGATCATACCCCGCTCGAACTCCTCGCCGATCCACAGGCTTCCGTCCGGCGCGAACTTCAGGGCGTCCGCCCGGTGCAGGCCCGAAACGAGCAGCGTGGCATGGCCCGAGGCCGGATTCAGCACGGCAAGCGAGGGTGCGGACATCGAGGCGGCCGTTTCGCAGGAGACGTAGACGCTCTTCCCGTCCGGCGCCGGGGCCAGCATGTCCGGGTGGGCGTGGCGCCAGACGGTCAGCGAACGGGCCTCCCAGCCGGGCGCAAGCTCGACGCCGCTGCCGCCCAGATCGCAGCCGGCCAGCATCAGCGCAAGCGCAAGCAGGATCGACGCGGTGCGGGGGGCATCGGGTGCGGGAGGCTTCATGGCGCAAATGTGACGCGCGCGCCGCTCGCCCGCAAGCCGGCCGCGCGCGGGCCGATGCCAGCGGCTAGGCTTGGCGCATGATCGGTGCGCGGGAGCTGATGCGGCTGCGGGTGTTCTACGGCGCCTATTTCGCGGCGATGGGGCTGGTGCTGCCGTATTTCCCGGTTTTTCTCGAAGGGCGGGGGCTCGATGCGTTCGCGATCGGATGGATGACGGGGCTGCTTTCGATGGCCAAGATCGTCGCGCCGCCCTGGATCGGCGGCTGGCTGGACCGGGGCCGGCCGGAAACGATGCGCCGCTTCATCGTGCTGGCGTCCTTTCTGGCGGCGGGGCTCGCGCTGGCGATGACTACCGCGACGACGATCGTGCCGCTCGCGCTGATCGTCGCCGGTTTCGGCGTGCTGTGGGCGGCGGTGCTGCCGCTCACCGACGGGCTCAGCATCGGGATTTCCGAACAGCGGCTGGCCGACTACGGCCGGCTCCGGCTCTGGGGCTCGGTCGGCTTCGTGCTGGCTTCGCTTGCGGGCGGCGCGCTTCTGGTGCCGAGGCTGGATCCGGGGCTTCCGCTTGCGCTTGCCGGCTGCATGCTGCTGACCGGATGGGCCGCCCTCCGTTTTCCGCATCCCCAGCCGGCCGATGCGGCCGGTGCCCGCGGCGACGGGGCCTTCCCGCCCGTATTCCGGCGCCTGCTGCTCGTCAGTGTTCTGATGCAGGCCTCGCACGGTGCCTACTACGGTTTTTTCAGTCTGGATCTGGCGGCCGCCGGTTACGACGGATGGCAGATCGGGACCTACTGGGTGATCGGGGTGCTCGCCGAGATCGCGCTGATGGCCACGGCCTCGCGCGCGATTCAGTCGATGCGCCCGGCGCGGATCTTCACCCTGTGCCTGGGGCTTGCGGCGCTGCGCTGGTGGGGGCTTGCGTTTTCCCTGGGTCCCGTCTGGCTCGTCGTGATGCAGCTGCTGCACGCGGCAAGCTTCGCCGCGTTCCATCTGGCGGCGATCGCCTGGGTGCGCCGGCTGGCGCCGGCCGGGCGCCTTGCGGCCGCGCAGGGCTGGTATTCGGCGAGCGGCTTCGGTCTGGGTACGATGCTGGGCATCGTCGCCTGCGGCTGGATCGTCGAGCACTGGGGTTATGCCGCGGCTTTCTATACCTGCATGGCCTTGGCACTGGCGGCGCTTCCGGTTGCCGCCGGTCTGCGCACGGGTGAGCCGGAGGCCGGGCGTTCCCGCTAGTCGGCGCAGGCGCCTACGATGTCCTCGAGTCGGGTGAGCGCAAGCAACAGGCGCATGTGACGGGTTTCGGCCTCCTGGGCTTCAACGCTTGAGGCGAGCGTCTGTTCCATTTCCTCCCAGAGCGGGTGCGCATGCCACCAGCGGCTTCCCTGTTCGATCATCGTTTCCTCGCCGGCCTCGAGCAGACGTTCGATTGCGCGCCGCTTGATCTGGCTCAGCCGGTGCAGCCATTCCCGGCGCAGGCGGTGCGCGTCCGGTCCGCCCCAGTCGGGCGAACGCAGCGGCTCCTCGAAGCGCTCAAGCGGAAGCAGATGCAGGCAGGCCTGGCTAGCGGCGAGGCAGCGGGACAGGGGCAGCCTGCGCTGCGCGCTCAGATGGAGCGCGCACGCGCTCTGGGCAAGCTCCGGCATCGCGGCCAGATGCGCGGCCTGTTCCGGGGCCAGGCCCAGTTCGGACACCTGCTTCAGAAGCGCCAGATAGCGGCTGGTTTCCATGCCGCCGATGCCCTGGGCCGCAAGCGAGCGGCGGAACCGGTGCAGGCCCTTGCGCCAGCGTTCGACACGCTCCCGGCCAAGGCCGCGGACGTCGGTCATGCGCAACAGCTCCTCGGCGAAGCGCATCCGGTGCTCCTGCAGCATGTGCTGGATGCCGGCCGCGATCTCGACATCGTCGATTCCGGACCAGACCGCCTCGCGCAGCCCGTCGGTTTCCAGAAGCTCTTCGGCGAGCAGCAGCGCTTCGACGATCTCGGCCACGCTGTTCTCCAGCAGCGTCTGCAAGTGATGGACGGAAGCAAGACCCGCATGGTTGACCACCCGGTTGGCCGCCTGCGTGGCAACGATCCGCGAGGCCAGCGGATGAGCGGACAGCCGGTTTCCAAAACGGCGCCGGATCCGGGCCGGGAAGTAGTCGGCGAGCAATGTTTGCGCGCAGGACGAAAAGCCGGCGAATCCCTCGGCGACCAGCCGCTCCTGCAGCCGGTTCTTCTCCTGGCCCAGCAGCACGGAAAGCGTCGGGCGCAGCCGGAGCGCGGCGTCGTCGTCCACGCCGGGTGTGACCCCCGCATCCAGCCAGCCGCTTTCGATCAGCGCATCGCGCAGCCTTCGGATGCGCGGCGGGTGTTCGCGCATGTCCTGTTCGGCCAGCGTCAGCGCCCGGGCCTGATCGCGGTTCGCATCCAGGCACTGGCGCGTGACCTCGTCGGTGAGCTCGCGCAGCAGGCGGTTGCGCCGCGTGCGCGCAATCCGGACGCCCGGGGTCGCTCCGAGCAGGATTTTCAGGTTCACTTCGTGGTCGGACATGTTCACGCCCGCCGCGTTGTCGATCGCATCGGTGTTGATCAGGCCGCCCGCGGCCGCATATTCGAGGCGGGCGGCCTGCGTGAGTCCCAGATTGCCGCCCTCGACGACGATCCGGCAGCGCAGCTCGCCGGCGTCTACCCGCACGCTGTTGTTGGCTGGATCCCGGACCTCGAGATGGGTTTCGGTGCTCGCCTTCACGTAGGTGCCGATGCCGCCGTTGTAGAGCATGTCCACCGGCGCGCGCAGGATCGCGCGGATCAGGGCCTCGCCGGAGAGCGCCTCATCCTCGATGCCGAGGGCGTCGCGCGCCGGTTTCGCGAGCCGGATGCTCTTGGCCGAGCGGGCGAACACGCCGCCGCCCTCGCTGATGCGCCGGGCATCGTAGGCGTCCCAGCCGAGGCCCGCCTCGAACAGGCGCCTTCGTTCGGCGAACGCGGCCTCCGGATCGGGGTCGGGGTCGAGGAAGATGTGCCGGTGGTTGAACGCGGCGATCAGCCGGATACGCGGATTCAGCAGCATCCCGTTGCCGAACACGTCGCCGCCCATGTCGCCGATGCCCACGCAGGTGAGCGGATCGCGCCACGCGTTGAGCCCCAGGCGTTCGCAGTGGTGGGCGGCCACGACCCAGGCGCCTTTGGCGGTGATGCCCACGGCCTTGTGGTCGTAGCCGTGGCTGCCGCCGCTGGCGAAGGCGTCGCCCATCCAGAAGCAGGCCTCGGCAGCCTCGTCGTTGGCCGCATCCGAAAGCTTCGCGGTGCCCTTGTCCGCGGCGACGACCAGGTAGGGATCGTCCCGGTCGTCCTCCGGCACGCGCACGCCGTCCGGGGGGACGCATGTGCCGTCCACGAGGTTGTCGGTGACCGAGAGCAGCGCGCGGATGAAGCGGCGGTATTCGCGCTCGACCGCCTCGGGCGTGGCGGGACCGCGCAGCACGAAGCCGCCCTTGGCGCCGGTGGGCACGATCTGACCGTTCTTGATCGTCTGCGTGGCCATCAGTTCGAGGATCTCGGTGCGGAAATCGGCCGGGCGGTCGGAATGGCGGATGCCGCCGCGGGCGATGGGCCCCGCGCGCAGATGCACGCCCTCCATGCTTGGGCCGTGCACGAAGATCTCGCGCCAGGGCCTGGGCTCCGGCGCGAACGAGAGCTTGCCGGGCGCGATCTTGATCGCCAGTGCGTCCGACGGGTTCCGGACGTAGGCGTTCGTGCGCAGGCTCGCATCCACGAGTTCGGCCAGCGCCCGGAACCAGCGGTCGTCGTGCAGGTTTTCGATCACGTTGAGCCGTTCGTCGAGCGCCAGGCGCGCATGATGCTCGTCGCGCGCTTCCATCCCCAGCATGTGCCGCGTGGCGAACAGCTCGACGAGCGCGCGGCTCGTGCGCGGGTTGCGCAGCAGCATGTCGGTCAGCGGAAGCAGCGCCGCATCGGGGGCGATCTGCACCAGGTGGTTGCGAAGCGTGATCAGCACCGCCAGTTCGTCGATGGAAAGTCCCGCGCGCAGCAGCAGGGCGTTGAGCGGGTCGTGGTCCGCCTCGCTGTTTAGCACGGCCTCGAGCGCCATCTTCAGCCGCTGGAGGTCCTCGGCGGCGATCGTCCGCTGTTCCAGCTTGGGGAGCCGGCAGCTGACCGCGCTGATGTGGATCACCGGTTCGCTGCTTCCGAACGGGACGGCGGCTTCCTCGATCGGTTCGAGATCGAAGGCCCGGAGCACGTCGACCAGCCGGCCGAGCGAGGGCGGAGTGCGCGCATAGACGAGCACCTTGACGCCGGCATCCTGCATCGCAAGGCGCACCTGGATGCGGTCCTGTTCGGCAAGCCTCCGGCGCATCACGAGATCGCGCACGAACTGGGCGGGGGGGAACAGATCGGCATACAGCGGCGGCAGCCGCTCCAGCTCGGCCAATGCCTCGGGGATGTTCAGCATCGAAGGCCGCCGGAGCACCTCCGCCTTGGCGAGATCCTTCCAGAAGACGATGCATTGCTGCACCGCCCGCTCGATGGCCTGGGCATCGGGCGGCGGCTGCTTGGCCACGGCCAGGAACAGAATGCGGTGCGGCCCCACGCCGAACGACTCGAATCCCAGAACGGTGAGCCCAAGCCCCTCGGGCCCGAGACGCTGTTCGATGGCGCGCATGACCTGCGGCCCGAACCGGTCGGCCGCGATCGCGATGAGCAGGTAGTCGAGGTTGCCGTGCGCGGTTTCCAGCCATTGCACGACGACGTTCAGGGGGCTTGCGAGATCCACGATGCCCTTGAGCGGCGCATGCCAGTCCTCCGGCCGGGTTGAAAGGAGCACGGGCTTGGGCATCCGGTCGAACAGCGTGCGCATTTCGCGCCGGTAGAACGCCGAGTGCGCAAGCAGCGGATGACGGCGCAGCGTCTCCCACATGCGCGCAAGCCTCGGCAGCCGGCTGGCGTTCGTGTAGCGGGCGCTGCGCGAGAAATGGCCGATCAGCACGGCCTGCTCCAGACGGCCTTCCGGGCCGTTCCAGGCAATGAGGACGACCTCGACGCTGGCCGCGCTGTAGAGATGGCTGCGGCTTCCGGCAAGGTTCAGCCAGACCATCCCGGGCTTGTCCAGCGGCGCCGAGTCCTCGATCTCGCGCTCAAGCCCCGGCGCCACGCGCGCCATCACGCGCCGGTTCCGGAAGATGCCCAGCCGCTGCTTCCCGTGCCGCAGGCCGAAGAACAGGTAGTGGTCCTCGCACATCCAGTCCAGAAGGCTGGCGCTGTCGGCATCGTCGGCCATCAGCGCGGCGACGATGCCGCAGGCAAGCCGGCGCATCGGCGCGAAATCGCGGACCGACAGCTCCACGGCGCGCAGGATTGCGGTCATGTCCGCGGCAACGGGCCCGATCCGCGGCACCAGCGTTGCGGAAAGGTGCAGCGCGATCAGCATGAAGTTGCCGGCGTCCTCGGAACCGGGTTCGCGCAGGCGCAGCGTGCATCCGTCCTCGCCGCAGTCCATCCTCGCCACCATCGTCTGCTGGCCGATCGGCTGGATGCCGCGCCGGAGCAGGTATCCCTTGATCGCGTCGAGGTAGAAGGCCTGATCCGGACAGCGGATGAGCACGACATGGCGGTGCAGCTCGCCGTGGCTGATCGTGCGGTGCACGAGCGCGACGCGCCGGCCGGCCTTGAGCGTGACCAGTTTCAGGCTTTCGTGGACCAGCGCCGCGGCAAGCCGGGGAGGCATCGGGCCGAGCTGGTGCTGCCGGCGGGTTTGCTCCAGCAACTCGATCAGCTGGCGGCGAAGGGTTCGCATACGGCAAGTGTAGCTGCGCACGGGATTCCTTGTCGATTGACGCGTCCGCATCCTTGCGCTTGCATCCAGAGTATGAACAGGGAATCGGATCGGACGCCCGGCCGCGGTCAGGACTCCGTCCGCGGGCACCGGGAGCGGCTGCGCCGCCGTTTCGCGGCAAGCGGATTCGACGGATTTCACGATTACGAGGTGCTGGAGCTTTTGCTCACCTACGCGATCCCGCGCATCGACGTCAAGCCGATCGCGAAGGCCCTGATCCGCGAGTTCGGCACGCTGGCCGGCGTGTTCGACGCGCCCGTTCCGGAGCTTGCGCGCGTGCCGGGCGTGGGCGAGAAGACGGCGGTGTTTCTGTCTCTGATCCGGCAGGCGCATGTGCGCTATCTGGCCTCCGATCTGCCCGGCAAGCGGGTGTTCGACCGGCCGGAGCGCGTGCGCGATCATCTGCGCACGCTGATCCAGGGGCGGGGCATGGAATGCTTCGGCGCGATCTTCACCGATCAGCAGCACCGGCACATCGCGACCCAGGTGCTGGCCGAGGGCACGGTGGATCGCGCCGCCGTCTATCCGCGCAACGTCATCAAGCGCGCGCTCGAGCTCGACGCCAAGGGGCTGATCCTGTTCCACAACCATCCGGGCGGCGGCAGGCGGGCCAGCCGCGAGGACATCGAGCTCACGCGAAGGCTCAGCGACGCCTGCGCGCTGCTCGAAATCCGCGTGCTCGATCATTTCCTGATCGCGGACCGGGAGGTGCTCTCGTTCCGCGAGAATGGATGGTTCTAGGGCTCAGTCCTCACCGAAGGGGTCGGGATCTCCGCGCAGCGCCCGCCACGAGGGGCTGATCCGCATCCAGCCGCGGGCGAGCGCGCCGGCCACGGCCTTCAGCCGGAACAGCAAAATCAGCATCGCCGCGGCGCTCAGGATTTCGAACCACAGCCAGCCGGTCAGCCCCTTGTCCACGAGCCAGGCGTAGGTAAAGAAGTAGATCGACAGCAGAATCGCAACCAGCGAGCCCAGCGCGACCGCGATGTTCTCGCGCAGCCGCCGGGCCTTTGCGCGCAGATCCGTGTCTTCCATGCAAGCCTCCCGTGCCCGGAACTCGACCCGGAACTCTGGCCGCGGTCCGCGCAAAAGAAAACGGGGCGCGCGTTCGCCCCGTTCTTCGCCGTGCGCCGGCGTCCCCGCTAGGCCCGGGCATGAGCTCCGAGCCTGCGCCCGGGCCTGCGCGGGCCGAACCAGTGGCCCAGCGTGATGGCCAGCAACGTCCCGCATACCAGCAAGGCCAGTGCCTGATTCTGCGGGTTCGGATGCAGTGCCGCCACCACGATGCTGCCGATGCCGGCGGCCGCGGCGAGGATGATGCCTCCAATACCCATCAGCATTGGCCTCACCTCCTTTTTCCGGGATGTCGCCGACCTCGCGGGCGAATGCCCTGCGTCGGCGCGGTCTTTTTTATGGGGGCGGGCGCCGGCCCGTTCAAGAGCCCGGGGCGGTGTCGGTGTCCAGATGGTTGGCGAGCGTCGGTGGCGTGATGCCCCCGCTGGCCTGCATCTCGATCGCCTCGGGGTGGGCGCGGTAGTGGGCGCGGACGGCCCGGGCAAGCCGAAGCTTCACTTCGTCGGTGACGACCGGCGCCTCCTCGTCGGGCAGCGCATCCAGCAGGGCCTGGACGAGCTCGTCCTGCGGCCGGGGCATCCGATGCTTCCATTCGGCGAGCAGGCGCCGATCCACGCGCGGGGGCAGCGAGCCCATGATCCCGAGGTCGTTCTGATCGTGCACGAGCAGGCCCGTCGTCGTTCCACGGTCGAGCGTAAGCACCTGGAAGAAGTAGAGCGTGTGATATTCAAGCTGCCGGCGGCGGGCATCCTCGGTGATGAGTCCTGCCTCGCCGAGCCGGTGCTCGAGAATCGCCAGATAGGTGTCGATCGCCGTTTCCCCGACGCGCCGGGCCAGCGCGCGGTCGGCGTCCTCGTCGGAGGTCGCGTACTGCTCGAGGTAGAAATGGGCCACGCCGCGCGTGCGCCCGAGCGCGGGGATGTAGAAGTAGCGGTCGCCCTGTTCGCGCGCTTCCTCGAACACGGCCGGCGCGGCCTCCTGAAGGGCGTCGAGAAAGGTGTTCCGGTCCTCCTCAACCGGGATCGCAGGATTCAGGTCGGCCATCATCCGCCAGTATCCGCGTCCGGATTTGGCCTCGGTCCAGCTGATGTGGATGTGAACCGAGGGCGCCATCGGGTGCACCGGGTGGATGATCGTGGAAAGCGCGGTCGCCGAGCCCAGCCTGCGTTCGGGCTCGTCGTCGTAGTGGACCTGCGAGACGTTGACCGAACCTCGGGCATACACCGGACCGTCGGCGGTGGCGAAGCGGATGCCGCCGCCGTGCCGGCCGCCGTCGCGGAGCCATTCGTGCGCGGCAAAGGACTGCGGCGCATGCCGCCGCTTGGCGAGCGTCGTCAGGCCCTCGACGAAGCGCCGCTGAAGTCCGGCAACGAGCTCCAGCGCCTCGGCGGCACGGGGCGAGTTCGCAGGCGTTCCGGGACAGCCGACCATGGCGCGACTCCTGATGCGGGATGGATCGGCCCAACTCTGGGTGGCCGGCCGCCCCCACGCAACCGCCCGCGGCTAGTCCCGAATCTGGAGTTCGTAGGTGACGGTCTCGAACATCATCGCGGCGCCGAGGGTGATCTCGAGTTCGAGTTTGTCCTTCAGGGCATGAAGCCGGCCTGTCGTGACCCCGCTCATCTGGTTGAACTCGCGGGCGGTCACGTCCCATCCCGATTTCTTGAGCTGCGCTTCAAGCCAGTCGACCGCCGCATCCAGAGGGCCGGCGTACTGATAGATCAGAGTAAGACTCCGGTTGTTCCATTCCTCGGAAAACTTTCGGGCACCCTCGGGAATGGGGAGTTGCTTGCTTGCCTGTTCCAGAATCGAGCGGGCCTCATCGGAGGCCGCTTCTTCCTGCGGAGTTTCCTCGTACATTCCGGCGGACCTTCGCGCCTCAAGCTCGAGCATCCGCATCCCGAGCCCTTCAAACGCATTGGCATGCACCGACCAGCCCTTACGGACCGCCGTGAACTCGGCGCTGGCAAACCCCATCGCCGTTCCGGTGCGGCGTTTGCTGATGCGCCAGCCAGCGGCCTCCATGTTTCCGGCCAGCTTCTCGATGGCCTGCTCGGGCAGTTGCAGGATCTGGTAGTGGTAGGTGCAGCTTTCGTCCGTTTTTTCATAGCCAGTTTTCCGGGCCTGTTCGATCTTGGGCAGACCGTCAAGCACACCGCAGGCGTCCGACTCGGCCCAGGCGGCGGGGGCGGCGAGGAACAGGCTTGCGAGAACAATGATTGCTGAGCGCATCGCAACACCTCCCTGACATCCAGGGTTCTGTCTGTTTATAGCACAATCCGCTCCCCGCCGCCTTGCCGCTTTCGGCATGCTGTTCTACCTTGATCGGGATGGATTCGAACTTTGCCGAGATTTCCGGGATGCTGCTGCGGCCGGAGCTGCTGGCTGCGGCCGGGGCCGTTGCACTCGGTGTGGGCGGGCTGCTGATCTGGCACGCCGCGGCGCGGCGACGGGATCGGCGCCTGCTCAACCGGGCGCTGCGGCGTCATGCCGATGCGGTCGTGGAAGATCTTGCGGTTCCCGACGGGATGGACGGTCTGCTGTTCATCGACCGCTTCGTCCGTTGCGGCGGGCGGCTGGTGGCGATGAAGCTGGTGGAGCGCGAGGGCCACATTTTCGGAGCGGATGGGCTGGAGGAGTGGACCAGCATCCATCAGATGACGACGCGAAAGTTTCCGAATCCGGTCGCGGCGCTGACGCAGGCGGTGCGGCTGATCCGCCATGCCACGGGCTTTGAGGATGTGGAAGCCTGGGCCGTGTTCGGGCGTGCGGCCGACTTCCCGAAGGGGCGCCCGCAAGGGGTCGTGCTTATCGATGAGCTGGCTTCCCGTCTGGCCGAGCTCAAGGCGCAGGCGTCTTCCGAGACGGCGGCTCAGGCGGCGTTCGAAAAGGCGAAAAGTCTTGCGGAGGGCTCGGACGAAACTCCGGCTTCATCCACCTAGCCGCACTTCGAGTCCCCGCACTCCAGGCAGGTGTTGCAGTTGTCCAGCCGGACGACGGCCATCGCGCCGCACTTG
>CAYNLY010000016.1:0-27108 GCA_964398225.1 uncultured Zetaproteobacteria bacterium
CGGCGCGAAAGTCGCATCGCGTTGTCGCGGGAGGCGAAGGCGCCGACCTGGACGTAAATCCGGCCGCGCGCGGCATCCGGCGCGGGCTCCGCCCATGCCTCGGGCACGAGCCGGCCGTTCGTTCCGGCCGAGGCCCGTTCACGCGCGGGAGCAGGGCGGATTCGCCCTGCATCCGGCGGCACGTCGAGGGTCTGGACGCGGACGAGCGCCGTACCCTTGTGCACGAAACCCAGCTCGCGCGCGGCGGCGTACGAAAGGTCGATGATGCGGTCCTTGACGAAGGGGCCGCGGTCGTTGACGCGAACGATCACCGAGCGCCCGTTCTCGAGGTTGGTCACCCGAACCATCGTCGGCAGCGGCAGCGTGCGGTGGGCGGCTGTGAGCGCGTGCATGTCGAAGCGTTCGCCGTTCGCCGTTTTCCGCCCGTGAAACTTGCGTCCGTACCAGGAGGCAATGCCCACCTCGTCGTATCCGTGGGCGTGGGCGGTCGGTCGATACCAGCGGCCGTTCACCCGGTAGGGCGCGCCGACCTTGTAATGACCGGGCGCTCCGCCCGCCGACGGCGCGTAGGCGGGCTGGGGCTTGGGCGCGGGATGATGGGCGCAGCCCAGGCTTGCGAGGGCGAGCATCCCCACCAGCGCGGCCAAAGCGCGCCTCACCGGCCGACCTCGCAGCTTTGGCATCCCAGCATCGCGGCCAGTTCGGTCGTCGCCATCGCGTAGTTGTACGAGCGGTTCCAGCGGGTGATGACGTAAAAGTTCCGGTGGACCAGCGCAAGCCGTTTCCCTTGCGCCGTTTCCAGCTCGATCACGCCGACGGGATCGTCCGGAGACCACGGCCCGGCCGGAGGCCGGATGCCGGTATCGCCAAGCCTCGGCCAGTCGGCCGCGCGCTCAGGCAACCCCCGCCCAAGAAGCGCGCGGGCCGCGGTCGAATCCGGGATCCAGCGGGCGACCGGCCGGCCGTACTGCCAGCCGTGGCGATGGAAATAGTTGGCCACGCTTGCGATCGCATCCGGCATCGAGTTCCAGACGTCGCGCCGGCCGTCTCCGTCCGCATCGACCGCATAGGCCCGGTACGACGACGGGATGAACTGGGTGATGCCGAAGGCGCCGGCATAGGATCCGCGCACCGCTTCGGGCTTCAGCCCTTCTTCCCGGCAGAGCAGCAGGAACTCCCCGAGCTCCTTGGTAAAGAAGTCCGAGCGGCGTTCGAAGCCTGTGGCCAGCGTGAACAGCGCATCGAGCACGCGGTCGGTTCCGTGATGGGCGCCGTATCGCGTTTCAAGGCCGAGGATCGCCGTGATGATTTCCGCCTCGACCGCATATTGCTCGCGGGCCGCAGCAAGCGCCCGGGCATGCGCGCGCATGAAGGCCCGGCCCTTTTGCTGCATCGCCGGGGTCACGAACAGCGGCCGGTATTCGGCGTAGGGTCGCGCTTCGTAGGGACGCTCGATGCGTTCGATGATGCTGGGATCGAAGCGCGCGCGCTCGAGAATCCGTTCGATTTCCGCGGCCGGAAGCCCCGTCTGCCGCGCAAGCCTGCGCGCAAGCCGGAGCCTGGCCCCGCGCGTTGCCGGCCGGGAAGCCATTGCGCCGACAGTCGCGGGCGCGAGCATCGCGAAGGATGCCGCGATCAGGCTGCGAAGTGCGGCGCGGCGGCCGGCAAGTTCCGGCATGCATCGATCCTGCATGGGCGGACTCTAGCCGGATGAAGATTCTGTAAAAAGGCCGATACCGGGATGCCGGCGGCGCCTAGAACACGAACTCGCGCTTTTCGGGCAGGCCTTCCATGTCGGAAAGCAGGGTTTCGAAGATGGGCGTATCGATCCAGGCGCGGCCGATCTTGCGCCGGTGAACGAGCGAGAGCACGGGGTTCTGGCCGATGAAGGCGACCATCTGCCCCCCGTCGCGCACCCGGGCCTCGATGTGCTCGGGCACCTCCTTGAGCGCCGCGCCCAGCACGATCGCATCGAACGGGCCCGCAAGGCGGGGTTCGGCGTTGACGGCCTCCGGATCCATCGCGTTGATCTCGAGGACTTCGACGTTGCTCACGCCATGCTGTTCCAGGTTGCGGCGGGCAAGCTCGGCAAGCTCATGATGGATCTCGCAGCTGGTCACATGCGCGGCGCGCATCGCGAGCATCGCGGTCAGGAATCCCGTGCCCGTTCCGACTTCGAGCACCCGCTCCTGACCGGTAAGCTTCAGCGCCTGAAGAATGTGCGCTTCCTGGAGCGGGCTCAGCATTTCCTGGCCGCAGGGCAGGGGAACATGCCCTTCCATGTAGGCGAGCGAGCGGACGTTTTCGGGAACGAAGTCTTCCCGCGGCATCGACTCGATCAGGTCGAGCACGTCCGGATCGAGCACCTTGCAGCAGCGGATCTGATATTCGACCATGTTCCGCCGCGCGGTCTTGAAATCCATCTCGGTATTCCGACTCGGCATGGCCAGCCCTCCCTTGAACGCCTGGAACGATGCAGCAAGCGGGGCGCATTTTCAAGCCTCGATGGCTTCGGTCAGGGAACGGTCACCTCGATGTCGCGCACGACCTCGCGGAGTTCACCGAGAGTGCCTTCCTGGACGACAAGCGCATCGTCCGCTTCGATGCGCAGGGCTCCGGCGTTGCCGGTGGTCACCCAGAGCCGGTGCACCGGACGCCGCATCGTCATGCTCTCTCCCGGATGAAGCAGCGCTTCGCGCGCCGGTTCCGCGGCGGGGCGTTCGGGGTCCTCAAGCGAGGGCAGGCGGACCTGAAGCCAGACGTCGTCGCCCACGGCGGTGAAGCGGTAGCGGTGCTCCTTGGGCTCGCGCTGCGCGCTTTCGATGGGCGGGACCGGAGCAGACGGAGCGCCGGAGGCAGGCGCCGACGCGTATCCGTCCGACGTCTGTACCGCAAGGGGCGTCTCGGCGGCCTCAGGAGAGGAAGGCGACGGGCCGGGCATGGTCGCCGCATTTCCGGCGACCTTCTTCCCAGACTGCACGGCATCGGTTCCCGTCGAAGTCGCGGAAGGCGCGGATGGCTTCGGGCTGTTGGCCGCCACTTCCGGCGCTGGTGCGGGGGGCGGTTCGTTGTCGTATGCGTTCCAGATATTGAAGGCGACGATCAGAACGACGAAGGCGGCACCGGCAATCCACGCCCAGCGGCGGCTGGGAGCGATCGGTGGATCGGGAAAGGTGAGGGGCCGGGTCAGCCGCACCTGGCCTTTGCGCAGCCGGTTCAGCTCGTCGGCGATGTCAAGCTCCAGGAAGGCTGCGTACTGCTTGAGAAAGGCCAGCGCGTAGACCTCGTCCGGCAGGTCTTCCCAGCGTCCGTCCTCCAGCGCCTGCACGTAGACGCGACGGAGCTTGAGCGCGCGCACGACATCCTCGACCGTCAGCTTCCGCGCCGTTCGCGCTTCCTTCAGCCTCTGCCCGAGGCTGGCGATCAGAGCCGCGCGGTCGTGATCCGGGGCGTGTTCCTGCGGCTCGCCGGCCGACGTGTGCTCGCGGGGCTTTTCTTCGCTCATCGCCGGTACAGACGGGCCAACTCGTCGCGCGCCCAGGCCGCATCCAGGCCTTTGGCCTGCACGGCGAATTCGCGCAGGATTTCCTTCGCCCTGCGTGTATCGCCCTGCTGGATGAGGTAGTCGAGGTAGGCTTCGACAACCGCCCGGTCACCCGGGTTGTCTTTGAGCACGGCCTCGAAGGTCGCGCGGGCCATGTTGGGACGGCCGAAGCGGGCGTAGAGCCGGGCCTCGCGCAGCTTTGGTATGACGCTTGCCGGCATGAACACCGCGGCCTGACGGTATGCCTTCAGGGCCTCGTCGAAATGCCCGAGCCCGGCTTCGGCGTCTCCGAGGTTCAGGTAAACCAGCCCCTGATTGGGGTAGCGCGGATCCTCAAGCGCCTCCATCAGCAGGCGCTTGGCCTCCCGGTACTGCTTCATCTCGATTTTCAGATTCGCGTAGTTGTTCAGCGTCGCCGCGCGCCGCTCGGCCCGAAGCGATTTGCGGTAGTAGGCCTCGCTCTTTTTCAGGTCGCCGCGCAGGCGCCAGCAGAAGGCGAGCGCATCGAGCACCTCGGGCTGACCGGGGTTCAGCCGGTCGGCCGTCATCAGCTCGTCGAAGGCCTTGGGCAGCAGCCCGCTGTTCAGGGCCTGAATGCCCAGCTGATAGTGCGCGCGGGCCGCCTTCACCGCCTGCGCATCCGTCAGCTTCCGCTCCCCGCAGCCGGCGAGAAGCCCGACCACGAGCGCGAGGATGAGCGCGCGCCGGATCACAGATGCCGCTCCAGGATCGCGAACACGGGCCGGATGGCCTCGTCGCCCACTCCCTTGAGCTCGGTGAGTACGCCGGTTTCCAGCGCATGGCGGCAGGCGCAGTCGGCATCCGGGTCGGCCGACTCGAGAAAAGTCTGCAGCATCGCGCCGGCATGACGAACGTTGGCCTGCATTTGGGCGATCACCGATTCCACCGAAACGTCCTCCTCCGATTCATGCCAGCAGTCGTAATCGGTGCACATGGCCACCGTTGCATAGCACATTTCCGCCTCGCGCGCGAGTTTTGCCTCGGGCATGTTGGTCATGCCGATCACATCCATGCCCCACTGCCGGTACAGCCGGGACTCGGCGCGCGTCGAAAACTGCGGGCCCTGCATCGCGAGGTAGGTGCCCTGTTCGTGCACCCTGATACCGTTTGCGCGGCAGGCTCGGGCGAGTGCATCGCGCAGTCCGGCGCAGGTGGGGTCGGCCATCGAGACATGGGCGACGATCGGGCCGTCGAAGAACGTGGAGGCGCGGTCGCGCGTGCGGTCGACGAACTGATCCACGAGCACGAAGTCGCCCGGCCGAATGTCCTCGCGCAGCGAGCCCACGGCCGAGACCGAGACGATCCGGGTGACGCCGGCAAGCTTCAGCGCGTAGATGTTGGCCCGGTAGTTGATCCGGTGGGGCGGGATCGTATGCCGGGGGCCGTGGCGGGGAAGGAACACGGCCTCCAGCGCGCCTTTCCGCGCCAGCACAAGCGGCGCCGATGGCTTCCCGAAGGGCGTTTCGAGATCCAGCTCGTCGAGGATCTCGAGGCCTTCCATCCGGTACAGGCCGCTGCCGCCGATGATGCCGATGCGCCCGCTCATGATGCCTCCCCCGTTTCACCCGCGGGCTGTTCTCCCTTGAGCTGCCCGCAGGCGGCCATGATGTCCTGCCCCCGTGAGCGTCGTACCGTTGCACGCACGCCCGCCGAAATCAACCGCCGGGCGAAGTCGTTCACCCTTGCCTCGGGGCTGGGCCGGAACGATGCGGCCGGGTGCGGGTTGAAGCGCAGCAGGTTCACGCGCTCGCGATCCGGGCGCACAAAGCGAATCAGTGCCTCGAGGTCCTCCGGCGTGTCGTTGACGCCGTCGAGCATCACGTATTCGAGCGTGATGTGCCGCTGTGGGCCGAGCGGATAGTCATCGAGGCAGGCGCGCAGGCGCTCGAGCGGGAAGGTGCGGTTGACCGGAACGAGCCGGTTGCGCTTGTCGTCGATCGCGGCATGCAGCGAGATGGCCAGATTCACCGGCAGCCGCGCGCCAAGGCGCGCGATCTGCGGAACCAGCCCCGAGGTCGATACCGTGATGCGCCTCCGGGACAGATGCAGGCCCTCGGGATCGAGCAGGCATTCGAGGCTTTCATGAACCGCGCGTTCGTTGGCGAGCGGCTCGCCCATGCCCATGTAGACGACATGCGTGACCTGCCCGTGCAGGCCGTCGGGCACCGGATCCGAGATCAGATCCTGCTTGACGTACAGCACCTGGGCGACGATTTCGGCCGCGCTCAGGTTGCGCTCGAAGGCCTGCGTGCCGGTGTGGCAGAAGGGGCAATCGAGCACGCAGCCCACCTGCGTGGAGACGCAGACCGTGCCGCGCTCGGCCTCCGGGATGAACACGCTTTCGATGAAGCGGGGACGCGCATCGCGGCTTAAGCGGAACAGGTATTTCCGCGTGCCGTCGCGCGAGACCAGCTTGCGTACGAGGGTGAGCGGCTGGCAGAGCAGGCGCGCGGCAAGCTCGGCGCGGAGCGCAGCGGGAAGGTTGCGCATCCGCTCGGGATCCAGCACGCCCTTGTTCACCCAGTCGCGGATCTGGCGGGCGCGGAACCGCGGCTGTCCCAGGCTTTGCATCAGCCGCATCAGCGCCTCCCCGCGCAGCGTGGGCAGTTCCGCTTGTGCACGGATTTCGGAGGCTTGCGTGCGCATGGCCGTATTGTGACAGGTTCCGGCCGATTTCGATAGCATCGGGCCCATGACCTGGCTTGCCAGCACGACTCCGGTGCCGGTTCCCGCTCCGGCTTTCGATGCGATGCTCCGCTTTGCGCGCCTGATCGTTCGCCTCGAGGACCATCCGGTCTATCAGGACCAGCTCGCCGACCGGATTCCCGAGGCGGCCCGCCATCGTCCGGGCATGCCCAGCGTGCTGATGGGCTTCGATTTTCACCTCACCGACGACGGTCCCCGATTGATCGAGATCAACAACAACGCCGGCGGGCTGTACATCGGCGAGGGGCTCTGGCTGCCGCAGCCCGAGCTTGATGAGCTCAAGGGAAGCCTCGAGGAGCGGCTGCGCTCGATGTTTCCGCCCGCATGGCGGGTGATGGCGATCATGGACGAAAACGTCCGCGAACAGTTCATGTATCCGGAAATGTGCGCCTACGCCGATCTTCTGCGGGCCGAGGGCAGGGTGGTGTCGGTCGTTTCCCCCGAGGAGATCGAGGAGGACGGTGCGGGCCTTTGGGTGCGGGGGCGCAGGCTGGATGCGATCTACAACCGGCACACGGATTTCTATCTCGAGTCCGAGGCGCTTGCGCACGTGCGCCGGGCCTATCTCGCCGGCCGGGTTGTGCTCAATCCGCATCCGCGCAGCTACGCGCTGCTCGGGGACAAGTCCCGGATGGTGGACTGGTGGACGCCGGGGCTTCTGGAGCGGTGCCTGAGTGTGGATGAGGCTGCCTTCGTCCGGGAAATCACACCGCGCTGCCACATCCTGCGCGATCTAGATCCCGAAGAACTCTGGCGGGAGCGGCGCCGCTGGGTTTTCAAGCCCGCCGCGCGCCACGGAGGAAAGGGCGTGCTTCTGGGCTCATCCATCAGCCGGCGCCGGTTCGCCGAACTCGATCCGGATGAGACGATCGTGCAGGCCTTTGTTCCCCCCAGCCGGGTTCAGGTCGACGGCCGGTCGATGAAGTTCGACGTCCGCCTGTTCATGCATGGCGAACGCCTGATCGCGGTTGGCGGCCGGATCTGGACCGGTCAGGTCACGAACTTCCGCACGCCGGGTTCGGGGTGGGTTGCGCTTGAGATCATCTGATCCGACGATCGCGGCCGTCGTGCCCGTCCGGAACGAGGCGCGCAGGCTCCCCATTCTGATCGAGCAATCGAGCGCCTGGGGCGTGGAGGCGGTGTTCGTGGACGGCGGTTCCACGGACGGAAGCCGGGAAATGCTCGAGCACGCCGGGGTGCGTTGGATCCGTTCGGAGCCGGGCCGTGCCCGCCAGATGAATGCCGGCGCGGCAATTCTTGATGCCGATGTTCTCGTTTTTGTTCACGCAGATACAGAGGTTTCTTCAAGTCATTTCGAGGATGTGCGCAAGGCGATGGCGGACGAAGATGTCGTCGGCGGGCGCTTCGATGTCCGGCTTTCCGGCAGCCATCCGGCGTTCCGGATCATCGAGTTCTTCATCAATCTCCGCTCGCGCCTGACGGGCATCAGCACCGGCGATCAGGCGATGTTCGTGCGCCGGGAGGTGTTCGAGCGTCTGGGTGGCTTTCCGGACCAGCCGCTAATGGAGGATGTCGAGTTCAGCCGCCGTCTGAAGCGGGAAGGGCGTATCGCCTGCCTGCGCCGGAAGGTGGTGACCTCCAGCAGGCGCTGGGAGCGGCACGGAATTGCCCGCACCGTTCTCCTGATGTGGGCTCTCCGGCTTCGATACTGGCTCGGCGCCGATCCGGCCCTGCTTGCGCGGCGCTACGAGGACGCCCGTTGATCCAGCCGATCGTCTTCTGCAAGGCGCCGGTTCCCGGCCGGGTCAAGACGCGCCTGATGTCGCAGCTGGATGCCGAGCAGGCAGCCGAACTCCATGCCCGGATGGCCCGGCATGTGATCGCGAAGCTTGCGGGCCTCTGGCCGGAGCTCTGGGTGGCGGCGGACGTTCCCGCGCATCCCTTCTTCGCCGGGCTCGGGGCCCGCATCGTCCCCCAGGGCGGGGGCGATCTCGGGGCGAGGATGCTCCGCTGTGCGCGGCGGGCGTTTGCCGGAGGCGCAGGCGGCGTGCTGCTTCTGGGAACGGACAGCCCGCACATGCCGGAGGAGCGCCTCAGGCGCGCGGTCGAGGGGCTTGCGCGGGCTGATGTCGTGCTGGGCCCGGTCGAGGACGGCGGCTACGACCTGCTTGCGCTGGGGCGACTCGAGCCCCGTCTTTTCGAGGATATTGCCTGGGGGAGCCCCCGGGTGCGTGAGCAGACCCTGGAGCGCGCCCGCATCTCGCAGCTTTCGGTGCTGGAGCTTGACTGCGCGTTCGACATCGACACGCCGGCCGATCTTGAACGGGCGCGAGCGCTGGGGCTCGACTGGCTGGAGCCTTTTTAGGATGCGGCCGCGGCGGTGTCGGCCGTGGCGCCGAGAAGCGGCAGGGTTCTGCGGGCGGTTTCCTCGATCTCCTGCCGGATCTGCCGGTAGTGCGCAACGTCCTTCAATGGGAGCCGGAGCGGATGGCGCAGCAGGCTTTCGGAGGATGGAACGACCGAGCGCCGGTTCGCCGACCAGATGCCGACCGTAAGGGGCTTGAGCGCGGGCAGTTCGTCGCAGAGTCGCGACAGAACGAGATGCGCCATCTGGTTCAGCATCACGGCGGGCTGCATGTCCACCGGCCAGACGTCCGGGGGATGCCAGGCGGGATGGTGGTGGAAGTAGATGAAGCGGTGGATGCTGCGGGGCAGCTTCCAGTGCAGCGCGAGCATCATGCCGGCATCGATGTGGGTATAGCCGAGATGCTTCCATTCGGCGGCAAGCGAAGGTGCGCCTTCGGCGATCGCCTTGCGCAGCGATTGCAGGGTTTCGTCGTCCTCGAGGTGAAGGATGACGAGCTTGCCGATGTCGTGAAGCAGCCCGAAGCTGCCGGCCGCCTTTGCCGCGACGATGTTTGCATAGTCGGCCAGGCGGCGGAAGATCCGGGCGATCAGAAGCCCGTGGGCGACGACGGCGCGCGCTTCGTCCTCGACGGGTACGAGGTTTCCCGAACCGAGCCGCTTCAGGCCGGAAAAGTCGGGCAGCATCGCGGCCAGCAGGTGGTCGTGAATGTGGTCCATGCCGATGCTTGCGATCGCAATCGCCAGGCTGTTGCCCGAAGCGCCGGGGAGCCGTCGGGAACCCGAGCTTGCAAGCGCGCGCACATGCTCGGCCAGATGCGGATAAGGTTCGATTTCGCGCGCAAGATCCGAGGGTGCGGATTCCGGATCGTCGAGCACGCGCTCGATGCGTTGCCAGGGCTCGGGCAGCGGAGGGATCGTTGCGATGGCTTTCTTGAGCCGTTCCAGATTGTCCCGGCTGAGCGCGGGCGGAGAGCGAAGATCCAGCGGCGGCGTTTCGGGAGCGGGCGTGCTCGAATGCCGGAAGGTCCACAGAAGCGTATCCCGGTGCAGCTCCTGCTCCGACTCGGGGGCTCCTTCCGAGTCCGTCGGGGTGGACGTCTCGCCAGGCTTCCTCCTGCGGCGGGCAAGGCGCGCGTGAATGTCGGAGAAGCGCCCATCCTTCGGTCGAGGTGCGCGCGGCGTGGCGATTTCGGCAAGCCGCGCGCGCACTTCGGCGGCGCTTGACGGCCTCCTGTCCGGGATTTTTTCGAGCATCTGCATGATGAGTCCGGAAAGCTTTTCCGGGATGTCCGGGTTGATGTTTTCGGGGCGCACGGGCGTCTGGCGGACCTGCTTTTCCATGACCTCGAACTCGCCTCCGCCCGAGGAGGTGAAGGGCAGAACGCCGGTGGCCATCCGGTAGAACATGACGCCCAGCGCGTACAGGTCGGTTCGCGCGTCGATTTCGGATCCGAGGATCTGTTCCGGGGCCATGTAGAAGTAGGTGCCGACGGTCGCTCCGCTGTCCGTGATGTCGTCGTCCGCTTTGCTGGGCTTGGCCAGACCAAAGTCCATCAGCTTCAGCCCGCCGTCGTCGGTCAGGAAGACGTTCGAGAGCTTCAGATCCCGATGCACGACGCCCTGGGAATGGGCCGCCTCAAGCGCGGCGAGGATTTCCTGACCGATCCAGACGAACTCGCTCCAGGGCGGGATGCCGCGATCCTTCAGGTATTCCTTGAGCGTGCAGCCGCGCAACAGTTCCATGACCAGCGCGATCAGCCCGGGTTCGTTGATCACGTCGAGCAGCGTGATGATGTTCGGATGCATCAGCTGGCCGTGCATCCGGGCCTCCCGGCGGAAACGCTCGACCTGCTTGGCGTCGCTGAGCAGATGCTGATGCAGCACCTTGATCGCGACCTCGCGCTCGAGGTTTTCGTCGATGCCGCGATAGACGATGCCCATCCCGCCTTCGCCGATGCGCTCGATCAGCCGGTAGTTCCCAACCCTTGCCTGATGGCGGCCGTCGCCGAGCACCTGCCCGCAGTTGCGGCAGAACGGCTGATCGTCGGCAAACCAAGTGCCGCAATCGGGACACTGCATATGGCTATTGTTGCCGGATCCGGCCGGGGGTTCAAGCCGGGATCAGCGGGTCTCCGCGCGTGTCGCCAGGCTCGATTTCCTCGGTCCAGCCGGGACTTGCCTCGGGAAAGGCGTCGCAGGCCGGAAGGTAGGGCTTCAGATCGAGCACCGGCGTTCCGTCCAGCATGTCATGGGTGGCAATCGAAAGCCAGCGGCCCTCGACGCCGGTCAGGCGAACGCAGGAAAGCCCGATCGCATTCGGCCGATGCGGCGCGCGGGTGGCGAACAGTCCGCGCTTGCGGCCGCTGCCGCGGGGCGGGCGGACCCTCGGGTTCCAGCCCCGGTTCAGGTGCATCCAGTAGATGACCCAGATATGGGAAAATCCTTCCAGGTCGGACAGCGCCTGCTCGAAGCCGCGTCCTGGCCAGAGCTCGATGCGGGCGGCAACCGGCATCCCGTAGGACGGCTGCCGCGGCGCCTGGAAACGCTCGGTGAACGGACTGTGCACGATGCCAATGGGCTCAAGCTGGATCGGGGAGCCTGCATCGTGGCGAAAACGCGTGGCGTAGTCCTTGGGTGGCTTGGCTCCCGAGCGCAAGCCTCAGGCCTCGGCGGTTTCCGGAAACTCGATCAGAAGCCCGGTCTCGCCAGCGCGGACGACCACCCGGCCGCCTTTCTGCAGGCATCCGAACAGGATCGCATCCGCAAGCGGACGCTTGATCTGTTCCTGAATCAGCCGCCCCATCGGGCGCGCGCCCATCAACGGATCGTGGCCGTGCTCGGCAAGCCACCGCCGGGCATCCGGCTCGACCTCGATTTCCACCTTCTTCTCGGCGAGCTGCACCTCGAGTTCGGCGAGGAACTTGTCCACGACGTTCAGGATCGTCTGCTCGTCGAGAGGCGCAAACGGGATGATCGCATCCAGCCGGTTGCGGAACTCGGGCGTGAACAGTCGCCGGATCGCCTGTTCGTCCTCGCCCGTTCGGGGCTGGGGCGTGAAGCCCACCGTCGCCTTCTGCATCTCGAAGGCCCCGGCGTTGCTCGTCATGATGAGCACGACGTGACGGAAGTCGGCCGAACGGCCGTTGTTGTCCGTAAGCTTGCCGTGGTCCATCACCTGCAGCAGCAGATTGAACAGGTCCGGATGGGCCTTTTCGATTTCGTCGAGCAGCAGCACGCAGTGCGGATGCTTGACGATCGCCTCGGTAAGCAGGCCGCCCTGATCGAAGCCCACATAGCCGGGCGGGGCGCCGATCAGCCGCGACACCGTATGCGGCTCCATGTATTCGGACATGTCGAAGCGGATCAGTTCCACACCCAGAATCCGGGCCAGCTGCCGGGCAACTTCGGTCTTGCCGACGCCGGTCGGTCCGGTGAACAGGAACGAGCCCACCGGCTTTTCGGGGTGCGCAAGCCCCGCCCGCGAAAGCTTGATCGCGTCGGCCAGCATTTCGATGGCCCGGTCCTGACCGAAGACGGCGAGCTTCAGGTCGCGTTCGAGGTTCTTCAGCTGCCGCTTGTCGGATGCGGACACCTGCCGGGGCGGGATGCGTGCCATGCGCGCGACCGTCGCCTCGATCTGCTGCACGGTCACCTGCCTGCGCTTCCCGCCGCCCTTCAGGCGCAGAGCCGCGCCGGCCTCGTCGAGCACGTCGATGGCCGAGTCCGGAAGGTTGCGCTCGTGCAGATGCCGCTTCGCAAGCCGGGCGGCCTGTTCGATCGCTGCCTGCGAGTAGCGCACGTGATGATGTTCCTCGAGGCGGGGTCTGAGCCCCTTGAGGATCTCGATCGTCTCCTCGACGGAAGGCTCGGGCACGTCGATCTTCTGGAAGCGCCGCGACAGCGCCCGGTCCTTCTCGAACAGATTGCGGTATTCCTGGTAGGTCGTTGCACCAATGCAGCGCAGTTCGCCGTTCGCCAGCGCCGGCTTCAGCAGGTTGGACGCATCCATCGTGCCGCCGCTCGCCGCGCCGGCGCCGATGATCGTGTGGATTTCGTCGATGAACAGGATCGCCCCCGGGGCCCGGTTGAGCTCGGCAAGGACGGCCTTCAGGCGCTCCTCGAAATCGCCGCGGTATTTCGTGCCGGCGAGAAGCGCGCCCATGTCCAGCGCATAGATCCGGGCGCCCTGCATCACCTCGGGCGCGCGGCCCTCCTCGATCATCAGGGCCAGCCCCTCGGCGATCGCGGTTTTGCCGACGCCGGCCTCGCCGACGAGCAGCGGATTGTTCTTGCGCCGGCGTGCGAGCACATGCATGCAGCGTTCAAGCTCCGCCTCGCGGCCGATCAGCGGGTCGATCAGCCCGGCAGCAGCCCGGGCGCTCAGATCGACGCAGAAGCGTGCCAGCGCCGATCCCTGCTTCTGTTCCCGTTCCTCGACATTCGAGCCCGGCGAGGCCTCGCGCGGGCCGGTCACCTCGTCGCGCATCGCGCCGTGCGCGATGTAGCTGACGACGTCCAGGCGCGTGATGCCCATGCGGTTCAGGAAATAGACGGCGTGGGAGTCCTTTTCGGAAAAGATGGCCACGAGCACGTGCGCGCCGGTAACCTCCCGCTTGCCGGATGCCTGAACATGCATGACCGCGCGCTGGATCACCCGCTGCAAGGCGACGCTTGCGGTCGTCTCCCCGGCCTCTTCGGGCAGGATCGCGACATGATCCCGAATGAAGTCGTTCAGCTGCCGGCGCAGCACGTCCAGATCGGCTCCGCAGCCCAGCAGCACCTGGCGCGCCGTCGGGTTGTCGAGCAGTCCCAGCAGCAGGTGCTCGACGGTGACGAACTCGTTGCGGCGCAGATGCGCGGCGCGGAAGATCTCGTTCAGTGTCTGCTCGAGTTCCTCGCTCAACATGCCCATGGGCCACCCCTTGCTGCCGACTGGCCTGTTTCCGCATGCGGCGCACGCCGCACGTCCCGATCATCGCGCAGGATCATGAAAGCCCGATGAATCCTGCCGTGCGCTCCCGATTCTGGCGCCCGTTCCGCCGGCGATCCGTGATTCCGGTCATGGCGGAGGGCCTATTCCTCGGGTTCGGGCTCCATGACACAGCGTAGCGGATGACCGTGCTCACGGCTAGTCCCCTCGACGAGCGCGAGCTTCGATTCGGCGATCTCCCGCGGATAGACGCCGCAGACCGCGCTGCCTTTCGTGTGCACGCGCAGCATCAGGCTTGTGGCCTCGGCGGGCGATTTCTGGAAGTAGCGGATCAGGATGTCGACGACGAAGTCCATCGGCGTGAAGTCGTCGTTGAGCATGACCACCCGGTACATCCGGGGGCGCTTGAGCGCGGGTTTGCCCGTAGCCGTTTCGGGGTTGCGGAAATGCGTGTCCACATCAAAATGGCCCATGCCGGAATTCTGGATGCAAGGCATCCGCCTGCCAAGGTCCGGCGGTATGGAGGAACCCATGACCGAGCTCCGATGCATCCTCTGGGACGTGGACGGCACGCTTGCGGACACCGAGCGGGACGGTCACCGCGTGGCCTTCAATCTGGCCTTCGAGGAAGCCGGGCTCGACCGCCGCTGGGACGTCGAGACCTACGGCGAGCTGCTGGCCGTGACGGGCGGCAAGGAGCGGATTCGTTACGATTACGAGCGCCGTGGCCTGCCCGTGCCCGATGCGGACGAGATCGCGCGGCTTCACGCGCGCAAGACCGAGCATTACCAGTCGCTGATCGCATCGGGCCGCATTCCGCTGCGGCCGGGTGTGCGGCGGCTGCTCGAGGAGGCGTATCAGGCCGGGATTACGCTGGGCGTTGCGACGACGACGACGCCGGCCGCGCTCGATGCCCTGATCGAGCATTCGCTGGGGCCCGAGTGGTTCGACCGCTTCGCGGTGCTGGCCGCCGGCGACATCGTACCGGCCAAGAAGCCCGCGCCGGACATCTACACCTACGCCATGGACCGGCTCGGGGTTTCGCCGCGTGAAACGCTGGCGATGGAGGATTCCGGCAACGGCTGGAAGGCGGCCGCCGCGGCCGGGCTCAAGTGCGTGGTCACGGTCAACGACTACACCCGCGATCACGACTTCTCCGGCGCCGATCTCGTCGTCTCCGAGCTGGGCGAGCCGGATCTGCCGCCGATCCATGTCTTTCAGAACCCGCACGGGCTGAGCGATCTGGACTATGTACGGCTCGAGCATCTGCGGGCGATCATGCGCGATGACTGATTCGATCGAGCTGTTCGACACGCACTGCCACATCGATTTTCCGCATTTCCGGGACGACCTCGACGAGGTGTTTGCGCGCATGCGCGCCGCAGGCGTCACGCGCTGCGTGGTCGTGGCCGTGGAGCTTGAGCAGCACCCGCGGCTCAGGCGGCTGGCAGACGAACATAGCGGGGTGTGGTTTTCGGTGGGCGTGCATCCCAATCATCCGGCCGACGAGGAGCCGACCGTGGAGCGCCTCGTGGAACTTGCCTCGGATCCGGCATGCGTCGCCCTGGGCGAGACCGGCATGGATTTTTTCCGCCATCGGGTGCCGCCCGAGGTTCAGCAGGCCCGCTTCCGCACCCACATTCGCGCGGCCATCGAAGTTGAAAAGCCGGTCATCGTGCACATGCGCGATGCCGATGAGGCGACGCTTCAGGTCATGCGGGAAGAAGGCATCGAGCGCTGCGGCGGCATCATGCACTGCTTCTCCTCGACGATGGAGACCGCGCGGCGCGCGCTCGATCTGGGCATGTCGATCTCGTTTTCGGGCAACGTCACGTTTCGGCGCAACGAGGAACTCCGGCGCGTCGCCGCCTCGATTCCGCTCGATCGGCTTCTGATCGAGACCGATGCCCCGTATCTCGCGCCGGAACCGGTACGCGGCCGGCGCAACGAGCCGGCGTTCGTCCGCCATGTCGCCGAGTGCATCGCGCGCGAGCGGGGCATGCCGCTTGCCGAGCTGGCGAAAGCGACGACGCACAATGCGCTCAAGCGTTTCACAATCGAAGAGGAGGTCCGATGAGCCTGAGAACCAACCGCGACCGTCTGGTGATGACGGCGGTTCAGGGCGGTGTGTCGCCCGCCAATCAGTGGGCGCCGTTCGAGGTCGGGGCGTCCGGGGAACTCTTTGCCTGGCCTTCGACCGGCGGCATCACCTACAACGTGAAGATCGGGGACTCGGTGTTCGGCTGGATGGGCGAGCATATCGAGCCGGGCGTGTCCACGACCCTGGTGCACAAGAACCGAAAGGCCGAGGCGGGCTACCAGTTTCTGGCCTGCTGCGGCAACAAGGCGCGCGTGGTCACGGGCGAGGCCAAGGGCGCGGAAGGCACCGTGCTCGGTCATCACGGCGGCGTCGAGCATCTGATGATCGATTTCCCCGACGAGGTGCTCGACAGGCTCACGCTCGACGACAAGTTCCTGATCCGCGCCTTCGGCCAGGGGCTCAAGCTGCTCGATCATCCGGAGGTGCATCTGTACAACCTCGATCCGGATGTGCTCGAAGCCTGGGGGCTCAGGGAGCGGAACGACGGAAGGATCGAGGTGCCGGTGCACGTGATCGTGCCCGGTTTTGCGATGGGCTCGGGCATCGGCGCGCTGTCGGTCACGACCGGAGACTACGACATCCTCTGCCACGACGAGTCGGTCGTGAAGGAATACGGCCTGGACCGGCTGCGCTTCGGCGATTTCGTCGCGGTCATGGATCACGACAACATCTACGGGCGCACCTATCGAAAGGGGGCGGTGACGATCGGGATCGTCGTGCACTCCGATTCGCCGCTGGCCGGCCACGGCCCGGGCATGATGACCCTGATGAGCGCGCTGGACGGCAAGCTCGTGCCGGTCGTGGACGAAAACGCGAATCTCGGGCGCCTGCTGGGCATCGGCCGCTTCGCCGGCGGCGCCTGAGGACCTCCGGAAAGGCGGGCCGGAATGCGGGTGGCATGCATCCAGATGAACAGCGGCTGCGACGCAGGCTGCAATCTCGAGCGCGCCGCGGCACTTTTGGGGCTGGCGGCCAGCCGTGGCGCGAAGCTCGCGCTGCTGCCCGAAAATTTCGCCTTCATGGACCGGAACGAGGATTCCCGCCGGCGGCTTGCCGAGCCCGAGTCCTCGTCGCGCCTGATCGCGTTCCTGCGGGAGCAGGCCGCCCGGCTGGGGCTGGCGATCATCGGCGGAAGCATTCCGCTGGCCTCGGATCGCGAAGGCCGGGTGCGCAACGCCTGCCCCGTCGTCGATGCGGGCGGCAACCTCGTTGCGGTCTACGACAAGATGCACCTGTTCGATGTGGATCTCGGCGAGGAGCAATACCGGGAATCGGACTCGACGGTGCCGGGAGCGGCCCCTGTGTCCGTCGAGATCGAAGGATGGCGGATCGGACTTTCGATCTGCTACGACCTGCGCTTTCCCGAGCTTTACCGGCGTTATGCCGATCAGGACTGCGATGCCTTTGCCGTGCCGGCCGCGTTCACCGTGCCCACCGGCCGCGCGCACTGGTCGGTCCTGCTTCGCGCCCGGGCGATCGAGAATCAGGCCTATGTGCTGGCCGCCGCGCAGTGGGGCGCGCATCCGGGCGGTCGAACGACCTGGGGGCATTCGATGATCGTCGATCCCTGGGGCGACGTGCTCGACGAATGCGCCGAGGGGGAGGGGATCGCCTGCGCGGTGATGCAGCGTGCGCAGATTAGGGAACTGCGGGCGCGGATGCCGGTGCTTTCGCACCGGCGCATCCAGGAGCGCGGCGAATGACCGGGCCCTCCCGGGAGACGCTGCGCGCGCATCGGGCCGTGTTCTGGGATGCCTGGGACAAGTTCCGTCGCGGTCTGCCGCTGAATGCGCTCGAGGTGCGCATTGTCCGGGTCGTCCAGATGCACCCCGAATATCACGGACTGTTCGATGATCGCGAACGCTTTCTGGACCGCGACTTTCACCCGGACGACGGAATGAATCCGTACCTGCACCTATCCCTGCATCTTGCGCTGGAGGAACAGATCGCGACCCGGCAGCCACCGGAGGCGGCGACGGCGCTTGAGCATCTGATGACGCGCCGGGGGCTCGACCGCCATGCCGCGCTGCACCTGCTGCTCGAGATTCTCGCGGAAACGATCTACTTTGCGCAGCGCCTGGGCGGGGAGCCGGATGTGGCCGCCTATGCGCTGAGGCTCAGGGAACTGGCGGGACGCTGATGCGCCGGATTCTGATTGCCGCACTCTTCTTCTTCGGGCCGGCCCTGGTGATGATGCTGCTGCGCTCGATGATTCCCCTAGCGATCGCCTGGCTCCGGGCAAGGCGTGAGCGGAACCGGGTCATCGACGTCACACCGGTCGATTCCGGGCATCCGCGCTGGTTCTGGCCGCTCGCGTTCGTTCTCGGGCTTCTGTCCGCGGCCGGAGCGTGGTACATGCTGGATCGGGCCGAATCCCCGAAGGGGCACTATGTGCCCGCGCATGTCGACGAACAGGGGCGCGTCGTTCCCGGGCACTGGGAGCCGGAGCCCTAGCCGGCCAGGGGCCGGTGACGGCTCGCCGGAAGGCGGGATTTACCTAGGTGTCGAATACCTGGGTCTTGTCCAGATCCACCGGCTTGTTCTTTGGGCGGACATTCGTGCCGCATTTCGGGCACTCGTAGAGATCGGCCTTTTCCGTCTCGAAGACTTCCTTGCAACGCGGACAAGTAATCTTGACTTTGCTCATGCTCCCTCCTCGGCCGACTTGCGGCCGTCGACGGCTGCTTTCGGCGCCGACGGATTCACCACTGCCTATTGAAGAACCTACCGGACCAAAAATCAAGCGTCACGCGCGGCTACAAACGCCCCTTGCGCATCCGGCAAGGCGTGCGAACATCGGGGGATGAAGCACTCAGGAGAGCGATCGCGAAGCGCAGGCGGGGGCGCCGCTCGTACGAACGGCTGGCCCGTCATCGATCCGGATGGGGCTCTTGAAGCGCTGAACAAGGGCGCCTGGATGATGGTGCCGGGCCGGGGCGATGCGGCCTGCTGGCTGATGCGCCTCGTGCGATCGGCGGGCGGCATCGCACCGGCCGAATGCGTCCATTCGGCAGCGGTGCTCCGGGCTCGTCTGGCCCGGATGCTGGATCTTCCGGTGCCGCTGACCGGCGTGCAGGAGCGGGCCCTGTGGCTCGAGGCCTTGCGACGGGATGCAGCGCACGCACCCAACGCAACCCCGGGGCTTGCCCGCAGCCTACAGCGCTCCTGGGCGCTCGTCCGTGCCCATGGCTGCCCCGAAACCCGGCTTGCCGGCACCCGTGAGGCCGAGGCGCTGAAGTGCTGGGCCCGGTCGGTCCTGAACCGGAGCCGGGCCATGGAGCGGCTTCCGGCCCCGGAGCTCCACGGGGCGTTGATCGAGGCGCTTGGGCGGGGTGCTCGGCCGGCCGTGCCCGATCTTCTGATCGCGGGATGGGCCGAGCTCGTTCCCGCCGACCGGGAGTTGCTGCAGGCACTCGCCAAGGCCGGGGTCCGGATTCTTGAGGTTGCCGAAGATGAATCCGAGCCGCGGTTTTCCGAAGTGCTCCCTGCCCGGGACATCGAGCAGGAATGCGCGATGGTTGCCGCGTACGCTTCGGATGCGGCCGCAAACGGCCGCCGGGTGCTGGTGCTCGTGCCCGACTGGACGGATTATCGATCGATGCTGGAGGCTGCGCTGGTCGATGAGGCAGGGCGGCGCGGTCTGCCGCCGGCCGACTGGCCGGCGCTTCCATTGGGGGCGCATCCACGGATCGCGGCGGCGCGCCGCCTGCTTGGGCTGGCCGGAGCAAGCCATCTTCCGCGTTCGGAGCTGCAATGGCTGATGCTCAATCCCCTGTTTCGCGGCGGCGCGGCCGAGCGCTGGGCGCGCGCGGCACTCGATGCCGGATTCCGCCGGCTCAATCGGGACCGCATTGCGTTGGCGGAGCTGGCCGGGCGCCTGGAGCGGGACGCGGTCCCGATGCTGCCCGGCCTGATCGAGGCGCTTCGCGCCTTTCCCACCGGGCGGCTGAGCGCCTCGGATTGGGTGGCCATGGTCGGGGATCTGTTGCGGGCGTCCGGCTGGTTCGAAGGGCTTGATGAGCCCGAGGCGATTCTAGCCAGCAACGCCTTTCGCGATGCGCTGCACGAACTGGTCGGGCTCGATGCCCTGGGCGCGCGCCGGGCTCATCGGGAGTGGCTCGCCTGGCTGGACGACCGGCTGGAGCGGCCGGCCCCGGCTATCGGCCGCAATGCTCCGATCGCCGTCCGCCTTTGGCACGACGAAGCGCTTCCAGCCTCCGACATCGTCGTGGTCATGGGCATGGACGACCGCCGGTGGCCTTCGCCGCCCGATCCCGACGGCTGGATTCCCGTGGATGTCCAGGTCGCCTTCGGGATGCCCTGTGCGAATGCCGAGCTCGCGGCCCGGGAAAGCCGGCAATGGCTGGTGCGGCTCCGCCGCCGGATGGGCGATCGGGCAAGGTTTGTAGCGAGCTTCCCCGGGCACCGGGACGATGCGGAGGTGGGGCCGGCGTCGTGCATCCGCGGACTCCCGGCAAGCCTTCCGTCGCCTTCCGGGGCTGACCGCGGGGCAAACGCCGGCCGTGAGCGGGCCGAGCCGGTTCGGGATGCCGCCGTTCCGCTGCCTGCCGGAACGCATTCGATGCGCGGGGGAAGCCATGCGTTCCGCGATCTTGCCGCATGCCCGTTCCGCTACGTGGTGCTGCACCGGCTGAAGGCCCGGGAGCTCGATGCCACGCAGCCGGGACCGACTCCGGCCCAGCAGGGGCAGGCCGTGCACCGGATGCTCGAGCTTGTCTGGCGGGAGCTGAAAACCAGCAGGGAGCTGAAGCGCCGGATCGAGGAGGGAAGCCTCGACGGGCTCATCGAATCGGCCGCGGGGCAGGCCGTCCGGGCGATTTTTTCCTCGTTCGATGCCCGCATCCAGACGATTGAACAGGCGCGTCTTGTCCGGCTGATCCGCACCTGGCTTATCGAGCGCGAGGCATCGCGTGACCCGTTCCGCGTCGTGGCATGCGAGCATGATCGGACGCTTGAGCTTGAGGCGAACGACTGCGTACTGAGCTTCCGTATCCGTATTGACCGCGAGGACGAGGCCGATGGCCGGCGCATCCTCGTGGACTACAAGACGGGAAACGCGCCTGCGCCCTCTGCCTGGCACGGCCAGCGGCCCCGGGAGCCGCAGATGCCGATGTATGCGCTGGCCGTGCGCCAGGAGGATCGAGGCTGCGATTCGCTGGTCTACGGGATCGTGCGCGCCGACGAACCGCGCTTCAAGGGCGAGGGCCGGGGCGAGCCCGGCATTCCGGGCGTCCGGCCGGTTAAGGACGAGGACTGGGATGCGCGGATCGAAGAATGGCGTGAGGTTTTCGCGGCGCTTGCCGACGAGATGACGCGCGGGATTGCCGAAATCCGCCCCCGCGACCGCGATCAGGACTGCGCCCGCTGCCCGGTGCGCATCGTCTGCCGCATCGACGAGGCCGCGCTTGCGCAGCATCGGGGGGATCGGGAATGAACAGAGCAGTGCATCATCCGGCGGCGACGGACGACGGCGTCCGCAAGCAGGCGCTGGACGTCCGTGGCTCGTTCATCGTTCAGGCGCCCGCGGGATCCGGAAAGACCGAGCTGCTGATCCAGCGGCTTCTGGCGCTGCTTGCGGGCGTTGAAAGGCCCGAAAACATTCTCGCCCTCACCTTCACGCGCAAGGCAGCGGCGGAGATGCGCGAACGGGTGATCCAGAGCCTGGAGAAGGCCGCGACCGAACCCTGCCCGGCCGAGGATCACGCCGCGCGCACCCACAGGCTGGCGACGCGGGCGCTCGCCCGCGACCGCGAGATGGGCTGGCGTCTTTTGGAGAACCCGGCGCGACTCCGGATCATGACGATCGACGCCTTCTGCATGGGTCTCGTCCGGCAGCTGCCGCTGCATGCCGGTCTGGGCGGCGACCTCGCGCCCTCGGACGATCCGAGCATGCTGTACGACGCCGCGGTCCGGATGCTGGTCCGGGACTGCCTCGAGGGATCGGATCGGCTTGCCGAGGCGTTCGGCCGCGTGCTTCTCGACTTCGACAACCGGCTTGAGGCCCTGGTCCGGATGCTTGCGCGCATGCTGTCCGTGCGCGACCAGTGGCTTCGGCATGCGCTGGCAAGCGCGCAGGATGCGGACGCCTTCCTTCAGGCACAGCGCGAGGGGCTGTGCCGGTTCATCGAGGAGCGGCTTGCCGGCGCAAGAGACGCGCTGGGCGAGGGCCGGCTGCGGGAACTGGCGGAGCTTGCGCGGCTTGCCGCGCGCAATCTCGGAAATGAGGAAGGCGCACCGCCCGGTCGCGCTCCCGGCTGCGGCCTTGAGGATCTGCCCGTCTGGCATGCGCTGCTTGCGATCGTTTTCACCGGCGATGGAAAGCTCCGGAAACCCGGGGGCATCAACAAGGGCCTGGGCTTTCCCCCCAAAAGCGAGGAAAAGGAGCGGCTTCTCGTTCTGCTTGAGGAGCTCGCCGATGAGCCGGAGACGGTCGAACGTCTGGCCGAGGTTCGGACGCTTCCCGAAAACGTCCACGAGGACGAGTTCCGGCGCCTGAAGGATCTGATGGAGCTGATGCTTGCGGCCGCGGCAAGGCTGCAGCTCGTTTTTGCCGAGACCGGACAGTGCGACCACACGGAAATCGCGCTGCGCGCGCTCGATGCGCTCGGCGGCGGTGACCAGCCCCCCGGCGAGCTTCTGCTCAAGCTCGACTACCGCATTCAGCACGTGCTGGTCGACGAGTTTCAGGACACGAACGAGATCCAGGTCCGGCTGCTGAACCGTCTGACCGAGGGCTGGACGCCCGGCGACGGGCGGACGGTGTTTCTCGTCGGCGATCCGATGCAGTCCATCTACCGCTTCCGGAAGGCCGAAGTGGGGCTGTTCGTCCGCGCCTGCAACAACGAGATCGGACTGCCCGTGAAACTCAGGTTTCTGAGGCTTACCCGCAACTTCCGGAGCGCGCCGCCCGTGGTTGCGTGGGTGAACGATCGCTTCCGGTCGATCTTTCCGCCCGCGAACGATCCGGTCATGGGCTGGGTGGCGTACGCGGAAAGCCGGGCTGCGCGCAGCGATGCGCCGGGCGAGGTGCGTCTGCACCTGCTTGAGCAGGCGGACGCGGAGGCCGAAATGCGGCGGACCGCGGAGCTGATCGAGGGCATGCAAGGCCGGCGCATCGGCGTGCTCGTGCGCTCGCGGAGCCATCTCCGGAGCCTGGGCGAGATGCTGGAGCGGCGCGGAATAGGCTACCGCGCGATCGACGTCTTCCCGCTCGAGGACCGGCCGGTTGTCCGGCTGCTTTTAAGCCTCGTGCGCGCGCTGATGCATCCGGCGGACGACCTGGCCTGGCTTGCCTTGGCCCGCGCGCCGATCGCCGGGCTCGATCTTCCCTGGCTTGTCCGCGCACTGGAAGGCAAGGACGACGGACCGGTCGGCCGGATGCTTCTCGAGGCGCGCTGGCCCCGCGCCGATTCGGTGCGCGTCGACCTTCTCGGGGCGCTCGACCGGCTGGGCAGCCGCCCGCTTGGGGCCATCGTGGACGATCTTGCCGGCCGCTGGCGTCTTCCGGAATGGTTCGGGCCCGGATCCCGGCGGGACATCCGACGGTTTCTCGAGGTGCTGGAATCGGTCGAGCAGGCGGGCTGGGTGGATGTGGACCGGCTGAACGCGGCCATCCGCGACGGATACGCGCCTCCGCCCCCGGCGGGCGAGGGGGCGGAGGTGGAGCTTCTGACCATGCACGGAGCCAAGGGGCTTCAGTGGGAGGTCGTGATTCTGCCCGGGCTTGGGCGCCGCAGCGGGCGGGAGGAGACGCCGCCGCCGGTCGTCTATACCGAGGTGAGCCTGAGCTCGGGAACCCGCTGGCTGCTTGCGGCCCGCGACCGCGCGGGCGGCGACGGGGGGCTGTACCGGCTCGTTCAGTCCATCGAAAAGGCCAAGGATGATCAGGAATCGAGAAGGCTTCTCTATGTGGCGGCCACAAGGGCCGAACGGGAGCTTCATCTCGTGGGACACCTGAGCAACGACCGTCCGGGGAAGGGCACGCCGCTGGAACTGCTCGTCGATGCCGGTCTGGGCTGCGGACCCGCGGTCGTGGAGCGGGTGCCGGTGCCCGAGCGCGAGGCCGAGTCCCTCGTGTTCGAACCGTTGCGGATGAGGCATCAGCCGGATGCTCCGAGGCCGGTGGAGGAGTCGGAAGCGCCCGGCGCCGCCGTCGAGTTTCAGTGGGCGGGCCCGCTGGCCGCGCCGGTGGGCACGGCCATCCACGCCGCGCTCTGCCGGATTGCGCGGCGGGGTGTCGAACAATGGCACGAAGGCGCGTTCGATGCGGAAGTCGAACAGATGCGCCGGGATCTGATCGCCGAGGGGCTTTCGGGCGCGATGCTCGAGGAGGCACTTGATCGCTGCCGGGAGGGGCTTGTCCGGACCCTGGAAAGCGAACGGGGGCGCTGGATTCTCTCCGGGCACCACCGGGAGGCGCATGCCGAGTGGGCCCTGGCCGAGGACGATGCCGGGCGGCTGGCGCGCCACCAGCTCGACCGCAGCTTCATTGACGAACATGGCGTGCGCTGGATTGTCGACTACAAGACGGCGACGCACGAGGGCGGCGATCTCGAGGCCTTTCTGGACAGCGAGGAAGCCCGGCACCGGCCGCAGCTTGAGCGCTACGCCCGGATTCTGCGCCGTATGGAGCCAGGGCGGGAGATCCGCGCCGGCCTCTATTTCCCTCTGCTCGATGCCTGGCGCGAGGTGCGGCTGGAACCCGGGGCTGGCGGGAACGGCGCGCGGGGCTAGGCTTCGCAGGGTGTTCACCGGCATCGTTCAGGACGTGGGCCGCATCACCAGGGTCCAATCGCAAAAGGATGCGCGCAGGCTCCGCATCGAGACGAAGCTCGATCTGAGCCGCTTGCGCCCCGGGGATTCGGTCGCGGTTCAGGGCTGCTGCCTGACCCTGACCGGGCTTGAGGAAGGGGCGTTCCGGGTCACCCTGGGCCGGGAAACGCTGGCCTGCACGACGCTTTCGCGACTGGAGACGGGCGATCCGGTGAATCTGGAGCCCGCGCTTCGCGTGGGGGATCCGCTGGGCGGACACTGGGTGACCGGCCACATCGACGGCATCGGCCGGGTGTTCGAGGTGCGCGACGAGCCGGCATCGGAACAGCGCGGCCTGACGATCGAGGCGCCCCGGGCGCTTGCGCGCTATCTGGTGGCGAAGGGTTCGGTGGCCGTGGACGGCGTGAGTCTGACCGTGAATCGGGTGGAGGACGCGCGCTTTACCGTGCACCTGATTCCGCATACGCTCCAGCATACGACCCTGGGGCGCCTTGAGCCCGGGGACGAGGTGAACCTCGAAACCGATCTGATCGGGCGCTATGTCGAGCGCCTGATGGCCTGCCAGGAGGGCGGATGAAACTTGCGAGCGTCGAGGAACTGATCGAGGAGCTCAGGTGCGGCCGGATGATCATCCTGGCCGACGACGCCGACCGCGAGAACGAGGGCGACCTCGTGATGGCCGCGGAATGGGCCACGCCCGAGGCGATCAACTTCATGGCGACCCACGGACGGGGCCTGATCTGCCTGGCGCTGACGCGTGAACAGGTGGAGAAGCTGAAGCTTCCGTTGATGGTTTCGAATCCGAATGCGAAGTTCAAGACGAACTTCACGGTCTCGATCGAGGCCGCCGAAGGCGTGACGACCGGGATCTCCGCGTTCGACCGCGCGCATACGATCCGCACCGCGATCCGCGACGACGCGAAGCCCGAGGACATTCACACGCCCGGGCACGTGTTTCCGCTGATGGCCCGGGACGGCGGCGTGCTCGTGCGCGCGGGCCACACCGAGGCCAGCGTGGATCTGGCGCGGATGGCGGGGCTCAAGCCCGCCGGCGTGATCTGCGAGATCATGAACGACGACGGCACGATGGCCCGGATGCCCGAGCTGATGGAGTTCGCGCGCCGGCACGGGCTCAAGATCGGCTGCATCGCCGACGTCATCCGCCACCGGCTGAAACACGACTGCCTGATCCGCCGGGAGGTCGAGGTCCGGCTGCCTACGGAGTTCGGCGAGTTCCGGATGATCGGCTATTCCAACGAGGTGGACCGGGCCGAGCATGTCGCCTTGGTCATGGGGCGTCCGAGCGCCGATGAACCCTGCCTTGTGCGCGTGCATTCCGAATGCCTGACCGGCGACGTGTTCGCATCCCGCCGATGCGACTGCGGTTCGCAGCTGCATGCGGCGATGCGCCGCATCGCCGAGGAGGGCACGGGCGTGATCCTCTATCTCCGCCAGGAAGGCCGGGGGATCGGGCTGCTGAACAAGCTGCGCGCCTATCAGCTTCAGGACGCAGGCCACGACACGGTCGAGGCCAACCGGAAGCTCGGGTTCAAGGCGGATCTGCGCGACTACGGGATCGGGGCGCAGATCCTGCGCGATCTGGGGCTGCGCAAGCTGCGGCTGATGACGAACAATCCGAAGAAGATCATCGCGCTGGACGGGTACGGGCTCGAGGTCGTCGAGCGCGTGCGGCTCGAGGTCGGCGCGCACGAGGACAACATCCACTACCTGCGCACGAAGCGCGACAAGCTCGGGCACCTGCTCGAGGCCGTGGACCGGCCCGGAAAGGAGCGGTCATGAGCCTGGATGCGCCGGGATTCGAGCATGTGGATGCCACAGGCCTCCGGATCGGGATCGTCGCCTCCCGGTTCAACGCCCGGATCACGGAAGAGCTTGTGAACGGCGCGCGCCGGGCGCTCGTCAAGCACGGAGCGGATCCCGGGGCGATCGAGGTGTTTCATGTGCCGGGGGCGCTCGAGATTCCGGGAGTTGCGATGCGGCTCGCCGACAGCGGCCGCGTGCAGGCCATCGTCTGCCTGGGCTGCGTGATCCGCGGCGACACCGCCCACTTCGATCATGTCTGCCGCGTGGCGATGGACGGCATCGGCCGGGTGGCGCTGCGCGGGGACGTCGGCGTGGGCAACGGCGTGCTGACCGTGGACACCGAAGAGCAGGCGCTGGAGCGCATCGGCGGCCGTCACGGGCACAAGGGCGCGGAGGCCGCGCTGGCGGCGGTTGAAATGGCGCGCGCGCTTGCGCGCGCAGGCAGAAAGGACTGATGGCGAACCGGCATCAGGCGCGCGAGTCGGCGCTCGAAGTGCTCTACGCCTGGCATGCGGCCGAGTGCGACGACGCGATGCTTCCGCAGCTGCTGAACGACCGGTTGCAGCTTCCCGAACGCAAGGGGCAGGACGCGGACTATCTGCGCGAGGCTGTCTACGGCGTGGCCGAAGACCGGAAGGAGATCGATGCGCTGATCGAGGGCGCGGTGCGCGGGCGGAGTCTGCGTTCGGTGGCTCATGTCGAGCTCAACGTGCTGCGCCTGGCCGTCTGGGAACTCAGGCACCGTCTCGAGATACCCTACCGGGTCGTGATCAACGAGGCGCTGGAGCTTGCGCGCGCCTATGCGGGCGAGGCGCCGATGCGCTTCATCAACGGCGTGCTGGACAATCTCGCCCGAAGGCT
>CAYNLY010000017.1:0-26339 GCA_964398225.1 uncultured Zetaproteobacteria bacterium
GGACTTGCGCTGAACGTGCCCGGGCACCCCGCCGCCGGATGGTGCGCGGCCGCGGCGGTCTGGATGGTCGTGTGGTGGGTGTTCGAGGTCGTGCCGCTTGCCGCGACCGCCCTGCTGCCGCTGGTGCTCTTTCCGCTGTTCGGCGTCATGCACGGAAAGGCCGTCGCCGGCACCTACGTCAATCCGGTGATCTTTCTGTTCGTCGGGGGCTTCCTGGTCGCAATCGCGATGCAGCGCTGGGGATTGCACCGGCGGCTTGCGCTGGCGCTTCTCATTCGCGTGGGCGCCTCTCCCCGACGGATGCTGCTGGGATTCATGGGGGCGACGGCGCTGCTGTCGATGTGGATTTCGAACACCGCGACGACGATGATGATGGTGCCGCTCGTGCTGGCCGTGCTGGACAGCTTCGAGCGCCGCATGGACCCCGGCCTGCTGCGACGGCTTGCCGTGGCATGGCTCCTGGGCGTGGCCTATGCGGCGAGCATCGGCGGCATTGTGACGCTGGTCGGCACACCGCCGAATCTGTCGCTGGTGCGGATTCTCGCCATCAGCTTTCCCGGGGCGCCGGAGCTGGCCTTCAACCAGTGGATGGTGCTCGCCCTACCCATTTCCCTCGCCTTTTTTCTCCTGGTCTACGGCCTGCTCTGTCGGCGTTTCCTGCCCCGCACGCTGGCGGAATCCGTGCCCGCCGGGCGCCTGAAGGCCGAGCTTGAGGCCCTGGGGCCGATCACGCCGGCCGAGCGCCGCGTGGCGATCGTGTTCGTGCTGCTTGCGCTGGCGTGGCTTACCCGCGCCGATCTCAGACTTGGCGACAGCGTGATTCCGGGCTGGGAGTCGCTGCTTCCCCACCATGGGCTCTTGAACGACGGCGCGGTGGCGGTGTTCATGGCGCTCTGGCTGTTTCTGCTGCCGGGCAATGCAAAGGGCGAGCGGCTCCTGGATGGCGAGGCGCTGCGCAGGGTTCCGTGGGACATCGTGCTGCTGTTCGGCGGCGGGTTTGCCCTGGCCACCGGGATCCGCGAGTCCGGGCTTGCCTCCTGGATCGCCGGCCATGCCTCGGCGCTTGCGGGAATGCCGGTGCTGGCCGTGATCGCAATGCTGTGCCTGACCGTCACCTTCGCCACCGAACTGACCTCGAATACCGCGACCGCCGAAACGATCCTCCCGGTCGTCGCCGCGGTTGCGGTCGCGCTCGGGCTGCATCCCCTGCTCCTGATGATCCCGGCGACGATTTCCTGTTCGCTCGCCTTCATGCTTCCGGTGGCCACGCCGCCCAACGCGATCGTGTTCGGATCGGGAAGACTGCGGGTGCGTGACATGGCGACGACCGGCCTGATCCTGAATCTCGCCGGCGTGCTTCTGGTCACGGGGCTCGTGGCCTCGCTCGGCTCCTGGGCGCTGGGCGTGGACCTCTGGCGTCTGCCCGACTGGGCCAGGTTTACGCCCTAGCTCCGACTGCGGGCGCGAGGCTCAGGCGGTGCGGAAGCCCAGCCCCAGCAGGTAGATCTCGCTGGATTCCTTTCTGCTTGCCCGGGGCTTGATCGCCCGGACCGTCGCGAACCAGCCCTGCATCTCCTTCCGGAAGGCCTCGAACTCGCTTCCCTGAAAGCTCTTGAGCAGCAGCGAGCCGCCGCGGCGCAGGTGATTGACCGCAAAATCGAGCGTCAGCTCGTTCAGCGCGCTCATCCGGGCCTGATCCACGACGCGGTTTCCGCTCAGATCCGGCGCCATGTCCGACAGCACGAGATCGACCGGGCGCCCCTCCAGCGCCTGTTCGATGGCGGCGCGCACCCCGGGCTCCATGATGTCGCCCTGGATGAAGCTTGCGCCCTCCACCGGCTCCATCCCGAGCCGGTCCACCCCGATCAGCAGTCCGTGGGGGCCGAGGCGCGCGGCGATCTCGGCCGTCCAGGAACCCGGCGCGCAGCCGAGCTCGACCACCGCCGCTTCCGGCCCCGGCAGCAGCGAAAAGCGATCGAGGATTTCGGTCAGCTTGAACGCGGCCCGCGACCGCTTGCCCTCGGCCTTCGCCCGGCGGACGTGGGCATCGCGCACATGCCGCTGATACCAGGCCGCGCTCTTGCGCCGGGATCTGCTTCGGGAAGCCTTCGGCATCAGTCCTTGAGACGCCAGCCGATCCGCCACAGCCACCAGCAGGCCAGGCAGACGACGGCGGCGGCGAACATCACGACGCCGACGGCCGCCAGCGGTTCGGTGTCCCCCACGCCGATAAAGCCGGCGCGGAATCCGTCGATCAGGTAGAAGAACGGATTGAGGCGGTTGACCTGCTGCCAGAACGGAGGCAGCTGCTCGATCGAATAGAACACGCCCGAAAGAAAGGTCAGCGGCAGGATCACGAAGTTGTTGACGAGCGCCATGTCGTCGAACTTCTGCGACCACATGCCCCCGATCAGGCCGAGGCCGCCCATGATCAGCGAGCCGGCCAGACCATACAGCAGAATCAGACCGGGGGCGGCCATCGGCAGATCGGCGAACGGTACGAGCACGGCCAGCAGCACGCCGGCCACGACGAACGCGCGCACGACCGCGGCGGCCAGATGCGCGAGCACGACCTCGAACGCGGACAGCGGCGCCATCAAGAGGTAGATGTGCACGCCCATGACCTTGGCCATGATCATCGAGCTCGAGGTGTTGGCAAAGGCGTTCTGAAGCATCGACATCATCACCAGGCCCGGAATCAGGAAGGTGAAATAGTCCACCTGAAGTCCCGGAACCTCGCGGTGCCCCATCGCGTAGCGGAACACGATCAGATACAGCACCGCGGTCAGCGCGGGCGCCACGATGGTCTGCATCTTCACGCGCAGGAAACGGCGCGTTTCCTTGACGAACAGCGTCCAGCATCCGTACGGGTTAATGAGCGGCATGCATCGCCTCGCGTTCCGCCTCGTTCGAGGGCGGCTCGCCGGTAAGGCGCAGGAATACGTCCTCGAGATCCTCCTGGGCAACACCGGCGTCGATAGGCTCGCCGAGTGCCGCGACCGCCCGCGTGTAGATCTCGTGGAAGTTGGAACGCTCCCCCTCGCGCTTCATCGGCAGGCAGACCAGCCCGTCCTGCACCCAGGCATCCAGCCCGTCCAGCCGGGCCTGAACGATCGCGGGATCCGGAGCCCGTTCGTAGCGCAGCCAGAGGCGGCTTGCGGCCACCTTCTGCATCAGCTCGCGCATCGGTGCCGCCGCGATCAGCCGGCCGCGGTTGATGATGGCCACCTTTTCGCAAAGCTCCTCGGCCTCTTCAAGATAGTGGGTGGTCAGCAGAATGGTCATCCCTTCGCGGTTCAGCTCGCGCATGAAGTCCCAGAGCCTGCGCCGGAGCTCGACGTCCACGCCGGCGGTCGGCTCGTCGAGAATCACGAGCCTCGGCCGGTGCACCAGTGCCTGGGCGACGAGCAGACGGCGCCGCATGCCTCCGGAAAGCTGCCGCGTAAGCTTGCGCGCATGGGCGGCCAGCTCCATGCGCTCGAGCAGTTCGTCGATCCAGCGCCAGTCCGGGCGGACGCCGAACAGGCCCGAGGTGATGCCGAGAATCTCCCGCGGAGTGAAGAACGGGTCGAAGGCGATTTCCTGAGGCACCACGCCCAGCCGCCGCTTGCACCAGGCGCGTTCGGCGCGAAGATCGCGGCCGAACAGGTGGATGTCTCCGGCATCCGGCGTGACCGTATCGGCCAGGATGTTGATCAGCGTGCTCTTGCCCGCGCCGTTGGGCCCGAGCAGGGCGCAGAAACTCCCCTCCTCGACCGAAAGGTCCACCTCGCACAGCGCCCGTCGACCGCCCCGGTAGGTTTTGGAAAGACCGCGTATCTCCAGCGCCGTGCCCATGCGCGGCAGTCTAGCGCAAGCGCGGGACGCGGTCAGGAATTCCGTGGATGAGGATCAGCCGGCGTAGGCGCAGCCGCCGGACTCGCTCGGCGTGAACGACTTCCCGCAGCCGCAGGTGGAGGCCGCGTTCGGATTCCGGATCACGAAGGATTCGCCCTGGATCGAGCGCTGATAGTCGATTTCCGCCCCCTCAAGAAGGCCCAGGCTCATCGGATCGACCAGCAGGGTCACGCCATGCGCCTCGATTTTCGCATCGTCGTCCTTGATCTGATCGTCAAAGGTGAAGCCGTACTGGAATCCCGAGCATCCGCCCCCGGTGACGAACACCCGGAGGTGGAGATTCGGATCGTTTTCCCGGGCGAGCAGATCCTTGATCTTTTCGGCGGCAGCCTCGGTGAGCGTCAGGGCCATGTGTACCTCCATTGCCGGAATACCTGAGCGAAATTCTCGGGTATTTTGGGCCGGGCCGCAAGCCTTGCGCAATCGAACGCAACGGCAAGCATGCATCGCTGATGCGGATCTTCCGAGTTCTCCTCCGTTTCTGCCTTGCGCTGCTGGTCTTCGCGCTTCCTGGCTGCCACCACGGCAATGAGCCGGTGCGCGAAACCCGCTTCATGATGGGAACGCTCGTGGAGTTCGTCGTGGTAGACGAAAACAGGGATCGGGCACAGCAGGCCATTCGCGCCGCCGCCGCGCGCATGCAGGAACTGAGCGATGCGCTGACCATTCACGGCGCCGCGGACAACACGGTCAAGCGTCTGAACCGCGCCCCGGTCGGCAAGGCGGTGCGACTTTCCAGGGATGCGGCAACCGTGCTGCAAGCAGCGCTTTCGGTCGAACGGGCAAGCGGCCATGCCTTTCATGTCGGCCTGGGTGCGCTGAACCTGCTCTGGGGCTTCTCCGACGACCCGCCTCCGAACGCGCCGCCGGATCCGGCGCGGATCCGGGAGCTCGTTCCGCCCGCGGAATGCTTCCGGGAAACCCCGGACGGATGGATCCGGCTGGATGCCCGCTGCCAGGCCGATTTCGGGGGCATTGCGAAGGGATACATCATCGACGAGGGCATCCGGACGCTTAAAGACCACGGCATCCGGCATGCGATGATCAACGCCGGCGGCGACATGCGCTTGCTTGGGGACGCCGGCGGGCGACCGTGGCGGATCGGCATCCGCGATCCACGCGCCGAAGGAAGGGTTCTGGGTGTGCTCGCGCTGTCCGCAGACCGGAGCGTGGTGACGAGCGGCGACTACGAACGCTATTTCGTCTGGCGCGGGCGGCGCTACCACCACATTCTCGATCCGGCGACGGGCTGGCCTGCGGGGCGTGCAAGAAGCGCCACCGTCGTGGCCCGGGACGCGATGCTGGCCGATGCCTGGTGCACGGCCCTGTTCGTGATGGGGCCTCAGGGACTTGCGCGCCTTCCCCGGGGCATGCCGGCACTCGTGGTGGACGCCGATGGACGCCTTCATGCCAATCCGGAGATGGAGGCCCTGCTGGAGCGCGGTACGAATGAGAACACCTCGCGGTAACTTCGCGGTCTGCTTGCGGCCGAACGGATAACTGCTAATCTCTTGGCTGGTCGAGCAAGCGACAGCGGAGGGGACATGGACGTATCCGAACTTCTTGCCTTCACGGTCAAAAACAACGCCTCCGATCTGCACATCTCGGCGGGCGAACCGCCGATGATCCGCATCCACGGCGACATGACCCGGATCAAGATGCCGCCGCTCGAGCCCCGCGAAGTGCAGGCGATGATCTACGACATCATGAACGACACCCAGCGCAAGCTGTTCGAGGAGCATCTGGAGCTCGACTTTTCCTTCGCGCTCGGCGACATCGCCCGCTTCCGCGTCAACGCGTTCATGCAGAACCGGGGCATGAGCGCAGCCTTCCGCGTGATTCCGAACGAAGTGTTCACGCTCGATCAGCTCAAGGCGCCCGAGGTGTTCAAGGACATCGCAATGACCCCGCGCGGGCTGTGTCTGGTCACTGGCCCCACGGGTTCGGGCAAGTCGACGACGCTTGCCGCCATGCTCGACTACCGCAACGAGTCCGAGCGCGGGCATATTCTGACGATCGAGGATCCGATCGAGTTCGTCCACAAATCGAAGAGCTGCCTGGTTTCCCAGCGGGAGCTGGGGCCCCACACCCATTCCTTCGCCAACGCGCTGCGCAGCGCCCTGCGCGAGGATCCCGACGTGATTCTCGTCGGCGAGCTTCGCGACCTTGAAACGATCCGCCTTGCGCTGACCGCCGCCGAGACCGGTCACATGGTGTTTGGCACCCTGCATACCTCCTCGGCTCCGAAGACGATCGACCGCGTGATCGACGTTTTCCCAGCCGCCGAGAAGGACATGGTGCGCGCGATGCTTTCCGAATCGCTGACCGCGGTGATCTCCCAGGCGCTGATCAAGACCGCCGACGGCACCGGCCGGGTCGCCGCGCACGAAATCATGCTGGGCACCCCCGCGATCCGGAATCTGATCCGCGAAAACAAGGTGCCGCAGATGGTTTCGGTGATGCAGACCAGTCAGCGCCAGGGCATGCAGACCCTGGACGCCTGCCTCCAGCAGCTGGTGCGTTCGCGCAAGATCACGCAGCAGGCGGCGCTGCAGGTCGCCCAGAACAAGAAGCTGTTCGGCGGCGGCGCGGTCTGACACCGATCCGACGGGAGTGGCCATGAGTGCACAGGAACCTCAGAAGCTCACCATCAAGCAGCTCTTGATGGTGATGGTCAAAAAGGATGCGTCCGACCTCTACATCACCGCCGGCATGCCGCCCGCCTACCGGATCAACGGGGTCGTCTATCCGGTCAAGCAGCCCCCACTCAATCCGGTCCAGTGCGAGCAGCTGGCCAACTCCGTGATGAGCGAAAAACAGAAGGCCAAGTTTTCCGCAGAATACGAGATGAACCTTGCCCTCGCCTATCCGGATCTGGGCCGCTTTCGTGTCAACATCTTCCGGCAGCGGGGCAACGTCGGCATGGTGATCCGCCAGATCAAGACCAAGGTGCCGACAATCGACGAACTGGGGCTCCCGGAGATCTTCAAAGACATCGCGATGACCAAGCGGGGACTTGTGATCATGGTTGGCGCAACCGGCTGCGGGAAATCGACCTCGCTCGCCGCGATGATCGACTGGCGCAACAGCAACCAGGCCGGCCACATCATCACGATCGAGGATCCGATCGAGTTCGTGCACGAACACAAGAAGAGCGTGATCACGCAGCGGGAGGTCGGCACCGACACGCTGGATTACCATGAGGCCCTCAAGAACACCCTGCGGCAGGCCCCCGACGTGATCCTGATCGGCGAGATTCGCGACCGGGAGACAATGGAGCATGCACTTGAGTTTGCGGAAACCGGACATCTGTGCATGGCCACGCTGCATGCGAACAACGCCAATCAGGCGCTTGAGCGGATCATCAACTTCTTCCCCGAGGAGGTGCACCCGCAGGTCAAGCTCAACCTTGCGCTGAATCTGAAGGCGATTCTCTCTCAGCGCCTGGTCAAGACCGTGGACGACAAGCGCACCCCGGCCATCGAAATCCTGATCAATACGCCGCGCGTGGCCGACCTGATCGAAAAGTGGGAGATCACCGAGATCAAGGAGGCGATGCGCAACGGCCAGAACTACGGGATGCAGACCTTCGACCAGCATCTCCTCGCGCTGTGGAAGCAGGGCATCATTTCCGAGGAGGAGGCCCTGCGCCATGCGGATTCGGTCAACGACCTCCGCCTTCAGATCAAGATGGCGCGTCTGGAAGGCGGCGGCGAAGGCGGTCAGGACGTGGACCGGCTTTCCGGCGGCCCGGAGCTGAGCATCTGAAATGGCCGACTGGCATCTGATCGACGATCTGCTGCTGGCCGCGAACAAGCACAAGGCTTCGGACTTGATCGTCCGCACCGGCGACCGGGTGCGCATGCGCATCCACGGGCGGATCGTCACCGTCTCGCCGGACAAGGTCCCCGAACCCAGCCGCGATCAGGTGATCGAAATGATCCGCCACCTGACCCGGCAGGTGCCGAACACACCGGACATCGAGTCCATCCACAATTACGACTTTCACTACTCCCTCGAAAATGTCGCGCATTTCCGCATGCATGTGATGCGCACGAACAACAACTTCGGCATTGTCGCGCGTCTGATTCCGCAGAAGATTCCGGGTTTCGACGAGCTTCATCTTCCGCCTGTAATCCGTGAAATCGCCAACTACCGGAACGGACTTGTGCTGATGGCCGGGGCAACGGGATCAGGCAAGTCCACGACGCTGGCGGCGATGCTCGACCATGTGATCCGCCAGCGGCCGGTGCATGCGGTCACACTCGAAGACCCGATCGAATACCGCTACGAAACCCACCACAAGGGCACGGTCTGTCAGCGGGAGCTCGGGCGCGACGTGCTCAGCTACGCCCAGGGGCTGAACGATGCGCTGCGCGAGACGCCGGACATCATCGTCGCCGGCGAGGCCCGTGATCGGGAAGTGATTCAGCTTGCGCTGATGGCCGCCGAAACCGGACATCTGGTGATGGCCACCGTGCATGCCACGACGGCGATCGGCACGATGCAGCGCGTGATGACGGCCTTCGGCCTCGACGAGCAGGAGGCGATCCGGGAACGTCTCGCGGAAAACCTCCGTGCGATCATCGTTCAGAAACTTCTGCCCCGAAAGGACGGCAAGGGGCGGATCGTGGCGCTCGAGATCATGATCAAGAACTCGGTGATCAAGCATTTCATTCTCGATCCGGACCGCTGGCGGGAGATCCCCCGCGCAATGGAGGAAGGCAAGACGCTGTACGGAAGCCAGACCTTCGACCAGCATCTTCAGCAGCTGGTCGAGCAGGATCTGGTCGAATACGAGGAAGCGCTGGCCAACGCCGTGTTCCCCGAGGACTTCGCGATGCGGCTGGGCCGCGACGAATAGGCCTCAGGCGGCCAGCGCGTGGATGGCCTCGCGGATCCGGTCGCAGCCCCTGCGCACAACCTCCCGCCCGTCTTCGGGCAGTTCGAGGCGGAACGGTTCGCCGAACACCACCCGCGCTTTTGAGCGGCGCAGAAACGGCCGCCACATGTGGACATGGTCGAACGGCCAGACGCCCGAGACGCGGAACGGAAGAATCGGCGCGCCGGTTTCCCGCGCGATGATGACCGCGCCGGGAAGAATCCGCTTCAGCGGCACCCGGGGATTGGCCTCCCCTTCGGGAAAGAGCCCCAGGGCCGCGCCTTCGCGCACCGCTTCGATCGCCTCCGCCAGCGCATGCCGGTTTGCGCCGCCAGGATTCACCGGAATCGTGCCGATCATCCGGAAGAACCAGCGCGCATACCACATCTTCTGGTAATACTCGCGCGCCATCATGAAGCAGATCGGCCGGTCCACCGCCGCCTGAAGAAGCAGCGGATCCAGCCCCGAAATGTGGTTGCCCACGAGGATCAGCGGGCCTTCCGGAAGGTGGTGGACCTCGCCCGGCAGCCGGTGCCAGCGGCGGCAGAACTGGCGGTTGATCGCGCGCAGAAACGCGTTCGGGCCGCGTTCGCTCATCGGCTCCCCTCCCCGGCTTTTGCCGCCCGGAAAGGACCGGGGCGCAGGGCGCGCAGCAGGCCTTCGGCCTTGTGCTCGGTCTCGATCCGTTCATGGACGGGACGGGAATCGGCCACGATGCCGGCTCCCGCGGCCCAGTGCAGGCGCCCCTGCCAGTGCCAGAAGGTGCGGATCAGGATGTTCATGTCCACGCTTCCATCCCAGGCCTGATAGCCGATGCCGCCGGTATAGGGGCCCCGCGGGCCGGGTTCGAGCTCATGAATGATTTCCATGCAGCGGATCTTCGGGCATCCGGTGATGGTACCCCCAGGAAACATCGCACGAAAGACATCAACGAGGCCAAGCTCCGGCCGAAGTTCGCCCGAAACGTTCGAGACGATGTGCTGCACGGTCGCATAACGCTCGATCACCATGCACTCGTCCACCCGGATCGACCCCGGCCGGCACACCCTGCCCAGATCGTTGCGCTCAAGATCGACAAGCATGATGTGTTCGGCCTGTTCCTTGTCGGACATCAGCAGTTCGTTCATCAGTCGGGCATCCTGCCGCCCCCGGCCGCGCCGGCGGGTCCCGGCGATCGGACGGGTGCTGACGCGGCCGTCCGGATCGATCCGGAACAGGCGCTCGGGCGAAGCCGAGACGAGGACGAGTTCCCGCTTGCCGGGGCAGAGGATGCGCATGAATGCGGAGAACGGCGCAGGATTCCGCAAACGCAGCCGCGCGTACAGTGCGGGGAGCTCGCGGGCCGGAAAGGCCGCCGACCAGAAGCGCGCGATGTTCACCTGAAAGACGTCGCCTGCGGCGATGTAGTCCCGCACGCGGGCGACCGAAGCCTCATATGCGTCGGCCGAGCCGGCCTCCTCGATCTCCAGCTCCCATTTGTCGCCATCGGGTGTCGGAGCCGGCGCAGCGGTCATGATCCAGCGGCACAGATCCTCGACGAGCGTCTGCGTCCGGGCGACGATCTCGATGTTCTCCGGAGTCCAGGCGATCGACCACACCGGCTGGATGAGCGCAAGCAACGGGCCGGCAAGCTCGCCCTTCGGAGGCGGCAGGCGCTCGCTGAGGCCACCGGCCTCATAGGCGGCATAGAACAGCGTGCGAACCGCCCGTAGCGGTCGCCGCTCGAAGGTGGAATCTTCCTGCCAGGAATGAAGAAAGGAGGCCGCTTCCTCGGGATCCGCTGCGGGCATCAGGAGCCTGACCTCGGCTTCACGGGAAACGAGATGCTGGAGCCCCCCTCCGGCCGGATCCTCCAGAAGCGCGCCGACCCGCTGGGGATCGGCACGAAAAAGGTCGTAAGCGCTCGGCTCACGACCTTTTCTCGGAATGATCCGGTGAAACACCGTCAGGCGAACTTGCGCATTACCACCGAAGCATTGGTGCCGCCAAAGCCGAACGAGTTGGACACGGCCACACGGATCTCCGCCTTCCGGGCCTGATGCGGCACGTAGTCGAGGTCGCATTCGGGGTCCGGATGATCGAGATTGATCGTCGGTGGCACGATTCCGTGCTGAATCGCCAACGCCGTGAACGCGGCCTCGATTCCGCCGGCAGCACCAAGCAGGTGCCCGGTCATCGACTTCGTCGAAGACACCATCAGCCGCCGGGCATGCTCGCCGAACACCTTCTTGATGCCCTGGGTTTCGCAGATGTCGCCCTGAGGCGTCGAGGTGCCGTGCGCGTTGATGTAATCGACTTCCTCCGGCGCGATGCCGGCCCGCTCAAGGGCCGCCTGCATGCAGCGCGCCCCGCCCTCGCCTTCGGGCGCCGGCGCGGTCATGTGGTAGGCATCGCCGCTCATGCCGTAGCCGACGATCTCGGCAATGATCTCGGCCCCGCGCCGCTCGGCCGATTCCAGGGACTCGAGCACGAGCACGCCCGCGCCTTCGCCCATCACGAAGCCGTCGCGGTCCCGGTCCCAGGGGCGGCTCGCGCGTTCGGGCTCGTCGTTGCGGGTCGAAAGCGCTTTCGAGGCGCAGAAGCCCCCGATGCCGAGCTCGCAGATGCAGGACTCGGAACCGCCCGCGATCATCGCGTCGGCATCGCCGCGCTGAATGATGCTGAAGGCATCGCCGATCGCATGCGTGCCGGTGGCGCAGGCCGTCACCGTGGCCGAGTTCGGCCCCTTCGCGCCGATCCGCATCGACACCCAGCCCGAGATCATGTTGATGATCGTCTGGGGGATGAAAAACGGCGAGATCTTCTTGCGCCCGCCGGCATCGTAGGCGCGCAGCGTCTTCTCGATCATCGGCAGGCCGCCGATGCCCGAGCCGATGATCACCCCCACCCGCTCCGCGTTGGCCGCATCGACCGTGAGCCCCGAATGCTCCAGGGCCATGTCCGCCGCGGCGATGCCGTACTGGATGAAGGTGTCCATCTTCCGGGCATCCTTGCGGTTGATGAAGGCCTCGACCTCAAAGTCGGGAACCTCGCCCGCAATCGTGCAGGGCATGTCCGCGGCCTCGGCGTCAAAGCGGGTGATGCGCCTGATCCCCGACTTGCCGGCGATCAGGTTTTCCCATGTCTTTTGCGTGCCGGTGCCGAGCGGGGTAACCAGCCCGACACCGGTCACGACAACGCGACGGGTCATCCGCGCTTATTCGGCTTTGGAGGCGATGTAGTCGATGGCGTTCTGGACGGTTTGAATCTTCTCGGCGTCCTCGTCCGGAATCTCGATGCCGAACTCCTCCTCGAAGGCCATGACGAGCTCGACCGTGTCCAGGGAATCGGCACCGAGATCGTCGACGAACGACGAATCCGGGCTGATCTCCGACTCATCCACGTTCAGCTGGTCGGAAACGATCTTGATGACTTTCTGTTCGATTTCTGCAGACATTCAGTCCTCCCGAAAAATTTGGTGCGCCTTCTAGCACAGGGTCACCGAAGGCACAAGCCCGATTTCCCCTCCATCACCGGGGCCGGACTGGCATCCTGCCGCCCCGTAGGAAAGAAATCAAAGCCCTTTGCACACCCCCATAACATCCTGTTTTTCAAGGGGAAACCTACATGTACATGCCGCCGTTGACATGCAGCACCTGGCCGGTGATGTAGCCCGCGTCCTCCGAGGCAAGGAAGGCGGCCGCGGCGGCCACATCCTCGGGCGTGCCGAGACGGCCCAGAGGGATCCGATCGGTCAGTCGCGCCATCGCCTCCTCGCCGAGCTCGGCGGTCATGTCCGTCGCGATGAACCCGGGCGCGATCGCGTTCACCGTGATGCCGCGGCTGCCGACCTCCCTGGCAAGCGAACGGGTCAGCGCCTCGATGCCGCCCTTGGCGGCACTGTAGTTGATCTGCCCCGGATTGCCCATCGAGGCGACGACCGACGAGATGTTGATGATGCGCCCGAAGCGGGCCTTCATCATCGGCTTCAGCGCGGCCTGGCAGGCGTGGAAGACGGCGCTCAGGTTCGTCGCCAGCACCTCGTCCCATTCCTCCGGCTTCATCCGCAGCGCCAGGTTGTCGCGGGTGATGCCCGCGTTGTTCACGAGCACGTCCAGCCGTCCGAAATGCCGCACGGTGCCCTGGACGAAGTCGCGCACCTGTTCGGGCCGCGACACATCGGCCGCCACCGCATGCACGCTTGCGCCGGAGGCCGCCGCGATTTCCTGCCCCGCCTTCTCGATCGTTTCCTGCCGTGTGCCGCAAATGGCCAGGTCGTAGCCACCTGCGGCGAGCCGCTCGGCGATGGCCCGGCCGATGCCCCGGCTGGCTCCGGTGATCAGTGCGACGCGTCGTTGTGCCGTCATCGTTGCCTCCCCTGCTCCTTCTTAGCCCCGCACCCTGTCGATCGCCGCCTGCATGGATTCAGGGTCGGATGGATTCATCACGATCAGATCCCTCGAAATCCGGCGGCACAGGCCCGCGAGCACCTTGCCCGGGCCCATTTCGACCGCCCGGCTCAGACCCGTCCGGCGGATCCGGGTCACGATCTCGGTCCAGCGCACCGGCGAGGTCAGCTGCCGGATCAGGGCGTCGCGGATGTCCTCCGCCTTCTCTTTCGGCGCCGCATCGGCATTGCTCCAGACCGGAAACGCCGGCTCATGCCATGCAAGCGCGCGCATCCTTTCGGCAAGCATTTCGGCGGCCGGCTGCATCAGGGGGGTATGCGAGGGAACGCTCACGGCAAGCGGAAGCGCCCGCTTCGCGCCGGCCGAGGTGGCCGCCTCGATCAGCCGCTCGACCGCCGGGCGATGTCCGGCAACGACGAGCTGGCCCGGGCAGTTGTAGTTCGCCGGCCAGACCTTCGCTGCGTCCGTGCTGCACTGCTCGCAGAGCTGCTCGATCCGGGCGTCCTCAAGCCCGAGGACGGCGGCCATCATGCCCTCGCCCTCGGGCACGGCTTCGGCCATCGCCCTTCCCCGGGCCTCGACCAGACGGAGCGCATCGGCGAACGTCAGACAGCCCGCGGCAAGCAGGGCGGAATACTCTCCGAGCGAATGCCCGGCGGCCTGCGCGGGCTCCGGACCCCCCATCTGTCGCCACAGGCGCATCAGGGCATGGGAAGCAGTCAAAAGCGCCGGCTGCGTGTATTCGGTGCGCGAAAGCCTGCCCTCGGGATCTTCCGCGATCAGCCGCGCGATGTCCTGGCCGAGGACGTCGCTCGCTTCCTCGAGCGTTTCGGCAACGACGGGCTCGGATGCAAACGCATCGAGCATCCCCCTGGCCTGGGATCCCTGCCCCGGAAACAGGGCCACCCATTCGCTCATGACTCCCTCCCTGCAGGCTGCTGCTTGCTCCATCGTACCAGATTCGCGCCCCAGGCAAAGCCGCCGGCGAAGGCCTCGAGCAGCAGCAGCTGGCCGGGCTTCAGCCGGCCGCTGCGGTACAGTTCGTTCAAGGCCAGCGGGACGCTGGCCGACGACGTGTTGCCGTGCCGGTCCACGGTGACGGCCACGCGGTCCATATCAAGCCCGAGCTTGCGGGCCGTGGCCTGGATGATGCGCAGATTGGCCTGATGCGGCACGAGCCAGTCCACATCGCCGGGCGCAAAGCCATACTTGTCCAGGATTTCGCCCACGACCTCGCCCAGCTTCGTCACCGCGACGCGGAACACCTCGTTGCCGCGCATCTCGATCGCGGCCGCGCCCGCCGAATCGATCTCGAACTCCGGCGCATCGGGCGAGGCGCCCGGGTGCGGGTGATGGGCCTTGAGCAGATTGCGGTAGCTTCCGTCGGCATGCAGCACGGAGCCAACGACTCCGCCGGGCGCTTCCCGGCCTTCGAGCACGACGGCCCCCGCCCCGTCGCCGAACAGCACGCAGGTGGTCCGGTCCTTCCAGTTCACAATCCGGCTCATCGCCTCGGCGCCGATCAGCAGGATGCGCCGGAACTGGCCGCTGCGGATCAGGGCGTCGGCCTGGGCGAGTCCGTAGATGAAGCCGGAACACACGGCCTGAATGTCCCAGGCGGCGAAATCCTTGCCGCCAAGCTTCGCCTGCACGATCGTCGCCGTGGCCGGAAACACCATGTCCGGCGTCGTCGTCGCCACGATCAGCGCATCGATCGCATCAACCCCGAGGCCCGCATCGGCCAGCGCGTCGCGCGCCGCTTCCACGGCGAGATCCGAGGTGCGCTGTTCGGGCGCGATGATCCGGCGCTCCCGAATGCCGGTGCGCTCGCGGATCCAGGTGTCGCTGGTATCCACCATGCGCTCGAGCTCCGCATTGCTCAGCACCCGCTCGGGCAGGTAGCCGCCGATGCCGATGATGTGGCTTGCGAGCATCAGTGCTCTCCCCATTCCTGCATGCTCGCGACAATCCGCGAAAGAAGCCCGGAGCGCACCTCGCGCACGGCCACGCCGATCGCATTCGCGTACGCCTCAGGATCGGCCGAGCCATGGCTTTTGACGACGATTCCGTTGAGTCCGAGCAGAGGCGCGCCGTTGTAGCGGCCGGGATCAACCCGCCGCCGGAACCGCTGGATCGCCGAGCGTGCAAACAGCGCCCCCGCCTTCGAGCTGAAGCCGCGCGTGAGCTCCTCGCGCATCGTGTCGGCGAGGAACCGGGCGGTTCCCTCCATCGTCTTAAGCGCGATGTTGCCCGCAAATCCGTCGGTGACGACGACGTCGACCTGATCGCTGAACAGGTCGGTGCCCTCGACGTTGCCGATGAAGTTCAGGCTCGACTGCGCAAGCTTGCGCGCGGCCATCTTCAGCACGTCGGTGCCCTTGATGTCCTCGGTGCCGATGTTCAGAAGGCCGATCCGGGGTGAGGCGATGCCTTCCGCGGCCTGCATGTAGCAGTGCCCCATGACCGCGAACTGCACCAGATGGTCGGAGTTGCAATCGAGATTGGCGCCGACGTCCAGAAACAGCGTCCGGGTATCGTTGCGCGCCGGCAGCATCGAGGCGATCGCCGGCCGGTCGATGTCCGGAAGCGTTTTTAGGATCAGCTTGCCGATCGCCATCAGCGCGCCGGTGTTTCCCGCGCTGACCAGGCAGTCCCACTCGCCGTCGCGGATCAGCCGCGCGCCGACATGGATCGAGGACTGCTTCTTGCGCCGAACGGCCACGGCCGGGGCGTCGCTCATCTCGATCACATCCTCGGCCGGAATGAGCGCAACCGCATCCGTAAGTCCCAAGCGCTCAAGCTCCGGGCGGAGAACATCCTCCCGCCCGACGATGCCGAGCTTCAGCTCGCCGGCCTGAGGCTCCCCGAGCACCTTCTGGAGCGCGGCCAGCACCGTGGCCGGCGCATCGTCCCCGCCGTGCCCGTCCAGAAGGACGCGAACGACGCTGTCGCCGGCGGACGCGCTTTCGGCCGTCGGCGATTCCGATGGGTTCGTGCTCAAGGGAGGGGCGTCCCGGAACGTTCGATCGGGTCCGGACTCAGTCCTCGGCGCCTGCCCGGACCTCGCGGCCCTTGTAGGTGCCGCAATGCGGGCATGCGTGGTGCGGACGCATCATCTCGCCGCACTCGGGGCATTCGCTCATGCCCGGAATGCGCAGCGCATCATGCGCGCGGCGGTTGCCGCGGCGGGATCTGCTCGTCTTCTTCTTCGGAACTGCCATCTCGTTCTTCTCCTTGTTCCGGGCCGGCGGTGCCGACCGTCAAAGTTTCAGCTGCCGGAGCACGGCGAACGGATGATCCTCGTCCACGCGCGCGCAACCGCAGGCACCCTCGTTGAGGTTGTGGCCGCATGCGGCACAAAGCCCCCGGCAGTCGGGCCGGCAGAGCACGTGCTGTTCCCAGGCAAGCCACATCTCCTCGCGCAGCACGTCCAGAAGATCCAGCCTGCCGGGCCAGGGCAGCACGTCCACACCCGATTCGTCCCCACGGGGCGAATCACCCAGGCGGAAGTCGCGCGCAACCCGGCCCGAGAACGCCCAGCCGAACCGTTCGTTGCACCGGCAGCAGGTGCGCTCGGCCGCGGCCCGCCAGTCCCCGCTCAGGTGGTAGACCTCGCCTCTCCGGGCCAGCAGCAGACGAACCTCGGGATCGGAAGCCAGATCCGCCAGACCTTCCACCGCATGGCTTTCGGCCAGCAGGGCGGCCGTCACGGCTCCCCGCCAGCGCTGCCCCTGTCTGGGAAGATCGCTCAACGTCACATGCCACTGGCTGCTCATGGCCTGCTCCTCCGGCGCATCCGCTTCGGGTCTGCGCCGATCAGGCCGCGCATTATCGTGATGGGTCCGGAAGAATCAAGCGGGACGGGCGAGCGATTCCAGCATCTCGGCCACGCCCACAGCCGGATCGGTGCCTCCCAGCCGATCCCGCAGGCCCGCAAACGCCTCTCGCTGGCGGCGCGCTTCCGCCCCTCCCTCAAGCAGCGGAATCAGATGGCGCAGGATCGCTTCGACGTTCGCTTCTTCCTGCAGCAGTTCGGGCATCACCATCCGGTCGCCAAGCAGCAGATTCGCAAGCCCCACGCAATGCACGTTCAACAGGCGCCTGCCGATGAAGGCGGTGACCGGCGTGGTGCGGTAGACGAGCACGGTCGGCACGTCCCAGAGCGCAAGCTCGAGCGTGGCGGTGCCCGAAACGGCGACCGCCGCATCGGCCCGGAGCGCAAACCCCGGCTCGGTTCGCGGCAGCAGCAGGGCGCCCCGCACCTCCAGCGGCCGCAGCGCCTCGCGCGCCACGCCGGGCGCCACCGGCACGACGGCATCCACGTCCCGGCCCTTCGCCCGCATCGCATCGAGCAATTGCGCAAGCAGGGGCACATGCTGGCGGATCTCCTGCGGCCGGCTTCCCGGAAGCAGCCCGAGCACGCGATGCCCGCCCAGGCCCTGCTCTTCGATACGCTTGAGGAAGCGCTCCCGGCTCCAGCCCTCGCGGCAGGCATATGCGGTCGGGTTGCCGACATACCTGGCCTCGATCTCGTGCGCGCGGAACCATTCCGGCTCGAACGGAAGGATCGAGGCAAGCCCGTCCTGGGCAAGCCTGAGCGAGCGAACGCGCCAGCCGCCCCAGGCCCAGAGCTTCGGGGCGATGTATTGCAGCACCGGGACCCCGAGCGCGCGGAGCTTCCGCCCCAGACGCATGTGAAAGCCGGGAAAATCCACGAGCAGCGCGGCCTCCGGCCGATGCGCCTTGAGGTGCGCAAGCAGGCGCTGCTCGAGCCTGCGGATGCGGGGCAGCGCCCGCACGACGTCGGACAGACCCATGACGTTCAGTTCTTCCATCCGGGCGATGGCTTCGCATCCGGCGTCAGCAAGCCTCGGTCCCGCAATGCCTTCGATCCGGATTTCGGGATGGCGCTTCCGGATCCGTTCGACGACCGCGGCGGCATGCGCATCCCCGCTTGCCTCGCCGACGCTGACGAACAGGTGTTTCATCCACAGGCCCCGTCATCGAGACGGGCCGGATCGATGCCGAACACCCCGATGCCAAGCTCATCGGCGAGCCGGCGCATCCGCTCCCGATCGATCAACAGCGTAAGGCCCGCCTCGACGGCCAGAAGCCGGCATCCGGATTCATGCATGGCAACGAGCGTGTCCGGTCCGACCGCGGGCACGTCGAAACGAAGATCCTGGTCGGGCTTGGCCACCTTGACGACGACCGCCCTGCCGCTGCCGTGCGCTCCTCCACGGCGAATGGCCTCATCCGAGCCTTCGATGGCCTCGACGGCGAGCACCGCCCGGTCCTGAACGACGACGGTCTGCCCGATGTCCAGTCCGGCAATGCCCTTGGCCTGCGTGAAGCCGAACGCGACATCGGCCATCGCATCGGGCACCTCGGGCCCCGCGATCCAGCCGCTTGCGGCCAGCATCCGGCCCGCATACCGGGTCTGCTCGATCAGTTCGAGCCCTTCCTCGGCCATCAGCTCGGCCACGCCGTTCAGGATGCTGTCGTCCCGGCGGTCCTTCAGCCGCATCAGCCCCTTGAGCGCCATCCAGTCCGGGCGGAAATTGCGGAACAGGTGAAGCTTGCGCACCTTGCCGGCCATCACGACTTCGCGGACCTTCGCCTTTCGGAACGCGCGCACCATGCCGCCGACCTGGCCGACGTGCAGCCAGCAGATCGAATCGGCCAGTCGCTCGATCTCGGGCGAGGCCTCCTCGCGGACGGCGGCCACATGAACGGAGAATCCCTGACGCCCGAGTTCGGCGGCGAGTTCCAGCGGAAACGAGCCGTAGCCCGCGATCAGCCCGATGCGGAGTGCTTCCTCATCCGCCATGCAGCGTGAGGCCTCCCTTCGTTTCGCGTACGAACGCAATCATCTCCCGGGCAAGCTCGGAGTCCCCGCCCGCTTCCTCGGCCAGCCGAAGGCGCGTTTCGAGCTTGCCGCTCTCCTTGAGCAGGATGCGATAAACCCGCTTGAGCGCCTGGATTTCCTCGTTTGCGATGCCCGCGCGCTTGAGCCCGACGATGTTCAGGCCGACGAGATGCGGCCGGTAGCCCCCGCTGACCAGACAGAACGGCGGCACGGACTTGTTCACGCCCGCCGTGCCGCCCACCATCGCCATCCGGCCGATCTTCAGGAACTGGTGCACGGCCGCAAGCCCGCCGATGATCGCGCCGTCCTGAACCTCGACATGGCCGGCAAGCGTGGCGCAGTTGGCCATGATGACCCGGTTGCCGATCCGGCAGTCGTGGGCAACATGCGCGTAGGCCATCAGCAGGCAGTTGCTGCCGATGCTCGTGACCATCCCGCCGCCCTCGGTTCCGGCATTGACGGTCACATATTCGCGGAAGGTGTTGTTCTCCCCGATTTCAACGACCGAGGGCTCGCCGTGGTATTTCAGGTCCTGCGGTTCTTGGCCGATCGAGGCGAACGGAAAGAAGCGGTTGCCCGCACCCACCGTCGTCCGGCCGGTGATGACCACATGGGACTGAAGCACGCATCCGGGGCCAAGCGAAACCTCGGGGCCGACGATGCAGTAGGGCCCGATGCGGACGCCGTCCGCGATCCGGGCGCGTCCATCCACGATCGCGGTGGGATGAATCTCGGTGCTCACGCCCTGGGCACCAGGGTGGCCGAAAGCATGCCTTCGCAGACCAGCTTGCCGTCCACGAAGGCCTCGCCCCTGAGCTTCCACATGTAGCCGCGGTGCCGGAGCACGGTCAGCTCGAACACGACCTGATCCCCGGGCGTGACCGGCTTGCGGAAGCGCACGCCGTCGATGCCGGTGAAGTAGACGAGGAACTCGCCCTCTTCTTCCAGAGACTGAAACGCGAGAATCCCGCCCGCCTGCGCCATCGCTTCGACCAGCAGCACGCCCGGCATCACGGGCCGGCCGGGAAAGTGGCCCATGAACTGGGGCTCGTTGAAACTGATGTTCTTGACCGCGCGGATGCGCTTGCCCCGCTCGTAGTCCAGCACCCGGTCGATCAGCAGGAACGGATACCGATGCGGCAGGTGCTCCATGATTTCTTCGATGTTCATCACCGGCATGGTGCTTACTCCTCTCCCCTCTGGACTGTCTTCATCGTCCGGAAAAGCTCCGGCAGGCGCATCACCAGGGCGGACACCTTCAGCCAGAGCCGGTGCGGCATCGCCGGCGTTCCGGCATAGGTGCCGCCGGCCTCGAGATCGCCGATCACCCCGCTCTGGGCCGCGATGCGGCAGCCGTCGCCGACATGGATATGCCCGGCAAAGCCGGCCTGCCCGCCCACCTGGCAGCCCCGGCCGATGACCGTGGAGCCGGAGACGCCGGCCTGGCTTGCCATGACGGTGTGGGCGCCGATGCGCACGTTGTGGCCGATCTGGATCAGGTTGTCGAGCTTCGCGCCCCGCTCGATCACGGTGTCGCCCAGCGCGCCCCGGTCGATGCAGGTGTTGGCGCCGACTTCCACATCATCCTCCAGAATCACCCGGCCGGTCTGGGGGATCGCGAGAAACCGGCTGCCATCCCAGGCGTAGCCGAACCCGTCGGAGCCGATGACCGCGCCGGGCTGCAGCACGACGCGATCCCCAAGCACGCATCGCTCCCCCACATAGGCGCCCGCGCCGATCACGCATTCCCGGCCGATCACGGCGCCTGGGCCGATCACCGCGTTCGCGCCGACGATCGAGCCTTCGCCCACGCTTGCACCGCGCGCGACGACGGCGTGCGCGTCGAGCTGCACATCGCGGGCAACGGTCGCGCCCGGCTCGACGATCGCGCTTGGATGGCGGACGCCGGTGCTTCGTGGCCTCGGATGGAAGTGCCTCTGGACAAGCGCAAAGGCCAGATAGGGATCCTTCACGCGGATCAGCGGAACGCCCTCGGGCGCGCGCTCCTTTTCATCCACGAGCACGGCGGCCGCGCGCGTGCCGGCAAGCTGGGCGCGATAGCGCGGATTGGCCAGAAAGGAAACCTCTCTAGGGCCTGCGGCCGCAAGCGTGTTGATGCCGGTGATTTCGGCGTCGGGGCTGGCGCCTCCGTCCAGCGTCCCGTCCACCAGGCCGGCGATCTCGCTCAGCCGCGTCACGCGCGCGCTACTTCTGGCGGTCGAGCTGCTCGGTGATGTCGGCCGTGATGTCGAACTTGGGGTTGGCATACAGCAGCTGGCGCTTCGGCAGGATCAGATCGAAGTGGTTTTTCTTGCCGTAGTCCTTGATGATCTTGTCGAACTTCGTGCCCAGGCTCATCGTCAGCCGGTTGTTCTCGGCGACAAGTTCTTCCTGGGCGTCCTGCTGCTTGCGCTGAAGCTCCTTGCGCATGTCCTTGATCTGCTGCTGCTTTTCGGAAAGCCGCTCCGGCGACATCGCCATCGACTGGCCGAGAAGCTCCTTCTCCGCCTTGTCGATCCGCTCGGCAAGCGCCTTGAGTTCCTTTTCCTTGCGGGCCTTCAGCGCTTCCAGGCGCTTGATGCCCTCCTGATACTGGCGCGTGTTCTCCATCGCGCTCTTGATGTCCACATAGCCGATCTTCAGCGCATCCGCCGCCTGGGCGGGCATCGCCCATACGGCGGTCAGCGCCACGAGTCCGGAGATCAACCTACGATGATGGTTCATGCATGCTCCCTAGAAACTGGCCCCAAGGCCGAATTCGAAGTTGCGGACGATATCTCCCGCCTGCTTGCGCACCGGAAAGCCCCAGGAAAGACTGATCGGACCCACCGGCGAAGCCCATTCGATGCCGAAACCTAGCGAAGCGCGCAGGCGGGATAAAGCGAAGCGTTCGGCCACGTTCAGGCTCTGGTTCCCCACCGTCGTCTGCACCGATCCCCAGACAAGACCCGCATCGCCGAAGACCACGCCCCGGAAGCTGTCGCCGGGAAAGAACGGAAGCGGGAAGAACAGGTTGAGCGAGGCCCGTGCCATCCGGTCCCCGCCGATCGCTTCCTGGGTGGCGGGATCGCGCAGCGAGACACCGAAATAATCAAACCCGCGCAGGCTGCCGATGCCGCCCATCGAGAAGCGGCGGTACAGGGGCACCGAGCGCCCGCCGATGCCGTTGATCGCGGCGATCTCGATGGACGGATTCAGCGTCAGCCGGGTCTTTTCGCTCGGCTCGAACGACAGATAGGTGGCGGCATTCAGCGAACCGGTGACGAACCGGTCGGTCCCGCCCAGGCCCGCGTACTCGATGCGGCCGACGATGTTCGTGCCTTCGCGGGTGGCGAACGGACGGTCGCGCGTATCCCAGCTGAGCGACTGGTTCAGGCTCAGCGTCGTATGCCGGCCCTGCTGGGCCTGCAGCAGCAGCGTGGAGCCCGCGGGCACGTTCGAGATCGTCTGCCGCTCGTACTGGAGACCGATGTCGTAGCGCAGGGTATCGCTCAGCGGCACGCCCAGCCCGAAGCCGCCGCCTGTCGAACTCAGATCGTAGAGCGCGTTGTTCACCGTGCTGTTGAACTGGTTCGAGCTCGTCTGATGGATGTTGATCGAGGCGCTCAGGCGTTCGCCGAGGAAGTACGGGTCGGTGAAGCTTGCGGTGTAGTTCTGCGTCACCTTGCCGAAGCTGCCGTTCACATTGGCCTGATAGCCGCGGCCCAGCAGGTTGTTCTCGTTCAGCTTGGCCTGGATGAAGGTCTTCTCGAGCTGCGAGTACCCCACGCCGAAGGTGAACGACCCGGTCTTGTTCTCCTCGACCTCGACGCGCATGTTGACCTTGTTCGGGTCACTGCCCCGGGGAAGGCTTACCCGCGCGTCCTTGAACAAGCCGGTGCGAGGCAGCGCTTCCTTGCTGCGGCGGATCCGGCTTGCCGAGTAGCGGGCGGCTTCCGCCTGCCTCAGTTCCCGGCGGACCACGCCGTCGATCGTCTTCTCGTTCCCACGCACCTCGATGCGCTCGATGTAGGTCTCCCTTCCCTTCTCGATCTCGAGCCGGACATCGACGAGACCCGCGTCCGGATCGCGCTTGAACTGGGGCGTGACCGTGGCGAACGCATAGCCCTCGTCCCCGACGCGATCGGTCAGCGCATCGATCGTTTTCTGAAGGTCCTTCAGACGGAACAGTTCGCCGGCCTTCAGCGCCACCAGCTCCCGGAGCGTGGCTTCATCGGGCACGAGATCCCCGGCAAGCTCCACCTTGCCGATCCGGTAGCGCGTTCCTTCCTCGATGCTGTAAACGAGATCGAAGCCCGAGAGATCGGGGGAGATGAGCATCGTCGTGCTCGCAACACGCACATCGAGAAACCCGCGGTTCATGTAAAACTGCTGCAGCAGCTGCGCATCGGCGCCGATGCGCTTGCGATCGAAAATGTCGCGATCGGTCATCAGGGTTGAAAGATCCGGCTCCCTTGAGGCGAGCACGTCCTTGAGCTCGGCATCGTCAAAGCTCCGGTTGCCGACGATACGGATCGAGCGCGCCCCGGTCACGGCGCCCTCATGGATGTCGATCACGACGTCCACCTGATGTTCGCCCACCGGCTTTGCGCGGGTTTCGACCTGAACCTGATAGTATCCCTTTTTCAGGTATCCCTTGCGAATCGTGCGGATATCGGCGCGAATGTTGCGCTCGTTGTACATTGCTCCGGGCTTGAGCTTGAGCCGGAGTTTGAGGTCCTTGGTCTTGATCTCGTCGTTGCCCCGGATCTCGAGGTTTCGCACGAGGGGGTATTCGCTCAGGCGATAGATCAGCCGGATCCGCTCGCCCGATCGGACGCCCTCGACCCGAACATCGGAAAAGAATCCGCTCCGGAACAGGCGCTTGACGTCGCCGGCGATTTTTCGCCGATCCAGTGTCTGTCCCGGCCGGGTTTCGATGTAAGCGAGCACCGTTTCCCGCTCGACGAAATGATTGCCGTGAATCTCGATCGCAGAAACGATGGGCTCCGCTGCCGAGGCGGGAGCGGCAAGCAAAATCAGCAAGGCGAGAAAAGCCGTCAGTCGCAGGCGCATCGGGCAGCTACCGGGTCAAATCGTTGTAGAAGGCAAACAGCATCAGGGCCGCGATCAGCACAAGCCCGATGGCCTGGGTGATTTCCATCGTCCGGGGCGACAGAGGCCGCCCGCGCAGCTTTTCGAGCCCCAGATAGACGAGGTGCCCTCCATCCAGAATCGGAATCGGCATCAGATTCAGCACTCCCAGATTGACCGAGATCAGAGCCAGAAACGACAGGAACGACACGAGCCCCAGTTCTGCCGTCTTGCCCGCGAGCTGCGCAATCGCGATCGGCCCGCCGAGGTTATCGGCGGGAATGGCTGATGTCACCATCTTGGCCACGACATTCAATGTCAGCTCGGTCATCTCCCAGGTCCGGACAAAGCCATACTGAAGCCCCTCGATGAGGCCCATCCGGTAGACTTCCCTGGGCTGAAGGCTGCGAAGCGCAAGGCCCACCCCGACCTTCGGCACTCCGTCGGCATCCGGCCTGGGCACGACCGAGAGCATCACGCGCAGTCCCTCGCGTTCAACGGCAAGCGCAACCGGCCGGTCTGGATGATCGCGGATCACCCGGATGAGGTCGTCCAGCCGTCGAACCGGCTCGCCCCCGGCCTGAAGGATGATGTCCCCCGCCTTCAACCCCGCCCGCTCGGCCGGCGAGCCGGGCCGCACCGACTCGACGACGACCTGAACGCCGGGGCCCATCCCGAGCACGCGGCCGGCCATGTCGGTCAGCAGCGGATCGATCTCGGGCCGGGGCACTTCAAGACTCACCTGCCGCACGAGCCCGTCGCGATCCACCGCAAGTCGCACCTCGCGCCCCGCCCGGGACTTGAGCAGTTCCTCGACCTCGCTCCAGCTGTGCACGTGGCGCCCGTCGACAGTCTGGATACGGTCCCCTTCCTGGAGTCCGGCGAGCGCCGCCGGAGATGATGGGTCCACCTGTCCAATCACCGGAGGAAGGACCTGCTGCCCCATCCAGCCCACGATCATGTAGGCCACGATCGCAAACAGGAAGTTGAACATGGGGCCTGCCGCCGCAACCGATGCGCGCTTCCACACCGGCTGCGCATCGAAGGCACGCGCGCGCTCCTCGGGCGAAAGCCGTGCCCGGGCCTCATCCGTCTGCTCCTCGGGGTTTTCGCCGAGCATCTTGACGTAGCCGCCCAGCGGAATCATCGCGATCACATATTCGACCTCGCGGTCGCGGCTTCTCCATGAGAAAAGAGCGGGTCCGAAGCCGATCGAAAACTTCTCAACCCGGATGCCGAGCTTGCGCGCGACGATGAAATGGCCGTACTCGTGCACGGCGATCAGGAGCGCAAGCGCGACAAGGAACGCAAGCGTCGTATGCACGAGCTCCATCATCCGGGCATCACCTCCCGGGCCAGCCTGCGCGCTTCGCGATCGATCGCCCAGACCTCATCGAGCGTGTCCGCGTCCGCAGCCGGAGTGCGCTCAAGCACCCGCTCCACCGTGGCGACGATGTCGGGAAAGCGGATGGACCCCGCGCGGAAGGCCGCATTGGCTTCCTCGTTGGCCGCATTGAAGGCGATGGCCAGCGCATCGGGGCCTGCCAGCACATCCCGAACCAGGCGCATGGCGGGAAAGCGCGCGGTGTCCACGGGCTCGAAATCCAGGCGCCCGATGCCGGCCAGATCAAGAGGCTCAATCCCGGTCGTCAGCCGTGGATGGGTCTGCAACGCATAGGCGATCGGCATGCGCATGTCCGGCATCGCCAGCTGGGCGAGCATGGAGCCGTCGCGGTATTCGACCAGCGCATGCACGATGCTCTGGGGATGGATCACGGCGTCGATCTCGTCGGGGCCAAGCCCGAACAGCCACTTGGCCTCGATCAGCTCGAGCGCCTTGTTCATCATCGTCGCCGAATCCACGCTGATCTTGGCCCCCATCGACCAGTTCGGATGCGCCACCGCCTGCTCCGGCGTGACACCCTCAAGCTCCTCCGGGGCATGGTTGCGGAACGGACCGCCCGATGCGGTCAGGATCACCCGCCGCACCGAGCCGCGATCGTGGCCGTGCAGGCACTGATGCACGGCGGCATGCTCGGAGTCCACCGGCACGATCTCCGCGCCGCTCGCCTGCGCCTCCCTGACGAACAGATGCCCGGCGGTGACCAGGCATTCCTTGTTGGCCAGCGCCACGCGCTTGCCCGCACGCACGGCGGCAAGCGCCGCGGGAATGCCGGCGGCCCCGACCATCGCGGCGACGACGATGTCGGCCTCGGGGGATGCGGCAAGC
>CAYNLY010000018.1:0-25938 GCA_964398225.1 uncultured Zetaproteobacteria bacterium
CTGAGCCCGATGGATCCCGTGGCGCCGAGCACGACGACGCGCTTCATCCCAGCCTCCAGACGAGAAAACCCGCAGGCAGCGCCATCAGCAGCGCGTCGATCCGGTCGAGCAGACCGCCGTGGCCGGGAAGCCAGTTTCCGCTGTCCTTCACACCGAGAAGCCGCTTCACCGAGGACTCCGACAGATCCCCCAGAACGCCCGAGCACACGGCGACGGCGGCAATCAGCAGCGCGCGCAACGGCTCAAGCTCTGCCCAGAAATGCAGCAGCCCGAAGCCCGTGGCCGTACCGGCCGTCACGCCGGCAACCAGCCCTTCGACCGACTTGCCCGGACTGATCCCGGGACACAGCCGGTGCCGTCCCCAGACGCGGCCCGCGCCATAGGCGGCCGAATCCGAGATCCAGACCGCGATCGCAAGCCCGGCAAGAAGCTCAAACCCGTTCCCGCGCACATGCCCGAGATCAAGCACCCAGACGAACAGCCCGAGCCATGAAAGCAGCCAGGCCGCGGCAAGAAAACGCTCCAGACCCCGCCCGTCGCGGCGGGCGTGCCCCACGTGGATCAGAAAGGCGCCGATGCCGAGAAACACGAGCCAGGCGGGCCCCGGCGCGAGGTACCATCCAACAGCCGTCAGCACGATCAGTGCACGATGCATCCGAGCACCGGGTGGGGCGCTCATCTCGATGAGCTCGAAACCCGCAAGCACGAACAGCGCAAACAGAACCATCCGGTAGGCGGGTTCAGGAAACCAGCCGTACCACCCCGCGGTCAGCACGACCAGGACGGTGGCGGTCAGCGTGCGCGTGATGGTTTCAGGCACGATCGGAGCCTTCCTGCCCCGGCGCGCGTCCGAAGCGCCGTTCCCGCTGACGGTACGCGGCCAGGGCCCGCTCGAACTCGGCACGGTCGAAATCCGGCCAGTAGGTTTCGGTGAAATACAGCTCGGCGTAGGCCGCATCCCAGAGCATGAAGTTCGACAGCCTCTGCTCGCCGCCCGTGCGGATGATCAGATCCACTTCCGGAAGCTCGGCGCACCACAGGTGCTTGCGGAAGGCTGCAGCATCCATCGGCACAAGCTTGTCCACTTCGCACCCGCCTGCGGCAAGCTCCCGTATCAGGCCGTTGACCGCGGCCACGATCTCCTGTTGCCCGCCATAGTTCAGGCAGAGCACGACGCGGACGCCGGTGTTCGCTTCGGTTTTCTCGACCGCCTCCGCAAGCGCCCGCCGGGCCCGTGCGGGCAATGCCTCCCAGTCGCCGAGCACGGACAGGCGCACCCGATGCTTCATCATGTCCGGAATGTTTTGCGGAAGCAGTGTGGCGAGAAGGCTCATCAGCCCGCGGATCTCGTCCGGCGGTCTCCTCCAGTTCTCGGTCGAAAAGGCATAGAGCGAAAGCACCCGAATGCCGGCATCGTTGGCCCATTCGACCACCGAGCGCGCAATCCGGGCGCCCCTCCGGTGGCCTTCGATTCTCGGAAGTCCCCGGGCCTGGGCCCAGCGCCCGTTCCCGTCCATAATGATGCCGACATGGCGCGGCAGGCCCGGATCGCTCTGCATCAAACGGTCAGGATTTCCTGCTCTTTGTGCTCGATGATGCGATCCACCTCGGCGATGAACTCGTCCGTGATCTTCTGCACCTGCTCCTGCATGCGCTTGCTCTCGTCCTCGGAAAGCCCCTCTTCCCTGACCTGGCGCTTGATCTCGTCGTTCGCATCCCGGCGGATGTTGCGGATCGCCACCCGCGCCTTCTCGCCGAACTGGCGCGCCTGTTTCACGAGCTCCTTTCTGCGCTCCTCGGTAAGCTCGGGCAGCACGATGCGGATGACCTCGCCGTCGTTGGTCGGCGTAAGCCCGAGATCGGAGGCGAGAATCGCCTTTTCAATGGCCTTCAGCGTGCTCTTTTCCCAGGGGGTGATCACGAGCATCCGGGGCTCGGGCACCGAAATGTTGCCGACCTGATTGACCGGCACCTCGGTGCCGTAATACTCGACCCGGACCTGATCGAGAATCGCCGCATTGGCCCGGCCGGTCCGGATTGTTGCCAGTTCCGCTTTGAGGGCGGCGATGGACTTTTCCATCCGCGCCCGGATTTCCTTGAACATCGCTATTCCTCCATCACCAGCGTGCCCACCGGCTCTCCGCTCACCGCGCGGAGCATCTGGCCGGGGGTTGTGACATCGAATACGACGATGGGCATGCCGTTGTCGCGGCACAAAGACATCGCGGTCGAATCCATGACCCCGAGCCGCCGGGCCAGAGCTTCCGAAAAGCTCAGGCGATCATATCGCCGCGCCTCTGGGTGCGTCACCGGGTCCGCATCGTAGACCCCGTCCACCTTCGTGCCCTTGAACACGGCGTCGGCCTGAATCTCCATGGCACGGAGGCTTGCCGCGGTATCGGTCGTAAAGTAGGGATTGCCGGTTCCGGCCGCGAAGATCACGATGCGGCCCTTTTCCAGATGCCGGAGCGCGCGGCGCCGGATGTACGGCTCCGCCACTTCCTTGATGTGCATCGCGGAGATCACGCGCACGGGCTCGCCCTTGCGCTCGATCGCATCCTGCAGCGCGATCGCATTCATCACCGTGGCCAGCATGCCCATGTAATCGGCGCTTGCGCGGTCCATGCCCGAGGCGGTGCCGCTCATACCGCGGAAAATGTTGCCTCCGCCGATCACGACCGCGAGCTCCACGCCCGAACGCTTGACCTCGATGAGTTCGCCGGCCAGCCGATCCACCATCGCCGAATCGATGCCGTAGCCGGCATCGCCCATCAGCACTTCACCGGAAAGCTTCAGCAGCACCCGCCGGTAGCGCGGGCGCGATTCCCCTCCTTCCCGCTCCCGGCCCATCGATCTCAGGCGCCCGAGACCTGGGCCGCCACCTCGGCGGCGAAATCGCTTTCCTTCTTTTCGATCCCCTCGCCGAGCTGGTAGCGGACCATCGAGGACACGCGCGCGTCGGGATCCACCTCCCGGAGCACATCGGCGACCTTCCGGTCGGTGTCGATCACGTAGTCCTGCTCGAGCAGGCAGATCTCACCGAAGAACTTGTTCAGCTGTCCCTGAACAATCTTTTCGATGATGTGCTCGGGCTTGCCGCTTGACGCCGCCCGCTCGGAAAGCACGGCCTTCTCGCGCTCGATTTCGCTTGCCGGCACATCCTCCCGGGAGATGTAGCGGGGATTGGCCGCCGCAACATGCATCGCGATGCCGCGCGCCGTTTCGTTCAGCTTCTCGGAAGGCGTGCCCTCGATCCCGACGAGCACGCCGATCTTGCCGCCCGCGTGCACGTAGGAGGCCACGGCGCCGCCGGCTTCGATGCGGGCAAAACGGCGGATGTTCATATTTTCCCCGATCGTCGCGATCAGCTGGGCCAGCGCCTCGGCCACCGTGTGTTCGCCATCGAACGGGAGCGCCTTCAGCGCTTCAAGATCGGCCGGATTCTCGCGCAGGATGAGTTCGGCCAGTTCATTCACAAAAGAACGGAACTTTTCGTTTTTGCTGACGAAATCGGTTTCGGCATTAACCTCGACGATGACCCCGGTATTGCCCTCGGCCATCGCCAGCACCGTGCCTTCGGCGGCCACTCGGCCCGCCTTCTTGGAAGCGGCGGCCAGCCCCTTCTTGCGCAGGAAGTCGACCGCGGCGTCGAAATCGCCACCGGTTTCGGTCAGCGCCTTCTTGCAGTCCATCATGCCGGCGCCGGTCATTTCACGCAGCTTCTTCACATCCGCAGCGGTAATCTTGCTCATCGTTTCCTCCAGATCGGTTTCAGGCCGCTTCGGGCTTTGCGGCATCCTCCGGGGATGCCTCGGCCGCTTCGGCTTCCTCAGCAGCCGGCTCTTCGGTTTCCGCGGCGGCGGACGGCATGGCCTCGGCGAGCTGCTCGTCGTCCTCGACGTTCTCCATCGCCCAGGTCTCGGCGCCTTCCACCAGCGCATCGGCCATCTTGCTGCAGAACAGCCGGATGGCCCGGATGGCGTCGTCGTTGCCCGGAATCAGATAATCGATGCCGGTCGGGTCGCAGTTCGTATCGACGACCGCAACCACCGGAATGCCGAGCTTGTTGGCCTCCTTGACAGCCAGCTCTTCCTTGCGCACGTCGATGACGAACAGCGCATCCGGAAGCTTGACCATGTCCTTGATGCCGCCCAGCGAACGCTCCAGCTTGTCGAGCTGGCGCTGCTTCTGAAGCGCTTCCTTCTTCGTCAGCTTGTCAAAGCCGCCCTCTTCCTTCTCGCGCTCGAGATCCTTCATCCGGCGCACCGACTGCTGGACGGTCGCGAAGTTCGTGAGCATGCCGCCAAGCCAGCGATGGTTGACATAGAACTGCCCGGCGCGCAGGGCCTCCTCGCGGATCGCATCCCGGGCCTGACGCTTGGTGCCGACGAAAAGCACCCGGCCTCCCGCCGCAGCCAGCTCGCGCATGAAGGCGTAGGCATCGTTCGCCAGGCGCAGGGTTTTCTGAAGATCGATGATGTGGATCCCGTTGCGGACGCCGAAGATGTAGGGCGCCATCTTGGGGTTCCAGCGGCGGGTCTGGTGCCCGAAATGGACGCCCGCCTCGAGAAGCTGCTTCATCGTGAATTGCGACATTTTATCCTCCGGTGTTGTTCCTCCACGGATCCAGAAACCGCTTCGCGCGGCACATCGGATCGGACCCGTGTGCGTAATCCGCTCCCGCCAGGCCAAGCCTGTTGATGAGCGGCGCGCTTTCTACCGAAACGGGAGCCCGAATGCAACCGGAATCGGCCGCTAGCCTCCGATCAGAACGGCGAGATGAACGAGGGCGGAAGCGCCCGCCTGCAAAAGCGGCCCGATCACGGCCTGAACAACGCCGGCAAGCAGCAGCAGGACGATGATGGGAAAACCGAAGGGCTCGAGCGATGCCAGCGCCCGGGCAGCCGGGGGCGGGAGCAGTCCCACGGCCACCCTGCCGCCATCCAGCGGCGGCAGCGGTATCAGGTTGAACAGGCACAGAACGAGATTGATCAGGATCGAAGCCTGCGCCATCGCGGCCAGCGGCTCGGCCACCCAGCGGGCGGAGGAAGAAAGGGCCATCGCGAGTGCAAGCACGAGGGCCGAGGCGAAGGCGAGCAGCACATTGGCGGCCGGGCCTGCAAGCGCGACCCAGACCATGTCCCGCTTTGGATGCCTGAGGCGCGCGAAATCGACCGGGACGGGCTTTGCATACCCGAACACGATCGGCGAATGCACCAGGAGCAGGATGACCGGCACAAGCACGGTTCCGACCGGATCGACATGCGGCAGGGGATTCAGGGTCAGCCGCCCCATGAGCCTTGCGGTCGGATCCCCCAGCCGGTCGGCCACCCAGCCGTGGGCCACTTCGTGCAGCACGACCGCAAGCACCACGGGCAGCGCCCATACGGCAATCCCGCCCAGGATCCCCTCAAGGCTCATGCGCCGGCTTCCAGGGCATGGCTCCGGTCGAATCCCGTAAGCCAGTCGAACTTCCCGGCCACGCCCTTGGCCTGGACGAGCAGCTTGAAGCTTTCGCCCATCCCGTCCGGCATCAGAAGCCGCCGGGCATGGGCCAGTGCCTGAACGGAGTCGGGCGAGGGATTGCGCGCACGATCCCGGATCGCCTGCTGGACGGATGGAGACTGGGCAAGCCAGGCCCCCTGGCTCATGAAATGCAGCGTGTGCATCCCCGCGCGTTCTCCAGCACGGGCGAACGCAGTGAAATCGACATGAGCGGTGATGTCCATGCTTCCCGGCGCGCTCAGCACATCGTGCACCACCCGGTGGCCCGCATGGCCCATCAGCGTGCCCTCGATCCGGCCCGGGCGGTAGTACTCGCGCTGCGGATAGCCGTAATCCACGGTCAGGACCACGAGCCGCTCGGCGCAGTCCGCCAGGCCCGTTAGCCAGGCCGACAGCTCCGGGCGCCACTCGCTGATGTAGCCCTCGGGCCATTCGGCCCGGATTTCCGGCGCGATCGCCGGGCCACGCTCCAGCGGTTCATGGGCCTCGCTCCAGACGAACCGTCCGTCCCGCCAGGCCACCCCCCGCTCCACGATTCCCGCGCCCCCCGCCCGCTTCGCGACAAAGCAGCGGACCGGCAGGGCATCGAAAAACTCATTGCTGAACACAACCATCGGCTCCCGAAGCGCCACCGATTCGAGATCGGGAACGACCTCGATGCAAAACCCGGCCTCCTTGAGCCGCTGCCGCTGCATCCGGGCAAGCTCCTCTGAGCGCTCGACGGCCAGAAGCTCGGGTTCGATGCCTTCCTCGGCAAGCAGCCGGGCAAGCTCGGCCATCAGGCGCCCGGTGCCGCCTCCGAGCTCCATCAGCGTGAATGCGCGAGGACTTCCCAGCATCCGCCAGGATTCCCGGACAAGATCCGCAAGCCCCAGCGCAAGCCAGGGGCCGAGGTCGACCGCGGTCACGAAGTCGCCCTGCTCTCCGAACATGCCGCCGCGCTGGTAGTAGCCGACCCCGGGAGCGAACAGCGCCAGATCCATAAAGTCGGAAAACGGAAGCCATCCCCCCCGCTCCTCCAGGCGCTTCTTGATGAGCGCCGCAGCCGGGCCGGTGTCGTTCGGGTTCACGGTTGACGCCTCCCATCGTCCGGACTATCGTCGCTTGCCCATCCCAAAGACAAGACGAGGAACCTGATGGCTTCAGATCTGATCATTCACGTCACCGATGACAGTTTCGAGAACGATGTGCTGAAGGCTTCCGGACCGGTCCTGGTGGATTTCTGGGCACCGTGGTGCGGGCCCTGCAAGCAGATCGCGCCCATTCTGGACGAAATCGCCGAGGAGAGGCAAGGCAAGCTGACGATCGCCAAGATCAACATCGACGACAACCCGAACACGCCCGGCAAGTACGGCGTGCGCGGCATTCCGACCCTGATGCTGTTCAAGGACGGCAACGTGCAGGGCACGAAGGTCGGCGCGGTCAGCAAGAGCAAGCTCTTGGAGTTCATTGACGAGCTGCTTGGCAACGACTGACGGGCGATATGCTTCTTCCACGGGCGCCCTCGGGGCGCCCTTTTTGTTTCTTCAGTCCTCCACGCGATGGGCCAGGTAATGGTTGATCAGGCCATTCGTGGAAGCGTCGTGGGAGTCCACGGGCTTGCCGGCCTCAAGCTCCGGCAGGATGTTGCGGGCCAGCTGCTTGCCGAGCTCCACTCCCCACTGATCGAAGGCGTTGATGTCCCAGATCACGCTCTGAACGAAAATCTTGTGCTCGTACATCGCGATCAGGCTGCCCAGGGTCCTGGGCGTGAGCTTCTGGAACAGGATCGAGTTGGTCGGCCGGTTGCCCGGAAACACCCGGTGCGGAAGCAGTTCCTCGATGCGCGCCTCGTCCAGACCCTCGGCCTGCATCTCTTGCCGTGCCTCGTCCTCGGTCTTGCCGCGCATCAGCGCCTCGGTCTGCGCGAAAAAGTTGGACAGCAGCAGCCGGTGATGATGCCCGACGGGATTGTGCGTTTCGATCGGGGCGAGAAAGTCGCACGGGACGAGACGCGTTCCCTGATGGATCAGCTGATAGAAGGCATGCTGGCCGTTGGTGCCCGGCTCGCCCCAGATGATCGGCCCGGTCGTGTAGTCCACCGGCCGGCCGTCGCGGGTCACGCGCTTGCCGTTGCTTTCCATGTCCCCCTGCTGGAAGTAGGCGGGAAAACGGTGCATGTACTGGTCGTAGGGAAGGATCGCATGCGAGCAGGCGCCGAAGAAGTTGGCGTACCAGACGCCGAGCATCGCAAGAATCACCGGCAGATTGTCCTCGAGCGGCGCGGTGCGGAAATGCTCGTCCATCGCATGCGCGCCTTCGAGCAACTCCTCGAAACGGTCCATGCCGATGTAGAGCGCAATCGACAGCCCCACCGCGCTCCAGAGCGAATAGCGGCCGCCGACCCAGTCCCAGAACTCGAACATGTTCGCGGGATCGATGCCGAATGCTCGCACCGCCTCCGCATTGGTCGATACGGCGACGAAATGCCGCGCCACCGCTTCCTTGCTTCCGCCACGGGTCAGAAACCAGTCGCGCGCGGTGCGCGCATTGGCAAGTGTTTCCTGGGTCGTGAAGGTCTTGGAGACGACGACGAACAGCGTGGTCTCGCGATGAAGCCGGCGCAACGTTTCCACGATGTGGGTGCCGTCCACGTTGGAGACGAACTGAACTTCGAGCCCGCCCTCGCGCCCGTAGGGCTTGAGCGCCTCGGTGACCATCACCGGCCCCAGATCGGAGCCGCCGATGCCGATGTTCACGATGTCGGTGATCCGCTTGCCTGTGCTGCCCCGCCACTCGCCCGAGCGCACGGCTTCGACAAAGGAGCGCATCCGGGCCAGAACGCGGCGCACATCGGGCATCACATCGCGACCATCCACGAGGATGGGGCGCTCGGACCGGTTGCGAAGCGCGACATGCAGCGCCGCGCGCCGCTCGGTGTTGTTGATCTTCTCGCCGCGGAACATCCGCTCGATCCATCCGGGCACGTCCCGTTCGCGCGCAAGCCGCATCAGCAGCGAGAACACGCGCTCGTCGATGCGGTTTTTCGAGAAGTCGAGCAGAATGTCCTCAAAGCGCCGGGTGAATCGATGGAAGCGCTCGGGATCCTCAGCGAACAGATCCCGCATGTGGATCCGCTCAAAGCGGCGTGCCTCTTCCTGAAGCGCCTTCCAGCTCGGCAGTTTGCTCAGCCCTTGCATGTCCCCTCCCGCATCCTCCTGTTGCGCGCCGCACCGAATCCACCGGCGCAGCGGGCGGGAAGGCTAGCACACGATTACGCGCTTGTGGCCCGATCGGCCTTGGGTTTCGTGGAGCGCCAGGTATCGCCGAGCATGTCCCGGACGCGATAGACCGCAACCTTGCCGTCGATGCCCTTGATCGTGACCGGCGGGAGCACGTCGTAATCGGCCTTGGACGTAAGACGATTGAGCGTATTCTCGCTGATCAGCACCTCGCCGGGCCCGGCCATCCCGGTGATCCGGCTTGCGAGATTCACGGCGTTGCCGATGCAGGTGTACTGCATCGTCTTCGACGAACCGATGGAGCCCACCACCACCTCGCCGGAGTTGATCCCGATGCCGATCCGGATCGGTTCCTCGCCTGCCGCGACGCGCTCGGCGTTGAAGCGATCGAGCGCGGCCTGCATCTCGAGCGCGCAGGCCACCGCGCGGTCCGCCGGCCGGTCCACCTCGACCGGCGCCCCGAACAGGACCATGATCTCGTCGCCGATGTACTTGTCCACGGTGCCGTTGAACCGGAAAACGACGTCGACGATGGTTTCGAAATACCGATTCAGCATGCCGACGACGGAGGTGGCGCTGGACTGGTGCGAAATCCGCGTGAAGCCGCGGATGTCGGCGAAAAGAATCGTGACATCGCGCAGCTCGCCGCCCTTTTCGAGCTTCACCTTGCCGCTCATCACCTGTTCGACGACGCTCGGCGAGAGCAGGCGCTCGAACTGGGCCTTCATCCGCGCCTCCTCCTCGATCCGGCGCATCAGCCGCGCGTTGCTCACCGCCATCGCCACGAACCGGACGATGCCGGTCAACAGCTGCAGATCCTTCCGCGTAAACGCGTTCTGAGCCTGCTGGCTGTCCAGATGCACGACTCCGTAGAACTCGTGCCCGTTCAGAATCGGCGCGCACATCACCGAGCGAATGCCCGCAAGCACGATCGAGGAAGCATGCGCAAAGCGGTCGTCCGCGCTGGTGTCGGCAAGAAGCAGCGCGTTGCGGCTTTCGCGCACCTCCCGCAGCACCGAGTCGGAAACCGCAACCGTGTCGCTGTCGCCGGCCATGCTGGCCACCGCCCGGGGCACGAAATCCCCTTCGCCCTCGGTCAACAGGATCACGCAGCGATCCGCGCGAAACATCCGCATCAGCTGATCGGCGACCTTGCCGAGCACCGCATCCAGATCGCGGTCCGATCCGATGCTCTGCAGCAGCTCATGCCCCAGCCGCAGCTTTTCGTAATCGATGCGCAGCATGTTGAGATCGGTGACCTCGCGCTCCGGCAGGAACATCTCGCCGCTGGCGACCTCGATCCGGTCCTGGACCTGCGAGATCTCGATCGCCTGCGACAGCGTCACCCGTCGCGCGATCCGTTCCGCCTCGCTTTCCGCGACGAACTCGAGTTCGACGCGGCCGACGCGGATGCGGTCGCCGTCCTTGAGCTTGTGACGCTTGACGCGCACGCCTTCAATGAACGACCCGTTGGAGCTTCCGACATCCTCGAAGATGTAATCGTCGCCGACCTTGCGGATCACCGCATGGTGCTTGGAAACCATCGGATCGTGCAGGCAGATCGTCGAGCGCGGATGCCGCCCGATCGTCGCCTCCTCCTCAAAGGTCGTCGTATGATCCCCGCTCAGCGTGTGCGCAATCACCTTGGGCATGGCCCGAGCATAGTCCATGCCGGCCTTGCCGCCAAGACACGCATCCCGCGATTCAAGCCTAGCGCTCGCGCTGATAGCCTCGCAGCCGCCGCAAACAAGGGAGGTTCAACCGATGGCAGGCCAGCATGTCGTATTCATCGCATCCGAGGCAGCCCCGCTGGCCAAGACCGGAGGCCTGGCCGATGTCGTCGGCTCGCTTCCCCGGGCGCTGGCGCGCCTCGGGCACCGGGTCGAAATCATCCTCCCCTTCTACCGGCGGATCATCGAGGGCTCGGGCTTTGCCCCGTCGCCCACCGGCATCGAAATCGACATGTGGGCGGACGGGCGCAACTGGCCCTGCCGGATCCACGAGCTGGAGGATGGCGGCATCCGCTACCTGCTGGTCGAGAACGACGCGCTGTTCGACCGGGACGGCATCTACGGCCCGCCGGGAGGCGCCTGGGACGACAACCTCCTGCGCTACATCGTCTTCGGCCGCGTCGCGCTCGAGGCGGCCGCCCGGCTCGATGCTCTGGTGGACGTGCTGCACTGCCACGACTGGCAGACCGCGTTCATCCCGCTGCTGCTTCGCACGCAGTATCAGCATCATGCCCCCATCGCCCAGGCCCGCACCGTCTACACGATCCACAACCTCGCCTATCAGGGCGTCTTCGACGCGGGCTGGATCCACCGGCTCGGGCTTCCCAGCCATCATTTCCATGCCGAGGACTACGAATTCCACGGCCAGATCAACTGCATGAAGGCGGGCATTGCGAACGCCGATGCGATCACGACGGTCAGCCCCAGCTATGCGCGCGAGATCCTGACCCCGGCCTACGGCTGCCATCTCGACGGCTTCCTCAGGCGCCATCGCGCGCGCCTGAGCGGCATCGTCAACGGCATCGATGTGGAGCACTGGAATCCGGCCACCGACCCCTGCATCGAGGCCCACTACCGGGCCGGGCGGATCGAAGGCAAGCGCCGCTGCAAGGCCGCGCTTCAGGAGGCCTGCGGTTTCGAAATCGACCCCAAGCGGCCGCTTCTCGCCCTGATCTCACGGCTTGCCGACCAGAAAGGCATCGACCTGCTGCTGGCCAATGCCGAGGAATGGGCGCGACGGGAGCATCAGCTGGTCGTGCTGGGCTCGGGGGATCCGTACACCGAAAACATGCTTGCCGAACTCGCCGGGCGGCATCCCGCGCGGATCTTCTTCCACCGCGGTTTCGACGAGCGGCTTGCCCGGCGCATCTATGCCGGCGCCGACATCTTCCTGATGCCGTCCCGCTTCGAGCCCTGCGGCCTGGGCCAGCTGATCGCGATGCGCTACGGCGCCGTGCCCGTGGTCCGGGCGACGGGCGGCCTGATCGACACGGTCGTCGACTATCATGCCTCAAAGGCGCGCGCAACCGGCCTTCATTTCGTGGAGCCGGAGCCCGCAGCCTTCGACCGCGCCGTGACCGAAGCGGTGGCGCTGTTCGCCCAGCCGAGGATCTGGTCGCGCATTCGCGGCAACGCGCTCCGACGCGATTCGTCCTGGGATGCATCGGCCGAGGAATACAGCCGGCTGTACCGGCGCCTCACCGACGGAACGGGAACGTGAGCACGGCGATCGCGCTCGATGTCGGCGGCACGAACCTGCGCGCGGCGAGCGTGGATGCCCACGGCCGGATTCCGGGCCGGATACACCGCAAGCCCTGGCATGCCTCCCGGTGGAGCGGGGATGCCGATACGCTCAACGCGCGACTGGAAGACGAACTCGTGGAGCTGATCCTCCGGACGCGGGATGCAGGCGGTGGAGCCGTGGTCGGCATCGGGTTTCCGGGCTTCGTCCGCCGCGACGGCACCGTGATCGCATCGCCGAACCTTCCCTGGATTTCGGCGCTCGAGCTGGGCCCGCGCCTCGAAAGGCGCCTCGGGATGCCGGTGTTCATCGAAAACGACGCGAACTGCGCCGCGCTCGCGGAGTACCGGCTGGGCGCAGGTCGGGGGGCGGAAAGCCTGCTGCATCTCACCCTGGGCACCGGAATCGGCGCGGGCTTCGTTGCCGAAGGGCGTCTGTGGCGCGGCGACGGCGGCATGGCGATGGAACTCGGGCACCTGCGGGCCACAGGCGGGGAAAAGGCCCTGCCCTGCGGCTGCGGCCAGCGCGGCTGTCTGGAAACCGTGGCCTCGGCCACCGGGGTCGCCAATGCCTATCGGGCGCGCACCGGGCGGGATCTGGAAGCCGTGGAAATCGCGCGTCGTGCCGAAGCCTCCGATCCCGACGCCCGCGCCGTGATCAAGGACGCCGCGTCGCATCTCGGAAAAGCGCTTGCCGAGGCGGTGAAGCTGCTCGATACCCGCCGGATCAGCCTCGGCGGCGGGCTTGCCGAAAGCTGGAGCCTGATTGCGGAGCCTGCGGCCGAGGCGCTGGACTCCTCCCTTCCCGCGGCTCTCCGCGGGCGGATCGAGCTGGTCCGCGCTCGGCTCGGCGATGAAGCGGGCCTGATCGGCGCTGGATTGTGCGCCCTTTCGGTTAGCTCCGGGAGCGCCTAGCCGCCCGCGCGCACCCGGGGCTTCGGCGGCACCGGCGTAAGCCGCCAGATCTCCCGGTTGTATTCCTGCATCGTCCGGTCGGTGGAAAACCTGCCCGAGCACGCCGTGTTCCGGATGCTCATCGCAAGCCACCGGTCGCGGTCCCGAAAGGCTTCGGCCGCGCGTTGCTGCGCGTCGACATAGGAACGGAAATCGGCGGCCACAAGCCAGGGGTCGGCCGGGTTGCGGATCGCGGCCACGATCGGATCGAACAGTCCGGGCTCGAACATCGAGAAATGCCCGCGCTCGATCAGCGCCATCACGCGCGCCAGATCCTCGTCGGCGGCGATGATCGCGTTCGGGTCGTAGTGCGCGCGCATCGCTTCCACTTCCTCGGCCGTGAGTCCGAACAGGAAGAAGTTCTCGTCCCCCACTTCCTCGCGGATCTCGATGTTGGCGCCGTCCAGCGTGCCGATCGTCACCGCGCCGTTCATCATGAACTTCATGTTGCCCGTGCCGCTGGCTTCCTTGCCGGCGGTCGAAATCTGCTCGGAAAGGTCGGCGGCCGGACAGATGATTTCCATCGCGGACACCCGGTAGTTCGGGAAAAAGACGACCTTGAGCCGATCGCCGACGTCGGGGTCGCCGTTGACGACCATCGCGACGTTGTTGATGAGCTTCACGATCTGTTTGGCCATCCAGTAGCCCGGCGCGGCCTTGCCCCCGATCAGCACGCACCGGGGCGTCCAGTCGGCCGCATCGCCGCGCTTGATCCGGTCGTACAGATGAATCACGTGCAGGATGTTCAGCAGCTGGCGCTTGTATTCGTGGATGCGCTTGACCTGCACGTCGAACATCGCGTCCGGATCGAAACGCACGCCGCACTCGCGTTCGACGGCCGCGGCCAGACGCTCCTTGTTCTTCCGGCGCACTTCTTCCCAGCGCGCACGGAACGCGGCGTCGTCGGCATGGGGAAGCAGCTTTTTCAGCTGCGGAAGATCGGTCACCCAGCCATCGCCGATCGTCTCCGTGATCAGCCGCGACAGACCCGGATTGCACCAGGCCAGCCAGCGCCGCTGGGTCACGCCGTTCGTCTTGTTGTTGAACCGCTCGGGCCACATCTCGTAGAAATCGCGGAACATGCCCTTCTTGAGCAGGTTGGAATGCAGCTCGGCCACGCCGTTGACCGAGAAGCTGCCGACGATCGCCAGATGGGCCATGCGCACCATCGGCACCGCCCCTTCCTCGATGATGGACATCCGGCGCGCCCGTTCGGAGTCCCCGGGCCAGCGGCGCGCCACCTCGGCCAGAAAGCGCGCGTTGATCTCGTAGATGATCTCGAGCACGCGGGGCAGAAGCCGCTCGAACATGTACACGGGCCAGCGCTCGAGCGCCTCGGGAAGCAGGGTGTGGTTCGTGTAGGCCATCGTTTTCGTCGTGATCGCCCAGGCTTCGTCCCAGCCCAGCCCGTGCTCGTCCATCAGCAGACGCATCAGCTCGGCAACCGCGACGGTCGGGTGGGTGTCGTTGAGCTGGAAGCAGTTGTAATCGGCGAAGCGCGAGAAATCCTCGCCGTGCTTCTCGACCCACTGGCGCATCACGTCCTTGAGGCTCGCGCTGGCAAGGAAGTACTGCTGCCTGAGCCGGAGTTCCTTGCCGTTTTCGCTGGCGTCGTTCGGATACAGCACGAGCGTGATCTGCTCGGCCTCGTTCTTGGCCGCGACCGACTCGGGGTAGCTGCCGGCGTTGAACTCGCCCAGATCGAACTCGTCGGTGGCCGCGGCCTTCCAGAGCCGGAGCGTGTTCACGGTGCCGTTGCGATAGCCCGGGATCGGCGTGTCGAAGGGGATCGCGAGCACGTCGTGGGTGTCCACCCAGCGGTAGCGCAGGCGTCCCTCCTCATCCCGGTAGGCTTCCGAGCGCCCGCCGAAATGGATGCGCTGAATGTATTCGGGCCGCTCGATCTCCCAGACGTTGCCGTTGCGCAGCCAGTTGTCCGGCTCCTCGACCTGATAGCCGTTCTCGATCTTCTGCCGGAACATCCCGTATTCGTAGCGCAGCCCGTAGCCGACGACCGGAAGCTGAAGCGTGGCGCAGCTGTCCAGAAAGCAGGCGGCAAGACGGCCCAGTCCGCCGTTGCCCAGCCCCGCATCGTGCTCCATCTCGATCTTTTCCTCGAGCGAAAGCCCCAGCAGGTGCATCGCCTCGCGGGTCTGCTCATCCAGCCCGAGGTTCAGGATCGCGTTGCCGAGCGCGCGGCCCATCAGGTATTCCATCGACAGGTAGTAGGCCCGGCGCACGTCCCCTTCGAGATAGGCGTCCTTCGTGAACTTCCACGACTCCATCAGATGGTCGCGGATCGCGTACGCGAGCGCCTGATAGCGGTAGTGATCGGCCGTGCTCGTCGTATGCTGTCCGAGCGTGCGCAGATAATGGCGCTGGATGCCGCCGGCGATGCCGCGCGCGGTCCGCGAAAGCAGCGGCGCATCCAGAATGCTCATCGCGGGCTTCTCGCTCTGCTTCATCAGGGCCTGCCTCCGGAGAAGGATCGAACGCTTGCGCAGGCGCAGAAGCGCCGGCAAAACGGGCGCGAAACCTTGCCCCGGACCCGGGTGCTGTCAAACGCGAAAGCGGGAGGTGGCGGAAAAGTCAGTCGAGGCCGAGCATCGCCCGCTTCAGGCTCTTCTGCGCGGGCTTTTCGCCAAGCCACACGGCGAGCAGCGCCCGGCTGAAATCGTCCCCGGGAATCATGCCGGCGCGACGGCCGTTGATCGTGACCACAACGCCGCGCGTAGGGATCATGTCCAGAAGCACGACGTCGCCCTCGTGAAGATCGGGAAACAGGGCCTGAAAATCGGCAAGGCGCGCCCGAAGCGCCTTCATCATCTTAGCCGACTGGTTCTTCTCGAAGCCCTCGCGCCAGCCGTCGTTCAGGCGCTCGCGATCCACCTCGCGGTAGCGGATGTCCATCCGCACGCGCTTCGGCCCTTCCATCGCGAGCGCCTCCTTGGCCGAATGCGTCCGCTTTGGAAGGTACAGGCTGCCCACATAGATATCGAAGAAAAACTTCGTCCGCATGCCGGCGCCGTTGAGCACAAGCGTCCGCCCCGCAACCGCAGCGGTATCGGGAAGCTGCACGCCGTCCACTTCCGCCGCATCCGCCCGGATGGCGGCAAGCCCCATTGCAAGCAGGATCATCATCCACCGCACACCCATACTCACCTCCCGAAAAACCCGAAGCGTCATGCCCCACTCTAGCACGAAAACGGGGCGCCTTCAGGCGCCCCGTCCGATCCCGCTCGGAACCGGAATCTAGAACAGCTTGCCCATCCGGGGCAGCTCGCCGACCAGGGGCCGCACATAGTCCAGCCAGGCATCCGTGACGTCGTTGCCGTCGGCTGCGATGAACTCATCCGCCATCACCGTCGACTCCCGCGCCACGCTGGACAGCGGCGTGATGAAGTATTCGCTCGCATACGGCGCGTTCGAAAGCCTGCGGATTGCGACCGAGCCGTTCTCCCCCGTGGCCACCGCATGGCGCACGCCGAACGCGGCCGACTCCCGGGCCTCGCGCGCGTCGATTTCGGAAACGATGGTCGGGAAGCTGCGCTGCAGATAGCCGAAGGTGTCGGCGCGCACGCGCACCTTCTCGCCCGCAAACGCCTCCTTGGCCTTCGCGGCCAGAAAATCGCCGAGCGCGCCGGTTCCGGAAAGCTGGATGTTGCCGTGCGAATCACGCTCACCGGTGGTCGCGATCGGACGGCCCTCGGCATCGGCCACGCCTTCGGAGACGGCGACGACGCAGCGGCCACGCTCGGCATAGACGCGGCGCACGTCCTCCTGGAAGCGGGCGACATCGAACACCCGTTCCGGAAGATAGATCAGATGCGGGCCGTCGCCCTCATCCTGCCGCGCCAGCGCCGAGGAAGCGGTCAGAAAGCCCGCATGCCGGCCCATGACGACGTTGATCTTGATGCCGGGAAGCGCGGCGTTGTCGCGATCGTCGCCCATGAAGGCCAGCGCCACGAAACGCGCCGCCGAGGCAAAGCCGGGGCAGTGGTCGGTGACCTTCAGGTCGTTGTCGATCGTCTTTGGCAGATGCACGGTGCAGAAATCGTAGTTCGCCTCCCGCGCCATCTCGGCGATGATGTGCGCGGTTTCCGCCGAATCGTTGCCCCCGATGTAGAAGAAGTAGCGCACGTCGTGCTTCCGGAACACCTCGAAGACGCGCTCGCATTCCTCGCGCCCGGGCTTCAGGCGCACGCTTCCGAGCGCTGCGGCCGGTGTTTTGGCCACCTGCTCGAGCTCGGATGCGCTGGGCCGCGTCAGATCGATGAAGTCCTCCTCCATGATGCCCTTGATGCCGTGATGCGCGCCGAGAATGCCGGTGATCGACGCATTCGCGCGCGCTTCCAGCACGGCTCCGACCAGCGACTGATTGATCACCACCGTCGGCCCGCCGCTCTGACCGATGACCATGTTCCCCTTCAGTGCCATGTTCATAACCCCTCTCGTGGAAAGTGCCGGGATGATAGCCGATGCGCCCTTCCCGTGCACCCGCTAGGTTTGCGCGCCATGAATCCCGAAAACCTCGATGGACTCCTCCCGAGCCTTGCCGGCATCCTCGAGGAAGCCGGGCGGACGATCGTGATGCCCGCCTGGACAGCGAACGCGGCGGGACGGACGAAGGACGACGGCTCGGTCGTCACCGAAACGGACACCGCCTGCCAGCGGTGGATTGCTGATAGGCTTGCCGCGATCATGCCCGACATCCCGCTTCTGGGCGAGGAAATGGAGCCGGATGTTCAGGAAGCGAAGCTGCGTGAGAGCTCCCTTTTGTGGTGCCTTGATCCGCTCGACGGAACCTCGAACTTCGTCGCCGGGATTCCGTTCTTCGGTCTCAGCCTTGCGCTGCTTGAGCGCGGCACCCCAATGCTAGCCGTCGTGCACGATCCAGTCCGCCGCGAAACCTTCACCGCGGTCCGCGGCCGGGGCTGCCGCCTGAACGAACGGCCGGTCGGCGCATCCGGCCCCGTCCGCCTTGGCGAGGCGGTCGGCTTCGTCGACTTCAAGCGGCTTCCTCCAAGGCTTGCGGCAAGGCTTGCTTCCGTCTCCCCCTGGCGCAGCCAGCGCAACCTGGGAAGCTGCGCGCTCGAATGGGCGTGGCTGGCCGCCGGACGCGGCGCCTTCATCATCCACGGCGGCGAAAAGATCTGGGATTTCGCGGCGGGCGGCCTGCTCGCGTTCGAAGCGGGCGCGTTCTGCGGCGACTTCGAAGGCGCCGACCTGTTCCACCCTGTGCGCCTGAGCTCGCCGGTTCTCGCCGCGGCGAACGCCGCTCTTGCCGCTCAACTGAAACATGAGCTTTCCTCTGCACCTTCCTGATTTTACGTATCTTTTCCGTTTCGGAAATCCCGCACTCGCGTTGCGCGCCCCTTTTCGCTAGCATCCCCGACCGGCGCGCAAGTCATGCGCCGCAACCAGTTCTGGAGGGGATTGAGCATGGGAAGCGTTAGCAGCCTGAAGATTGAACTCGTCGAGGTCTGCGAGGCGGCCGCCCGCGCCTGCGCGCCGTTCGTCGGCTCCGGCAAGAAGGACGAGGGCGACGGCCTGGCCGTCGACGCGATGCGGGCGCGCATCAACGAGGTGCCGATGCGCGGCACGGTCGTCATCGGCGAGGGCGCGAAGGACGAGGCTCCGGCGCTGTACGACGGCGAGGAAGTCGGCACCGGCGAGGGCATCGGCGTGGACATCGCCGTCGATCCGATCGAGGGCACGAATCTGTTCGCCAAGGACATGCCCGGCTCGATCTGCACGCTGGCCGCGGCTCCCGAGGGCGCGATGTACCGCCCCGGCCCCTGCTTCTACATGGACAAGCAGGTCTATCCAAAGGCCGCGCGCGGCAAGATCGACCCCGAGGCGCCGGTCAAGGACCGGCTCGCCCAGCTTGCCCGGGCGCTCGGCAAGGACATCAGCGAGATCAAGGTGTTCGTGCTCGACAAGCCGCGCCACAAGGATCTTCTGGCCGAGATCTACGGCGCCGGCGCGAAGGTGCGCCTGGCCACCGACGGCGACGTGAACGGCGCGATCCAGGCCATCCTGAACGTGGGCGTCGATGCCCTCTTCGGCATCGGCGGCACGCCCGAGGGGATCGTCACCGCCTGTGCCGCCCGCGCGATGGGGGCCGAGATGTTCGGCCGGATGGCGCCGCAGAAGGACTACGAGATCGAGGCCTGCAGGAAGGAAGGTGTGGACACGAAGAGCATCATCACCCGCGACGAGCTGGTGACGAGCGACGACGTGCTGTTCATCGCCACGGGACTTACCAGCGGCGCCTACGTGCGGCATGTGAAGGTCGGCACCGATGCCTTCGGCCGCTACATGACGACCGACACGATCGTGCTCGACGGGGGCGTCGGCAACATCCGCAGGGTTCAGACCACGGTGCATGTCTGAGGCATAAGTAGCACTTATGCCTTTTATCATGGATCGTGATTAGATTTTATAAGTAGAGCGCGTACGATTCCTGCGGTTTTCCAGCCGCATCGGGGAATCATCTCGCGAAAAGGGGTTAGTCAATGAGCAAGAATCGCAAACTTCTGGCCAATGCCGTGCGCGTCCTGTCGATGGACGCCGTGCAGAAGGCCAATTCCGGCCATCCGGGCGCGCCGATGGGCATGGCCGACATCGCCGAGGTTCTGTGGAACGACTATCTGAAGCACAATCCGGCCAATCCCAAATGGGCCGACCGCGATCGCTTCATTCTTTCCAACGGCCACGGCTCGATGCTGATCTATTCCCTGCTGCACCTGACCGGCTACGACCTGCCGATGGACGAGATCAAGCGCTTTCGGCAGCTGCATTCGAAGACCCCGGGCCACCCCGAGTACGGTTATACCCCGGGCGTGGAAACGACGACCGGCCCGCTCGGTCAGGGCATCACGAACGCCGTCGGCATGGCGATCGCCGAGAAAATGCTGGCGGCCCAGTTCAACCGGCCCGGTCATGAGATCGTCAACCACTACACCTACGTCTTCCACGGCGACGGCTGCCTGATGGAAGGCATCAGCCACGAGGCCGCGTCGCTTGCGGGCACGCTGGGCCTGGGTAAGCTGATCTATTTCTGGGACGACAACGGCATCTCGATCGACGGCCATGTCGAGGGCTGGTTCACCGACGACACGCCGAAGCGCTTCGAAGCCTACGGCTGGCAGGTAATCCGCAACGTGGACGGCCACAATCCGGACGAGATCAAGCAGGCGATCGAGACCGCACGCGCCAACACCGAGCAGCCGACGCTGATCTGCTGCAAGACGATCATCGGCTACGGCAGCCCGAACAAGGCCGGCACGCACGACTGCCACGGCGCCCCGCTGGGCGAGGACGAATGCCAGCTCGTGCGCGAGGAACTCGGCTGGGAGCATCCGCCTTTCGTGATTCCCGACGAGGTCTACAAGGGCTGGGACGCGCGCGAAAAGGGCGCGAAGGCCGAGGCCGAATGGAACAAGCGCTTCGAGGCCTACGCGAAGGAATATCCGGAGCTTGCGGCCGAGTTCAAGCGCCGGATGAACGGCGAGCTGCCGAAGAACTGGAACAAGGAGATCAAGGCCTGGATCGAGCAGCTCCGCGCCGAGAAGCCGAACTGGGCCACCCGCGTGGCCTCGGGCAAGACGATCGGGGCGATCGCGAAGGTGCTTCCGGAGCTCGTCGGTGGCTCGGCGGACCTTGCGCCCTCGAACAACACGAAGTGGCCGGAGGCCGTCGCCTTCTCGAAGGAAACCCCGCACGGCAACTACATCCACTACGGCGTGCGCGAGTTCGGCATGAGCCACATCATGAACGGGCTCGCGCTGCACGGCGGCGTGCTGCCCTTCGGCGGCACCTTCCTGATGTTCTCGGAGTACGCGCGCAACGCGATCCGGATGTCCGCGCTGATGAAGGTGCAGTCGATCTTCGTCTACACGCACGACTCGATCGGCCTGGGCGAGGACGGCCCGACGCATCAGCCGGTCGAACAGATCGCCACGCTGCGCCTGATTCCGCGCATGCAGGTCTGGCGCCCGTGCGACGCGGTCGAGTCGGCCGTGGCCTGGAAGGTCGCCGTCGAGCGCAAGGGCCTGCCCACCTGCCTCGTGTTCACGCGCCAGGGCCTGCCCTGCAACGAATACACGGATGAGCAGATCGCGAACATCGAGCGCGGCGGCTACATCCTGAGCGACTGCAAGGGCACGCCGGACGTGATCATCATCGCGACCGGCTCCGAGGTGCAGCTGGCGCTGGCCGCGCAGAAGGAGCTCGAGGGCGAGGTCAAGGTGCGCGTGGTCTCGATGCCCTGCTGCGAGGCCTTCGACGCCCAGGACGAGGCCTACCGCGAATCCGTGCTGCCCTCGTCGGTGACGAAGCGCGTGGCGGTGGAGGCCGGCGTGACCAGCTACTGGGCCAAGTATGTTGGCCTCAACGGCCGCGACGGCCGCATCATCGGCATCGACCGCTTCGGCGAATCGGCGCCGGCCGCCGAGCTGTTCAAGGAGTTCGGCATCACGACGGAGGCCGTGGTCGCGGCCGTCCGCGATCTTGCATAACACCCCAAGGGAGACAGGAGGACAACGCATGACGATCAAGGTTGGCATCAACGGATTCGGACGCATCGGGCGCATGGCCCTGCGCGCGATCGAGAAGGAATTCCCGGACATGGAGGTGGTCGGCATCAACGACCTGCTCGATCCGGAATATCAGGCGTACATGCTGAAGTACGACTCGGTGCACGGCCGCTTCGCGGGCGAGGTGGACGTCAAGGACGGCAACCTGGTCGTCAACGGCAAGACGATCCGGGTCACGGCCGAAACCGATCCCGCGAATCTCAGGTGGGACGAGGTCGGCGCCGATCTGGTGCTGGAGTGCACGGGGCTGTTCCTGACCGAGGAAAGCTGCCAGAAGCACATCCAGGCTGGCGCGAAGAAGGTCGTTCAGTCCGCGCCGTCGAAGGACCACACGCCGATGTTCGTCTACGGCGTGAACCACGAGGACTACAAGGGTGAGGCGATCGTCTCGGCCGCATCCTGCACGACGAACTGCCTCGCGCCGCTGGCCAAGGCGGTGCACGATGCCTTCGGCATCAAGCGCGGCCTGATGACGACCGTGCACGCCGCCACCGCCACGCAGAAGACCGTGGACGGGCCGAGCAAGAAGGACTGGCGCGGCGGCCGCGGCATCCTGGAGAACATCATCCCCTCCTCCACGGGCGCGGCGAAGGCCGTCGGCAAGGTGATCCCGTCGCTGAACGGCAAGCTCACCGGCATGGCCTTCCGTGTGCCGAGCTCGGATGTCTCGGTCGTCGACCTGACCTGCGAGCTCGAGCGTCCGGCCAGCTACGACGACATCGTCGCGGCGGTGAAGAAGGCCAGCGAGCAGAAGCCCGGCATCGGCGAGACGCTGACCTGGACCGATGAGAAGGTCGTCTCCACCGACTTCCGTGGTGTGGGCTACTCGTCGGTGTTCGATGTCGGCGCGGGCATCGCGATCGACGAGACCTTCGTCAAGCTCGTGGCCTGGTACGACAACGAGTACGGCTACACCGCGAACATGCTGCGCTTCGCGCGCCACGTCGCGAACAACTAAACGCCCCCAGTGGGCGCGGGGGCTGGATGCCCCCGCGCTTGCCCCTGCAGGTGCGGCAAGCGCCTGTTGGGTCAAGCGCCCATCGTCCGGACGCTCATACCAACATCACATCACGGCCCGCCCACAATGCCGGGCCACCGGAGGGGAACATGTCCGTAATCAAGATGACCGACCTCGATCTCAAGGGCAAGCGCGTGCTGATCCGCGAGGATCTGAACGTTCCGATCGTCGACGGCGAGGTGGGCGACGACACCCGGATCCGCGCCAGCCTCCCGACGATGAAGCACGCCCTGGATGCCGGCGCGCGCGTGATGGTCATGGCGCATCTGGGCCGGCCGACCGAGGGCGAGTACGAGGAGAAGTTCTCGCTTGCCCCTGTGGCCCGCCATCTGAGCAAGCTGCTCGGCAAGGAGGTCCGGCTGGTCAAGGACTACCTTGAAAATCCGCCCGAGGTCGCCGAGGGCGAGCTCGTGCTGCTCGAGAACATCCGCTTCAACAAGGGCGAGAAAAAGAACGACGACGAGCTGGCGAAGAAGTACGCCGCGCTGTGCGACGTCTACGTGATGGACGCCTTCGGTACCGCGCACCGCGCCCAGGCCTCGACGCACGGCGTGGCCAAGCATGCGCCGGTGGCCTGCGCCGGTCCCCTTCTGGCCGCGGAGCTCGAGGCGCTCGGCAAGGCGCTGGACAATCCGGCCCGGCCGATGATCGCGATCGTCGGCGGCTCGAAGGTTTCGACGAAGCTGACCGTGCTCGAATCGCTGTCCAAGGTCGTGGACCAGCTGATCGTCGGTGGCGGCATCGCGAACACCTTCATCGCGGCCGCGGGCTACAATGTGGGCAAGTCGCTCTACGAGCCCGATCTGATCGACACCTGCAAGCGCCTGGTCAGCGATGCGAAGGCGCGCGGCGCCGACATCCCGGTGCCGACGGACGTCGTCGTCGGGAAGGAGTTCTCGCCGAATGCCGAGGCGACGATCAAGAAGGTCGAGGATGTCGCGGACGACGACATGATCTTCGACATCGGTCCGGAAACGGCGAAGAAGCTCGCCGACATGCTCAAGAGCGCCGGCACGATCGTCTGGAACGGCCCGGTCGGCGTGTTCGAGTTCGACCAGTTCGGCGAGGGAACGAAGGCGATCTCGCTGGCCATTGCTGAGTCTCCGGCGTTCTCGATCGCCGGCGGCGGCGACACCCTGGCCGCAGTCGCGAAGTACAACATCGGCGACAAGGTCAGCTACATCTCGACCGGCGGCGGCGCGTTCCTTGAGTTCCTCGAGGGCAAGAAGCTTCCGGCCGTCGCCATCCTGGAGGAGCGGGCCGCCCAGTGAGCGAGTTTCGTCGAACCAAGATCGTGGCCACGCTCGGTCCGGCCTCCGAGTCCCCGGAGATGCTGGACCGGCTGGTCGCAGCCGGCGTCAACGTTGTCCGGCTCAACTTCTCGCACGGCACCGCCGACGAGCATCGCCGGCGCGCCGAAAACGTCCGCACCGCGGCCCGCAACAACGGTGTCTGCGTGGGCCTGCTCGCGGACCTGCAGGGGCCGAAGATCCGCTGCGGCAAGTTCCGGAACGGCAAGACGATCCTCGAGCCCGGCCAGCACTTCATCCTCGATGCGGGGCTGGATCTGGACGCGGGCACGGACGAGCGCGTGGGCATCACCTACAAGGAGCTGGTCCACGACGTCGAGCCCGGCGCGCGCCTGCTGCTGAACGACGGCCTGATCGTGATGGATGTCGAGGAGGTCCGCGGCCAGGAAATCCACTGCAAGGTGGTCGTCGGCGGGGTGCTGTCCGACAACAAGGGCATCAACCGCGCCGGCGGAGGTCTGTCGGCCCCCGCCCTCACCGACAAGGACAAGCAGGATCTGAAAACGGCCTGCGAGATCGGCGTGGACTACATCGCCATCTCCTTCCCCCGGGACGGCGAGGACATGGAATACGCCCGCAGACTCGTCCGCGAGGCGGGGGGACACGCGCGGCTTGTCGCCAAGATCGAGCGCGCGGAAGCGGTGGACAATCTCGAGTCCATCCTCGAGGCCTCGGATGCCGTGATGGTTGCGCGCGGGGATCTGGGCGTGGAAATCGGCGATGCGGCCGTGCCTCCGGTTCAGAAGCGCATCCTGCGCAAGGCCCCGAAATACAACTGCCCGGTCATCGTTGCCACGCAGATGATGGAATCGATGATCAACAATCCGATTCCGACGCGCGCGGAGGTCAACGACGTGGCCAATGCCGTGCTCGACGGCGCGGACGCCGTGATGCTCTCGGCCGAGACCGCGGCGGGCAAATACCCCGTCGAGGCCGTGCGGGCGATGCACCGGACCTGCATCGAGACGGAGAAGCAGAAGGTCTTCCCCTCGCCCGCCACACGCGACCCTCGCTTTCCGCCTCAGGCGATCGACGAATGCATCGCCCGTCAGGCGATGGAAGTCACGCACATGCTGGACATCCGGGCGATCGCCGCCTTCACCGAAAGCGGCAACACCGCGCTCTACATGTCCCGGCATCTGTCGCGGGTGCCGATCTACGCGCTGACTTCCAGCGGCGAAACGGCGGGCCGCGTGACGCTGTTCCGCAACGTCGTGCCCAAGCCCATCTCCGGCGACTACGGTGAAACGGAAGCCCCGCGCGCCACCCGCGATGCGCTGGCGATGATGCTCTACGACGGGCTCGTGGATCACGACGACCTCGTCGTCATGACCCTGGGCACGCCGATGGGGCAGGCCGGCGCGACGAACACGCTCAAGATCGTGCGCGTGGGCGACGCGGTTCAGCCGGTGTGACCGGCGATTGATTTTCGGGCCCCACGGGGCCACCATCGGGGCATACCCGAGCACAACACAGGAGGAGAAACGATGGCTCTTATCTCAATGCGACAACTGCTGGACTACGCTGCCGAACACGACTTCGGCATGCCGGCGTTCAACGTCAACAACATGGAGCAGGTCCATGCGATCATGGAAGCGGCCGACGAGTGCAACTCGCCGGTCATCATGCAGGGCTCGGCGGGCGCGCGGAAATACGCGGGCGAGCCGTTTCTGCGCCATCTGGTGCTGGCGGCGGTCGAGCAGTACCCGCACATTCCGGTCGTGATGCACCAGGACCACGGCACCTCGCCGGCGGTCTGCGTGCGCTCGATCCAGTCCGGCTTCACCTCGGTGATGATGGACGGCTCGCTGCTCGAGGACGGCAAGACCCCCTCCTCCTATGAGTACAACGTCGAGGTCACGCGCAAGGTCGTCGAGATCGCGCATGCCTGCGGCGTGTCCGTCGAGGGCGAGCTGGGCTGCCTGGGTTCGCTGGAAACCGGCAAGGCCGGCGAGGAAGACGGCATCGGCGCCGAGGGCACGCTCGATCATTCCCAGCTGCTGACCGACCCCGACGAGGCCAAGGACTTCGTCGAGGCCACCGGCGTGGACGCGCTGGCAATCGCGATCGGCACCAGCC
>CAYNLY010000019.1:0-25146 GCA_964398225.1 uncultured Zetaproteobacteria bacterium
ATGCGCGAATTCGACAAGATCAAGCGCCTGCCGCCCTACGTGTTCGCCGTCGTCAATCAGCTGAAGATGGAGCTGCGCCATGCCGGGCACGACATCATCGACCTCGGCATGGGCAATCCGGACCAGCCGACACCCCAGCACATCGTCGACAAGCTCTGCGAGGCCGCGCGCGACGGCCGCAACCATCGCTACTCGGTTTCTAGAGGGATCCCGGGCCTGAGGCGCGCGGTCTGCGCCTGGTACAAGCGCAAGTTCGACGTGGATCTGGACCCGGAGACCGAGGCCATCGTCACGATCGGGTCCAAGGAGGGGCTTGCGCATCTGGCCGTGGCCATCACCAATCCGGGCGATCTGGTGCTGACGCCGAATCCGGCCTACCCGATCCATCCCTACGGCTTCATCATCGCCGGCGCCGACATCCGGCATGTGCCGATGGGGCCGGGCCGTGACTACTTCGAGGAGGTGCAGAAGGCGGTTCGCGATTCCTGGCCGCGGCCGAAGGCGCTGGTCGTGAACTTTCCGTCCAATCCGACCGCGCAGGTTGTGGATCTGGACTTCTACGTGAAGCTCGTGGATTTCGCCCGCGACAACGATCTGATCGTGATTTCCGATCTCGCCTACGCCGAAATCACCTTCGACGGCTACGAGTGTCCGTCCATCCTGCAGGTGCCGGGCGCCAAGGACGTCGCGGTCGAGTTCTACTCGCTGTCCAAGACCTACAACATGCCCGGCTGGCGGATCGGTTTCATGGTCGGCAACCGGGATGTGGTCGCGGCCCTGGCCAAGATCAAGTCGTACCTCGACTACGGCACCTTCCAGCCGCTGCAGATCGCGGCCTGTGCGGCGCTGAACGGTCCGCAGGACTGCGTCGAAGAGATTCGCGAGACCTATCGCAAGCGCCGGGACGTGCTGATTCAGGGGCTGCACAGCATGGGCTGGATGGCCGAAAAGCCGAAGGCGACGATGTTCGTCTGGGCCGAGATCCCGGAGCCCTTCCGGATGATGGGCTCGCTCGAGTTTTCGAAGAAGCTTCTGACCGAGGCCGGCGTTGCGGTCAGCCCCGGCATCGGCTTCGGCGATTACGGCGACAACTACGTTCGGATCGCTTTGATTGAGAACGAACAGCGGATCCGGCAGGCGATCCGCGGCATCCGCCGCTTCATCAAGGGCCATTGCTGAGGCCCGCGGGGAGGAAGGATTGAGCACGGAAATCCGAGTGGGACTGATGGGGCTGGGCACGATCGGCACCGGTGTGGCGCGAATCCTGCTCAGCCAGCAGGAGCTGATCGCCCGGAGGCTTGGCCGGCCGGTGCGGCTGGTTGCGGCCGCGGACCGCGATCTGGACCGGGATCGGGGCCTCGATCTTTCCGGCGTGCGTCTTTCCACGGACGCATCCGAGGTCGCGACCGCCGAGGACGTGGACATCGTCGTCGAGCTCATCGGCGGCTATGAACCGGCGCGCAGCTTCGTCGTGCAGGCGCTTGAGACGGGCAAGCACGTGGTCACGGCCAACAAGGCGCTGATCGCGAAGCACGGCGAGGAGCTGTTTCCGCTGGCCGCGGAGCGCGGGCGGGCCATCGGCTTCGAAGCCGCGGTCGGCGGCGGGATTCCCTGCCTGAAGGCGCTGCGCGAGGGCCTGGCCGCGAATCGCATCGTTTCCGTGTACGGCATCCTGAACGGCACCTGCAACTACATTCTCACGAAGATGGAACGGGAGGGCGCGGATTATGCCGACGCGCTGGCCGAGGCCCAGGCGCTCGGCTATGCGGAGGCCGATCCCACCTTCGATGTCGAGGGCGTGGACACCGCGCACAAGCTTTCGATTCTAGCCGCGATGGCGTTCGGCACGCGCATCCGCTTCGACGAGGTGCACACCGAGGGCATCACGCGGCTTACGGCCGCGGACATCGAGGCGGCGGCCGAGATGGGCTACCGGATCAAGCTTCTGGGCATCGCCAAGCCGCACGGCAAGGGCGACGTGCCCGAGGCGGTCGAGATGCGCGTGCACCCGACGCTCGTTCCCGCGGATTCCCAGCTGGCGCAGGTCTCGGATTCGTACAACGCGGTGCAGGTCAGCGGGGATTTCGTCGAGCATACGATGTTCTTCGGGCGCGGCGCCGGAGAGCGGCCGACCGCGAGCGCCGTTGTTGCCGATATCATGGACATCGCCCGCGTGCACCCGGACGGCGTGAAGCATCTTGCGCCGCCGATGGGCTTTGCCGAACGGGCCAGGTGCGAGGTGCCGACGCTGCCGATGGCCGACGTGCGCTGCGAGTACTACCTGCGTCTGAGGGTCAAGGACCGGCCGGGCGTGATCGCCTCGGTGAGCGCGATTCTCGCCGACCACCGGATCTCGCTCGAGGCGCTGATCCAGAAGGAACGGCATGCGACCGAGTCGGTGCCGGTCGTGATGATGACCCACGAGACGACCGAAGGAAACCTGCAGGCCGCGGTGAGCCGCATCACCCGGCTGGACACCGTCGAGGACGATGTGCTGATTCTCCGCAAGGAATCGGCGGTCGCCTAGGAGAACGAGAATGCCGCGATACGAAGGAATCATCGAGCGCTACCGGGCGTTTCTGCCGGTGGGCGACGATGACGCGATCATCACGCTCTACGAGGGCAACACGCCGCTGCACGAGTCGCTGAACCTGAGAAACGCGATCAATCCGAAGCTGAACATCTACCTCAAGTTCGAGGGACTCAATCCGACCGGCTCGTTCAAGGATCGCGGCATGACGATGGCCGTCACCCAGGCCTACAACGCGGGCTCCCGCTCCGTGATCTGCGCCTCCACCGGCAACACGAGCGCCTCGGCTGCGGCCTATGCGGCCAACTGCGGGATGAAGGCCTACGTGCTGATCCCGGATGGCAAGATCGCGCTGGGCAAGCTTTCGCAGGCCGTCCGCTACGGCGCCAGGGTCATCCAGATCCGCGGCAACTTCGACGATGCGCTTGAGCTAGTGCGGAAGATCGCGGCCGACGGCTCGATCACGCTCGTCAACTCGGTGAATCCGTTCCGCCTCCAGGGGCAGAAGACGGCGGCGTTCGAGATCATCGACGAGCTGGGGTTTGCGCCCGACTACCACGCGCTGCCGGTCGGCAACGCGGGCAACATCACCGCCTACTGGATGGGGTACCGGGAGTACCACGAGCGCCGGATCTCCGAGAGCCTCCCCCGAATGCTCGGCTTCCAGGCGGCGGGGGCCGCTCCGATCGTGCTCGGGCATCCGGTCGAGCATCCGGAGACGATCGCGACCGCGATCCGGATCGGTAAGCCCGCTTCCTGGAAGCAGGCGGAGGCCGCGCGCGACGAATCCGGCGGCCTGATCGAGGCCGTGACCGACGAGGAAATCCTCGAGGCCTACAACATGCTCGCCAGCCTCGAAGGCGTGTTCTGCGAGCCGGCGAGTGCCGCATCGGTGGCCGGCGTCATCAAGCTCAACAAACAGGGATATTTCCCGGACGGCGCGCACATCGTCTGCACGCTGACTGGCAACGGCCTGAAGGATCCGGACACCGCGATGCGTGACATGCCCGCGCCGGTGACCGTGGATGCCCGCGAGGACGAGGTACGCCGCCTGCTCGAGTCCTGATGCGCGCACCGCTGTGGCTCGTCACCGAGGCCATTCTCGCCGATCCTCACGGGCCATCCGGCGTGCCGGCGCAGCTTCATCCGGCGCTTGATGCCTGGGCTTTCCGCTGGCGGGTCCGGAGGCGCCGGGCCTACCGCTGGCCGGATCGCTCGGTGCTCGAATGGTGGGGGCTGCTCAACCGCTGCCCGCCGTCCGTGCTGCTGGCCTCGAGGATGCGCGACGCGCTGCCTTCCGGAACGAAGCAGGTCTGGGTGGCCTCGCCGATGGCTTTCCGCCTGTTCCGCGACCGCGTGCAGGTGGCGCCCGAGGGCGAGATGGACTGGCACCCGCAGGCCGCCGAGGGGCTCGCACGGCTTCTGGACCCGCTTCTGGAGCCTGTGGGTCTGAAGCTCTGCGTCCGGGGTTCGGCGATGGTTCTTGCAAGCACGCGCGTCTGGGATGTCGAGCCGCCCGCATTCGGGGCGCTTGCGGGCAACTGGCTTCCGGATCGCCTGCCGGCAGGCCGCGATGCGGGCGCCTGGATGCGGCTCCAGGCCGAGATTCAGATGCTGCTCCATCGCGGGGCGGATCTCGGATTCCGCCCGTCCATCGACGGGCTCTGGTTCTGGGGGGGTGCAGCATGGCCCGCTCCGGTTCCGGAACGGCCGGTGGCGGTGGCCGGAAGGCATCCGGTGCTGCTCGAGATGGCGCCGAAGGAAGCGCGCCTCGTGCTCAGCGAGGCGGCCAGACTTCCCGAAACCGTCGGGCGGCATGCGCGGCCGCCGAGGACCGTGCTGCTCGCGGGATCGGGCCAGTGCTGGTTCGTCCGCAGCAGCATCCTGAACCGGCGGCGGTCGCCGAGGCCGCCGGCAAGGCTGAGAGCCGAAGCGGATTTTCAGCGCTGGCTTGACGGTTTCGTCTAGGCGAGCCGGGGGAGGGGAGCATCGAGCGGTTCATCGATCATCCAACGCTTCTGGGTCAGAAGCTTGCCTGGAGGAGCACGCCGTTTTCGGCCGCGGATCCGGTTGCGGCCTGGCGGGGGCTGCTTCAGGCCCGCGGTCTTTCCGAGAACGATGCTTTTTTTGCGCCGAGGCTTGCGCATCTGCCCGATCCGTCCGGGATGCGCGATCTCGATCGGGCGGTCGATCGTCTGGCCGCGGCGGTGCTCGAGGGCGAGCCCGTCCATGTCTTCGGCGATTTCGATGCCGACGGCGTGTGCGGAACCGCGGTGCTCGTAGAGGCGCTCGGGGCCGCGGGCGCCCGTGTGACCGCGTCGATTCCGCATCGCGTGCACGACGGCCACGGCATCGGGCGCGACGCCGTGCTGGAGGCCGCCTCACGCGGGGTTCGCGTCGGCCTCAGCGTGGATACCGGCACCACCTGCTTTGCAGCCTGCGAGGCCGCGCGCGATGCGGGGCTCGATCTGATCGTCACCGATCATCATCTTCCCGATGGCGACGCGCTTCCGCCCGCGTTCGCGGTGCTCAATCCCGCCCGGGCCGACTGCGGCTTCGCGGAACGCCGCCTGTGCGGCACCGGTGTGGCCTTCTTCCTGTTGATCGGGCTCTGGCGCCGCCTGCGCGAGGCCGGGCGCGAACCCGAGTATGACCTGCGCCGGCTTCTTGACCGCGTGGCGCTGGCCACGGTTGCCGACGTGATGGACCTGGTGGGCGTGAACCGGATTCTGGTGCGGCATGGGCTGGCCCGGATCAACGAGGCCCCTTCCCCGGGTCTTGCCGCCCTGCTGCAGGTTGCCGGGAGGAAATCACCGGCCGATGCGGCGACGCTGGCGTTTCAGCTGGCGCCCCGGATCAATGCGGCGGGCCGGATGGATCACGGCGACGATGCGCTCCGGCTGCTTCTGGCGAACGATCCTGATGAGGCCCTCGAGCTTGCCCGGCGGCTCGATGGCTGGAACCGGGAACGGCGGCGGATCGAGGCCGCGGTGCATCGGGAGGCCGAGCGGATGCTCGAGGGCGCGCGCGTGCTTGCGGCCTGGCATCCGGAATGGCACGCCGGCGTTGTCGGTCTCGCCGCGGGGCATCTCGCCCGGCGGCATGGAAAACCGGCGGCGATCGGCTTTGCCGAGGGCCGGGGCCGCATCCGCGTCTCGCTGCGCGGAAGGCCGGGGTATCACGTGCGCGGGCTTCTGGAACGCTGCGCGAAGCATCTGGAGAGCTTTGGGGGGCATGCGGGGGCGGGCGGAGGCGTGGTCCGCGAAGAGAACTGGGAGGCGTTCGTCGACGCTTTCGGCGCGGCGATCGAGGAGCAGTCGGCCGAGGCGGATGCGCCCCGCCTGGAAGTCGACGGGTATCTGGAACTGGGCGCGTTGCACCCTTCGCTGGCCGCGAGACTGGAGCGGTTCGAGCCGACCGGCCAGGGCAATCCGCCCGTGCGCTTTCTGCTTGAGCCGGCCGGCATCCATCAGGCGCGCGAGCTGGGCCGGGGTGTGCTTCGCCTGCGCCTGGGCATGGGCGGCCGCCTGGTGGATGCGGTCGCCTTCCAGGCGGGGCGGTTCAACGGGGCGCTGACGCGGGGGCGGCGGATCGCCGCGATCGGACGTCTGGAACGCGATGGCTGGCGTGGAGGCGAGGCGATCCAGTTCGTGATCGAGGATGCGCTCGATATGGAGGCCCGCTGAGCGCCGTCTTGCAAAGCGCGAACAAGACGCTACCTTGCCGTTCCCCTGATCGCGCAGTTCCACGGAGGTGACGATGAGCATCGAGGATCGGATCGCGGGCTTCCGCACACGCGCCTCAGACCTTGAGCGGCGCCTGGAGGCGCTGCGGAGGTCTCTTTGACATCGCGGGCAAGCGCGAGGAGCTGAAGGAAATCAACGCGCGGGCCGAGGACCTTACGCTGTGGGACAATCCGGACGAGGCCCAGCAATTGATGCAGAAGCGCACCCGGCTGGAGCGGGCGCTGGAGAAGTTCGACCGGGCGGTGGGCCTGCTCGAGGATGCGACGACGCTCTTTGAGATGGCGCACGAGGAGCAGGACCGGGACAGCCAGATCGAGGCGGTCGACCAGCTGGATCAGGTTCAGACCATCGTCGAGGAACTGGAGCTTGCGCAGATGCTCGGCGGCGAGAACGATGCCGAGTCCGCCTACCTCGAGATCAATGCGGGTTCGGGCGGCACCGAGGCCTGCGACTGGGCCGAGATGCTGCTCCGGATGTATCTGCGCTGGGCCGAGAAGAAGGGCTTCAAGACCGAGATTCTCGAATGCACGCCCGGAGAGGAGGCCGGCATCAAGTCGGCGACCGTGCACGTGATCGGCGAATACGCCTACGGATATCTGAAGGCCGAGATCGGCGTGCATCGCCTGGTCCGCAAGTCGCCGTTCGACTCCGGCAACCGGCGCCACACCTCGTTCGCCTCGGTGTTCGCCTATCCCGACATCCAGCGCGAGATCAAGATCGAGATCAATCCGGCCGATGTCCGGATCGACACTTATCGGGCCTCGGGCGCGGGCGGCCAGCACGTGAACAAGACCGACTCGGCGGTGCGGATGACGCACCTGCCCACCGGCATCGTCGTCCAGTGCCAGAACGACCGTTCCCAGCACAAGAACCGGGAAGCCTGCTGGAAGATGCTGAAGTCCCGGCTTTATGAGCTTGAGCTCGAAAAGCAGCGGGCCGAGAAGCAGGCGATGGAGGAGCAGAAGACCGACATCGGCTGGGGGCATCAGATCCGCTCGTACGTGCTCGATCAGTCCCGGATCAAGGATCTGCGCACCGGCATGGAGACCGGCAACACCCAGGCCTTTCTCGACGGCGACATCGACGAGTTCATCCGCGCGCAGCTGATGGGCATCCGGCGCGGCGAGGGCGACGCGGAAAAGGGCGCCTGATACTTCATTTTTTCGGCCAAAACGCTAGTATGCCGCCTCCTTTTCCGGCCTTGCGGCCGATTCTTCCGGAGGTTTGGATGATCACGCTCTATTCCGATCCGCGCAGCCCCGATTCGCATCGAACCCGGATCGTGCTGGAGGAAAAGGAGCTTCCGGTCACGCTGATCGAACTCGAGGCGAACGAGCTTCCCGACGATTTTCTCGAGCTCAACCCCTACGGAAGGCTTCCCACCGTCGTGGACCGGGACATCGTGTTCTTCGATGCCGCGATCGTCAACGAATACCTCGACGAGCGCTATCCCCACCCGCCGCTGAAGCCCGGCTCGCCGGCCGAGCGCGCGCAGATGCGTCTGGCGGTCAAGCAGATCGAGCAGGAGCTGTATCCGCTGTATGAGGCGCTGTCCGAGTCCAAGGGCAGGAAGCAGGCGGTGACGAAGCTCAAGGAATACCTGGGTTCGCTCAACACATACATGGCCAAGCAGGAATACTTCATCGGCGAGCAGTATTCGCTGGCCGATGTGACGATCGCCCCGATTCTGTATCGACTGAGCCCGGCAGGCATCGACACCTCGCGGCTCGGCCATCTCGAGCGCTACATGGACCGCCTGTTCGAGCGTCCCGCCTTCGAGCGCTCGCTTTCCGAATACGAACAGATGCTCAGGGACTGAACCTAGCCACCCAGAACGGAACGGCCTGCGCACGCTACGTGCGCAGGCTTTTTGTTTTCTGGCTTCGGCAACACCTCACCCGGCCTTGACCGGAGGGCGTCCGGCCGCAAGGCTTGCGCTTATGCCTACCGACCGTTCGGTCGGTTGCGGCAATGGAGGCGACGATGGAAGCAAAACGCACCCTTTCCGACGAATCCGCCCAGCGTGACGGGCGCGCGCGCATTCTGGAGGCGGCGGCCCGTCTTTTTTCGCGCCGCGGCATCGACGCGGTGTCGATGCAGCAGATCGCGGACGAGGCCGGGGTTTCCAAGGCGACGATCTTTCACCATTTCCGGGGCAAGGACGATCTGTATCTCGAAGTCGTGCGGCAGGTCTGCGAAGGCACGCGCCGGATGCTCGACGAGCTCGATCGCTCACCTTCGGCCCGGGCCGTGGACCAGCTGGCCGAATACCGGCGTCATGATCTTGCTCAGCTTCTCGAACACGAGGATCTGGCCCGCTTCATCCTGCGCGAGCTGACGATGGGACGCGAGAGGCAGGCGCGGGCGCTTGCCGGCGAGGTGTTTGCCGATCATTTCCGGAAGCTTCGGGCACTGGTGGAGCGCGCGCAGGCCGAGGGCGATCTGAGGCCGGATGCCCGGCCTTCCGAAATGGCCGTGGCCGCGGTTGGAATGAATCTGTTTCTGTTTCTCGTCTGGCCCGTGCTCCGGCATCTGCCCGAGGACGGATTCGTCTCGATTGAAGAAACCGCCGAGCGGCTCTATGCGCTGCTGCTCGAAGGAATGCGGAACAGGCCGACGGAGGTGAAGGAATGAACAGGAGATGCGTTCCAGGATGGATGGCGCCGGCGCTTGCCGCCGTGATGGCGCTTGCCGGTTGCGGAGGCTCGGGCGGCTCGGCCGAAGGTGCGGGGAAAGAGGCGCCGGCCGTCAAGGTGCGGCTTGTTGAGGCCGTGGCCCGGGATGTGCCCGTGCGCACCGAGGTGACCGGCCAGGTCGTGGCGCCCCGCCATGCACGGATCGCGGCGGAGCTGGCCGCCCGCGTCGTCCGCGTGCGCGTGGACGTTGGCGACGTGGTGAAAAAGGGCGAGGTGCTCGTGCTGCTTGACGACACCGACGCCCGCGCGCGGCTTGCCGCGGCCGAATCGGATGCAGCAAGGCTCGAAGCGGAGCTCGCAAGCCAGCAGCGCCTGGTCGCTCGCTATCGCGAGCTTCAGTCGAAGAAGTTCGTCACACCCACGTTGATGGACCAGGCCGAGTCCCGGGCCAAGGCTTTGGAAAAGGCGCTGGAAGCGGCCCGCGCGAACGCGCGGCTTGCCCGCCAGATGCTGGCGCGCACCCGCGTGCGCGCGCCGTTTGCGGGCCGGGTGCAGGCGCGCTTCGTGGCCGAAGGCGATTTCATCGGCGTGGGCAAGCCGCTCGTGAGCCTTGTGGCCTCAGGCAGGCGCCAGGTGCTGCTGCCGTTTCCGGAGACGATGCGGGGCCGCATCCGGCCCGGGCAGCCCGTCCGGCTGGCGCTTTCCGGAGCGTCGAACGGATCCCCGGGCTGGGTTGAGGCCAGAATCGACGAGGTGCAGCCGGCCGTGGACGCGGCCTCGGCCGCCTTCCGCGCGCGCGTGAATCTTCCGCCGGAGCTTGACTGGCCTGCGGGCGCCTCCGTGCGCGCGCAGGTGGAGCTTGCCCGGCATCAGAATGCGGTGGTCGTGCCGACCGAGGCCGTCGTGCTGCGGCCCAGGGGACCGGTGGTCTACCGGATCGAAAACGGTATCGCCCGTGAGGTCGCGGTGCGCACGGGCGCCCATCTGGACGGAATGATCGAAATCCTGTCCGGAATCAAGGCGGGCGACCGCGTGGCCGGCGCGGGAGCGGCCTATCTCAGCAACGGGGCCCGCGTTGAAATCGTCGAAGCGCAGACGGCGGAGGCCAGGGGATGAATCTGCCCGAGCTTTCGATCCACCGGCATGTGCTCGCCTGGATGCTGTCCGGCGTGCTGGTTCTGTTCGGCGTGATCAGCGTGCTCCGCATCGGCGTGGACCGCTTCCCGAGCGTTGATTTTCCGATGGTGTCGGTCACGACCGTCCAGATCGGTGCCGATCCCGAAGTCGTGGACGCCTCGATGACCTCGATCATCGAGGAAAAGGTCAACAGCGTGCCGGGCATCGAGCATGTGATTTCCTATTCCTCGCCCGGTGTGTCCGTTGTGACGCTCCAGTTCGAGCTTTCAAAGGATGTGGACGTGGCCTTCAACGAGGTCCAGGCCAAGATCAATCAGGTGCTCCGGGATCTGCCCACGGGCATCGATCCGCCGGTCGTGGCCAAGCTCGAGGTGGGCGCCTCGCCGATCATGTGGCTGGCGCTCACCGGCGACCGGACGCTCGGTCAGCTCAACCAGTATGCGCGCAACGTGATCAAGAAGCGGCTCGAGAACATTCATGGCGTCGGCGAGGTCGTGATCGGCGGCGAGCGCGAGCGTACGATCCGCGTCTGGCTCGATCTGGCGCGGATGGAGGCGCTCGGGATCGGCATCAATCAGGTCGTCGCGGCCTTCCGGCGGGGGCACATCCAGTTTCCGGGCGGCTTTCTGACCGGATCCCGGCGCGAATACATGCTCAAGCTCGATCTTGAGGCGCACGATCTGGATTCGTTTGCCCGCCTGGCCGTGGCTTCGCGCGACGGCGCGGTGGTGCATCTGTCGGACATCGCCCGGATCGAGGACGGCCTGGCCGATTTCCGACAGCTTGCGCGCTTCAACGGGAAGCCCGCCGTCGGCATCGGCATCGTCAAGGTGACGGGCGCGAACGTCGTGGCCATCGTCGAGGACGTGAAGCGGCGGCTCAACGAGGAGATCCTGCCGCAGCTGCCGCCCGGCATGCATCTGGAAGTCGCGAGCAACGACGCGGACATCATCCAGGGCATCGTCGACGGGCTCAAGGAGCACCTGATCGAGTCGCTGATTCTGGCCACGCTGATCGTGCTCGTCTTCCTGCGCAATCTGCGCGCGACGCTGATCGTTTCGACCGCGATTCCCGTCTCGATGCTGGCCGCGATCGCGGTCGCCTATCTGTTCGGATTCACGCTGAACATGCTGACGCTGCTTGCCCTCTTGCTCCTGATCGGCGTCGTAGTGGACGATGCGATCGTCGTGCTGGAGAACATCTACCGGCACCGGGAGCAGGGGCTTGCGCCCGATGCCCGGACCGCGGCGATCAACGGCAGCCGGCAAGTGACCTTCGCGGTCATCGCGGCGAGCCTCACGCTGGTCTCGATCTTCGCGCCCGTGATCTTCATGGAGGGCATGGTCGCCCGTTTCTTCAACGCTTTTGCGGTTACGGTCACGTTCGGGGTTCTGGCCTCGCTGCTGGTTGCGCTGACGCTCGTGCCGATGCTGGCCTCGCGCTACATGCGCGTGGAGCAGCAGCACGGCCGGCTGTATGCCCGGTTCGGCGCGATGTTCGCCGTACTGGACCGGACCTACCGGCGTTCGCTCGACTGGGTGCTGGCGCATCGCTGGACGGTGCTCGGCGGCGCCATTGCGGTCTTTCTCGCCAGCACCGCGCTGTTCGGCGTGATCGGCAAGGGCTTCGTGCCCAAGGAGGACGAGGGCCGGTTCATGATCCTGTTCAAGATGCCGCTCGGTACCTCGATCGAGCTTGCCGACGAGCGGCTCCGGGCGATCGAGGCGGTGCTTGCCAAGGACCGCGACGTGGCCAGCTATTTCAGCGCGATCGGTCTTGGCGCGATGGGTCAGGTCAATCAGGGCATGGTCTTCGTGCAGCTTACGCCGAAGCGGGAGCGCTTGCGCCGGCAGTGGGACATCATCCCGGCCGTGCAGAAAAGACTGGATGAGATTCCGGGGCTGCGCGCGTTTGCCGTGAAGGTGCCGATCGTCGGCGGGCAGCGCGGCGAGCCGCTCCAGTTTTCCCTGACCGGACCCAACCTCGACCGGGTGGCCGAACTTTCGCAGGCGATGAAGGCGCGGCTTGCGCGGATTCCCGGCATCGGGCATGTGGATCTCGATCTGCAGCTCGATCTTCCTCAGCTCGGGCTTGTCGTGGATCGCGACCGCGCCGCTCAGCTGGGGCTTTCGCCGCTCGATGTGGCCCAGGCCGCGAGCGTGCTGGCCAACGGCCTGGATGTGGCCAAGTACAACGATCTTCCCGGAGACGGCCGGCGCTATGACATCCGCGTCAAGGCAGCACCAGGGTGGCTTGCGCACCCCGAGGATCTGTCCCGGATCCAGCTGGTGACGGCCGACGGCCGGCGCGTGCGGCTGGATGCCATCGCGCACTGGCGGGAGCGGCTGGGGCCCGCCGTGATCCCGAAGATGGACCTGCGCTATGCGGGCATGTTCTTCTCGGCGCCGTCGATCCCGCTGGGCGCGGCGATCGAGGAGGTGAACGCAATCGCGGACGAGCTGCTGCCGCCCGGCTACCGGATCGTCTACACGGGCCAGGCCTCCGAGTTCAAGAAGACTGCCGCGAACATGATGTTTGCCTTCGTCGTCGCGATGCTGCTCGTGTTCATGGTCCAGGCCAGCCAGTTCAACTCGTTTGCCCAGCCCTGGGTGCTGATTCTCGCCCAGCCGATGGCCGTGGCCGGCGCGATCGCGCTGCTCGTCGTCACGGGACAGACGCTGAACATCTTTTCGATGATCGGGCTCGTGCTGCTGGTGGGATTGGTTGCGAAGAACTCGATCCTGCTGGTGGACCTGACCAATCAGTACCGCGCCGAAGGCATGGGCATCGACGAGGCGCTGAAGGCCGCCTGTCCGACCCGGATGCGGCCGGTGCTGATGACCTCGCTGACGGTGATCTTCGCGATGCTGCCGACCGCGCTGGGGCTCGGTTCCGGAAGCGAGATGACCGTGCCGCTGGCGATCGCGGTGATCGGCGGCATGGTTTCTTCGACCCTGCTGACGCTGGCGGTGGTGCCCGCCGCCTATTCGCTGCTCGAACATGCCCTGGCCCGGTGGCAGGGACGAGGAGGTGAGGCATGAGCTACAGGATGTTCGGCATCGCGCTTGGACTGGCCCTGCTCGTTGCGGGCCATTCCTGCCCGGTCTGGGCGCTGACTCTGGATCAGGCGGTCGGTCGGGCGCTCGAGCATGCGCCGGCCATTCGCGCCGCCCGTGCCGAGCGCGAGGCCGGAGCCGAGGACGTCGCCCGCGCGCGCGCCTTCCTGCTGCCCTACATTCGCGCCACCGGCGATCTGGTCCGGCTCCGGCAGGACTACCGCTGGGATGCGGGCCTGGCCTTTCCGCTGCCGGGGAGGGTGGATCTCACCGAGCGCAAGCTGTCGGTGGAGCTCGTTCAGCCGCTGTTCCGCTGGGACCGCTGGGCGGGGTTGATGCAGGGAAGGCTGGCCGACCAGGCCGCAGGTGTGGGCCTTGAGCTCGCCCGGCAGGGCCTGATCCTCGAGGTCGCGGGCCGGCTTGGGGAATGGCATGCGGCCTCCGCGCAGCTTCAGGCAGCGCGCGCAAGGCTTGCGGCGATTCAGAAACTTGCGGCGATGAGCAGGGCGCGGATGGATGCAGGGCTAGCCACGATCACCGAGGTGCTCGAGGCCGAAAGCCGCCAGAGGATGGCCGAGGCCGAGGTGCTCGATGCCGAGCGCCAGGCGAGCCTCGCCCGCGAGCGGCTGGCAAGCCTGATGGGCGCGGACCCCGAATCGCTCGATGAAAACGTCGAGCTGCCCGACTGGCTGCTCGTCCCGATTGATCCCGACGATCCCGCACACTGGGAAACCCGGGCCGAGCAACAGGCGCCCGCCGTCCGGCTGGCCCGGCTGAAGGCCGAGATGGCCGAGGAAGCGGTGGAGCAGTCGCGTGGGCAGGCGCTGCCCGCGCTCGATCTGGTGGCGGGGTACACCCGGGATACGACGACGAACGGGCTGTTCGGCGCGGGCAGCACCCGCACCGACCGGATGGTGGGGCTGCGGCTGGAGGTGCCGGTGTTCGCCGGCGGCGGCACCTGGGCGCAGCTTCGCAAGGCGAAAAAGCAGAAGCTTGCGGCAGGGTTCAGGGTCGAGGACGCCGAGCGCTCCGCGCGTCTGGCCGCGCGCGAAGCAGTCCTGCAGTGGCGCACGGCGGCGCGAAGGCTTTCGGCTCTGAGGGCAGCCGTGGCCGCGGCCGACAAGGCGCGCGAGGCGGCGCATACGAGCTACGAGGCGGGGCTTGCCGGCATCGTCGAGGTTCTCGACGCCGAAAGCAGGCTGGCCGAGGCGAAGGGCGGTCTTGCTGCGGCGGAAAGCGCATTGATGCTGGCCCGCCTTCAGCTTGAGGCCGCCGTCGGCGAGCTGGACGCATTCGTCGGGCCGCTTGCCCAGGCGTCCGGTTCCTCCCAGACTGAACGGCAATGAGGGGAAGGCTTGCGCTTGCGTTGCTGGTGGCGGCGGTGGCCGCTGGTGGATGCGGGGAGGAACGCGCACGTTTCTGGCACGGGGTCATCGAGCAGGATGCGGTGCTCGTGGCATCCTCCGTCGGCGGAAGGCTTGCCGAGCGCGTGCCGCGCGGCCGCCATGTGAATGCGGGCGAGGTTCTGTTCCGGCTCGACGGCAACCCGGAGGCGCTCGAGCGCAAGGAGCTTCAGGCTGAGATCGAGCGCCTGGATGCCCGGCTTGAGCAGGCGGCGCTGGATGAGGCGCATGCCGGGCGCGAACTGGAGCGTCTCCGCCGCCTGGCCCGTTCCGATCGCTTCGTTCCGGAGGAAAAGCTGGATGCCGCAAAACTTGCGGTGTCCCGCGCGAAGGCGGCCCGGCGCGCGCTCGCGCTGGAACGGAAGGCCGCGCAAGCGAGGCTAGCCCGGCTTGACTGGGCGCTTTCCGAGAAGGTTCAGCGGGCGCCCGAAGCCGGCATCGTCGACGAAACCTTCGCCGAGCCCGGGGAATGGGTGGCGCCGAACCGTCCGGTTGTGCGCCTGTTGCCCCACGGCAGGAGGTATCTGCGTTTCTATCTGCCGGAGCGGGAGCGCGCGGGCATCCGGCTGGGAAGCCGCCTGCGCTGCCGCGCGGATGGCGTAGCTGACGCGTTCGGCGCCCGAGTGCGCTGGATCGCCAAGGAGCCCGAGTTCACGCCGCCGATGATCTTCAGCGAGGATGTGCGCGCGGCGATGGTGTACCGGGCGGAAGCCACGCTTGAGGAGGGCGCGCCCGAGCTGCCGCCCGGACAGCCGGTGGATGTCGAGGCCGTCCGCTAGTCTTGCGATCGAGGCGCGCGGGCTCGGCAAGTCCTTTGCGGGCGAGCCCGCGGTTGCGGACCTCGATCTGGAAATCCGGCGCGGCGAAATCTTTGCGTTTCTGGGACCGAACGGAAGCGGCAAGACGACGACCATGCGCATGCTTACCGGCCTGCTCACGCCCGATGCGGGCGAGGGCCGCTGCCTGGGCCTGGACATCCGCACTCAGGCCGACCGCCTGCGCCGGCACATTGGCTATGTGCCCCAGCATTTCAGCCTCTATGAGGACCTCACCGTGCTGGAGAACCTGCGTTTCGTCGCGCAGGTCTACGGCCTGGGGAACGATGGTCCCGATGCGATCGAGCGGATCTGCCGGCGCTTCGGGCTTTCGCCGTTTGCCCGGAGGCTTGCGGGCACCCTCTCGGGCGGATGGAAGCAGCGGCTTGCGCTTGCCTGCGCGCTTCTGCCCGAGCCCGAGCTTCTGATTCTCGATGAGCCGACCAGCGGGGTCGATCCGGAGGCGCGGAGCTTCTTCTGGAAGGTGATGAACGAGGAGGCCGCCCGCGGCGCCACCGCGATGATCAGCACGCACTATCTCGACGAGGCCGAGCAGTACTGCGACCGGCTGGGCTACATCCTGAACGGGCGGCTGATCGCGCTCGGCACGGCCGATGAGGTGATCGAGGCCTCGGGGCTTGTGGCGATCCGGCTTCCCGGTGCGCCCGTGTCCGTCGTTTCGGAGGCGGAAGCGGAGCGTGATGTGCTCTATGCCGTGCGCACGGCCGCCGAGGTCATCCTGGCGGGGACGGATGAGGCCGCATTGCGTTCGGCGGCCGGGAGGCTGGCGCCCGCGATCGAGCCCGAGCCGGTGAAGCCGAGGCTCGAGGAGGTCTTCCTGCATCTGGCCCGGAGGCGGACGTGAACGGCTGGTCGTGGATGCGCCTGCGCGCGATGATCGCCAAGGAGTTCATCCAGATGCGGCGCGACCGGCTCACGTTCGCGATGATGCTCGGCATTCCGATCATCCAGCTCACGCTGTTCGGCTACGCGATCAACACCGATCCGAAGCATCTGCCGACGATGATCGTCGACCCGACGCCTGGGCCCGAGAGCCGGCGCGTCTGCGAGGCGATGACGAACACGGGCTATTTCCGGTTTGTTTCGCCGCCGGTGTCGCCCGCCGAGGCCGACAAGGCGCTCACCTCCGGCAAGGCCCAGTTCGTGGTCCGCTTTCCCGAGCGCTTCGGGGAGCGGCTCCGGCGCGGGGAGCAAGCGGACATTCTCGTGATCGCCGATGCGACCGATCCGGTCACGGCGGGCAACGCGCTGGCCGCGCTTTCGGGGCTCGCCGAGCGTCTGGGCGCCGAACTGCCTTCTGGAAGCGCTTCCCGTAAGCCGCTGTCGTTCCTTGTGCACCGGCGCTACAACCCGGAGGGCATCACCCAGTACAACATCGTCCCCGGGCTGATGGGCGTGATCCTGACGATGACGATGGTGCTCGTCACCGCGGTCGCAATCACGCGCGAGCAGGAGCGGGGCACGATGGAATACCTGCTGGTCACGCCGGTGCGTCCTCTGGAGGTGATGATCGGCAAGCTCGTGCCCTACATCTTCGTCGGCTACGTGCAGGTCGCGCTGATTCTGGCGGCGGCGATCTTTCTGTTTCATGTGCCGGTGCGGGGGTCGATCCCGATGGTGCTGGCGCTGATGCTGCCGTTCATCGCGGCAAACCTGGGGCTCGGGATCACGATTTCGACCCTGGCTGTCAATCAGATGCAGGCGATGCAGATGAGCTTCTTTTTCTTCCTGCCCTCGATCCTGTTGTCCGGCTTCATGTTTCCGTTCCGCGGCATGCCGGATTGGGCCCAGGCGCTGGGCGAGGCGCTGCCGCTGACGCACTTTCTGCGCATCGTCCGCGGCATTCTGCTCAAGGACGCCGAGCTTTCGATGCTGCTCCTGGATCTGGGCGCGATCGTCGCCTTCTTCGCCGTCGCGATGGGCCTGGCCATCCTCCGCTACCGCCGCACGCTGGACTGACTGTGTCGGATTGACACACGGTTGTTCCCGCTTGCCTCGGGGGTTGAGGCGAACCTGTGCTACACAGGGAATGAACTCGATTCCAGGAGGTAGTTGATGATGGCGGGTATGCGATGGTTTACACTGCTAATGGTGATGCTGCTTGTTCCGCTCTCGGGCATGGCGGCATCCGGCGTCGAATCCAGGACGCTCGGTTTCTTCGAGCAGTCGATGGAAATGCCGAAGGAGCTGAAGAAAAAGCCCGAAGGCTTCCTCGAGGGTGTCCTTGTCCGGATGAAGAAGGGACTGTGGTCCAACCGGGCTGTGCGTGAAGCCATGCTGGAGGATCTGCGGGCGTGGACGGACATTGATCCGCTCTCCTCCGGCGGGGCTCGGGCGCTCCTGCTTCGAGCACGCGCCCATCAGGCGGATGGGGATCTGGCCGGGATGGCCATGAGCGTGCTCCGGCTGCATGCACTGTTCCCGGGAAGCCGGGAGGCGGCTGCAGGCAAGAAGATGATGCTGGAGAAGACCCAGCACCTAAGCGAGGCGGACCGGAAGTCTCTGCAGGCGCTGGTTGCGCGCCAGTACCGTGGGAAGGCTGCAAACCGTTGGGCGGCGATGATTCGCCGGGCCGCCAGTGACGGGCCTTCCCTGCTGGATGACGCGCTGATCCGTGAGTGCCGGGTCTATCTGTCCCACTTCCGGACGCATCCGGAGGCGCCCGGCGTGCATCATGCGCTCGCCGACATTCTGGCGCGACATGACGCGATGGTCGCCCGGGTCGAATATCTCGCGCTCGCCCATGCCTACCCATCCTCGGCCCATGCCGGCTGGGGCCTGGTGAAGGCGGCGGACATCATCCGCGACAGGAAGTCGGGCGGAGAGGAAGCGGTGGCGCTCTACCGGCAGGCGATTTCCAAATACTCGAAAAGTTCCGCCGCAAGGGCTGCCTACCTTGGACTGGCCGCCGCCTATCGCGATCACCTGAAAGATCGCTCGCGGGCGGAGAAAACCCTTGCGGAGCTTGTCCGCCGCTATCCCGGAACGCGCGAAGCAGGGGAGGGCAACGAGGCGCTGGCCGAGATGTACGAGCGGGACAAGCAGGTGGCCAAGGCCGTCGCCACCTATCGGCGGATGCCCAAGGTAACCCGCGATAAGGAGCTGATCCGAAAAGCGCTTGCCCGTGCGGCAAGACTAGCCGACGGCAAATTGAACGATCCGCGGAGCGTGGTGGCGATCGACCGGGAGATCTGCGCCCTGCTTCCGAAGAGCGAAGAATGCGCCGAAGCCTATTTCCGCAGCGGCGAGGTTTACGAGCACAAGCTGAACCAGCCGGCCAAGGCGATTCAAGCATACCGGCAGGTAGCCAAGCGCTTTCCCAAGCATCCGCTTGCCAGAAAGGCGGCCTCGAGAGCAGACCGGCTGGCTCAGGGCAAGCGCGGCTTTTCCCTGTTCTGATCCGCGCCCTTCCTAGATGAACGAAGGCCGGTGCCGCCTGGCGCCGGCCTTTTCCGTTCGCTAGCGGTGAAGCGCGGCGAAGATGCGCTCGGCGAGCGCCTCGGAGATGCCCGGGGCCTCGGCGAGCTGCTCGCGGCTGGCCTGGCGCACGCCCTCGATGCCGCCGAAATGACGTAGCAGCGCGGTGCGCCGGGCGGGGCCCACGCCGGGAATCGCCTCGAGGCTCGAGCTCAGCGTCTGCCGGCTGCGGCGCTTGCGCAGGTACCGGCCGGCGAAGCGGTGGGCTTCGTCCCGGACCCGGCCGATCAGCATCATCGCGCCGGAGCGCGCGCCCGGCTTCAGCGGCCGGTCGCGTCCGGCGATCCAGAGCGATTCCTCGCCGAAGCGCCGGCGGGAGCCTTTGGCCACGCCGACGAGAAAGGTCGAGACGCCGTGGGCCGCGGCGGCATGTACCGCCTCGGCCAGCTGCCCCCGGCCGCCGTCAATCAGCATCACGTCGGGGCGCGGAAGTTCGCCCTCGGCGATGCTCCGGAAGAACCGGTCCAGCACCGCGCGCATCGCGGCGTAGTCGTCGCCTTCGGGCACTTCGTCGAGCCGGTAGTGCCGGTAGAGATCCTTGCGGGGGCCGCTTGAATCGGCATAGACGATTCCGGCCACGGTGTGGCGGCCGCCGAGGTGGGCATTGTCCACGCAGGCCACAAGCTCCGGCCGTTGCTTAAGCCCCAGCAGCTCGCCCAGCGCCTCCAGCGCTTCCGCCTGGTCGAGGCCGGCGCGATGCGCGAAATTGCGGATGCCGTTGCGGCGGATGTCCGCAAGCCAGTCCCGGGCGGTACCCCGGCGAGGGCGCCGGGCCTGCGCCCTGCGCGCGCCCAGAAGCCGCATCAGGCGGGCGAGATCGGCTTCTTCGGCCTCGGCATCGAACAGAATCAGCGGCGGCGGAGGGTCCTGCCGGTAGCGATCGACGAACAGCGTTTCGAGCACTTCCCGGTCGGTGGCATCGCCCGCCTGGCCGGCGCGCACCAGATGCGTGCCCAGATCGCGGCCGGCGCGCCGCATGCCGATGGCCACGGCCACCTTGCGCCCGTCGCGCAGCACGACGTAGCCGTCGCAGTCCGGGGGCAGATCGCTGCCGGCCTGGGCGAGGATCGCGCGCAGCGTCCGGATCCGGTCCCGAAGCTCCGCCGCGCGCTCGAAGGCTCGCGCCTCCGCCGCCTCCATCATCTCCCGTTCCCACCGGGCAAGCAGATCCGTATCGCGGCCTTCGAGGAACGCGCGCGCCGCTTCCACCTGCTCGCGATAGCGCGCCTCGTCCACGAGCCCCACGCAGGGAGCCGTGCAGCGTCCGATCTGATGCTGCATGCACGGGCGGGAGCGGTTCGAGAACACCGCATCCTCGCAGTCGCGCAGGCGGAAGATTTTCTGCATCAGGTCGAGCGTGCGGTGCACCGCGCCGGCGTTCGGATAGGGGCCGAAGTAGGTGCCCGGTTGCTTCCGGGGTCCGCGGTAGAGGCGCAGGCGCGGGAAACGCTCGTCCGTGAGCAGAATGTAGGGGTAGGACTTCGCGTCCTTCAGAAGCACGTTGTAGCGAGGCTTCAGCTGCTTGATCAGATTGTGCTCGAGCACCAGGGCCTCGGCCTCGCTGGCCGTGATCGTGAACTCGACATCTCGCACCTGCCGGACCATCGCCTCGATTCGCGGCGCATCCGGCCTGCGCTGGAAATAGCTGGACACCCGCTTGCGCAGGTTCCGCGCCTTGCCGACGTAGAGCACCTTCCGACGGGCATCGAGCATCCGGTACACGCCCGGCTCCCGCGGCAGCTGATCGAGCGCGATCGGCGGCGTTATCCACATGCGCGAAGACTAGCGTGCTTCTCCCGGGAGTTCCTTTCGGGCGTTCTGTGCCGCGAGGCAGTCGGCGGCCAGCGGGCAGCCTTCGCACAGCGGGCGGGTGCGGCAATGGCGCTTGGCATGCGCGACAAAGAGCGCGTGAAACTCGTTGAACAGCCGCGCATCCCGGGGCAGCGCGCGCTCCAGCATCGAGCGCAGGGCCTCGTAGCCGATGTCGGAGGCGCACATGCCCAGCCGGTGCAGAATGCGCCGTGTGTAGGCATCGACGACGAAGACCGGCCGGTCGAAAGCGTAGAGCAGGATCGAGTCGGCCGTTTCCGGTCCGACGCCGTTCTGGGCCAGAAGCCGGCGGCGCAAGCGGTCGGTGGGCTCGGATGCGAGCGCCTCGATTCCTCCGGCTTCGATCACGAAGCGGGCAAGCCGCTGGAGCCGACCCTGCTTCTGGCGGAAGAAGCCCGCCGGCCGGATCAGCCGCCGCAAGGCATCGGCATCCGCCCGGACAAGCGCGGCCGGCTCCAGCAGCCCTTCAGCCCTGAGGTTTGCGATCGCGCGTTCGACGTTGCGCCAGTTCGTGTTCTGCGTGAGCACGGCGCCGACCATCACTTCGAACGGCCCGTCGGCGGGCCACCAGTGCTGGGGGCCGTAGGCCTTCAGCAGCCGTTCGAACAGCCTTATCGGCTCGACCGGCATAGGCGGCGCAGGGCCTCGATCTCGCGGCGGTTCAGAGGGCGGAACGCGCCGCGGGGCAGGTCGGGATCGAGCGTCAGCGGGCCGAAGCCCGTCCGGATCAGCCGGCGGACCGGAAACCCCAGGGCATCGAGCGTTCGCCGGACTTCGCGCCACCGGCCGCGGCGGATCGTGACCGTAAGCCAGGCATGCGACCGGGTTTCGGCATCGACGACGACCTCCCAAGGATCGCTGATTTCCCCCCGGCCGATGTCGATGCCCCCGGTCTGAAGCTTGGCGAGGGCTTCCTCGTCCGGGTGGCCCGCGACGCGGACGCGGTAGGTGCGGGGAAGGCGGGTTTCGGGGCGCATCAGCGCATGCGCCAGCGCGCCGTCGTTCGTGAGCAGCAGAAGCCCTTCCGAGTCCATGTCGAGGCGCCCGACCGACTGCACGTTGGGCGGCACGTCCAGCGCATCATAAATCAGCGGCCGGCCGCGGGGGTCCAACCGCGCGCAGAGCAGCCCGCGGGGCTTGTGGTAGAGCAGGTAGACCGGGTGTGTCTGCGGCTCCACCTTGCGGCCGTCCACCGTGACGACGTCGCCGGGCCGGACCGTCGCGCCCGGCCGCGCGACGGGCTCCCCGTTGATGTGCACCCGGCCCTGTTCGATCCAGCGGTCCGCCTCGCGGCGGGAGCACAGCCCGCAGAGCGCGAGGTAGCGGTTGATCCGGCAGGGAAGCTCAGCTTCCGGAGCTTGGGTTGCTTTGCCGGTCCTTTTTCTGCGGGTCCGATTGGGGGCGGGAGGTTTCGCTCCCCGTGTCTGCCTGCTCATCGCCGGAAGTCTCGGCTTCGGCCTCGCGGGTGTCGAGGCTCCGCTCGGCCAGCAGCGCGCGGATGTCCTCCTCGTCCATCAGCTGCGAGGAATCCGGAAGGTCGTCCAGGGAGTTCAGTCCGAAATCGATCAGGAACTGTTTGCCCGTCGCATAAAGATGCGGGCGTCCGGGCACCTCCTTGCGGCCGACGACCTTGATCCAGCCGCGCTCCTGAAGTCCGGCGAGCACCTCGCTGGAGGTGCGGACCCCGCGCAGCGCCTCGATCTCGGCGCGGGTGGTGGGCTGGCGGTAGGCGATGATCGCGAGCGTCTCCAGCGCCGCCCGGGAAAGCCGGGGCGGGCGCGTCTTCCACAGCCTGGACACGGTGTCCGCATATTCGGGCGCGGTGCGGAACTGCCAGCCGCCGCCGACGCGCTCCAGCCGGATGCCACGGCCGTCGTAGAAACGCTCGAGCTCCGCGAGCGCCTCGCGGATCGCGTGGCTTTCGATGCCGCCTCCGAGGATGTCGCGCAGGCGCGCGAGCGTGACCGGCTCGTCGCTGGCCAGAATCACGGCCTCGATTCGGTGGACGAGGCTCACGCTTGGGCTTCCCGGGCGGGCAGCAGCATGACCTGACCGTAGCATTCGGACTGCACGACCTGCAACATCCGCTGCCGCCAGAGCTCGAGAATGGCGAGGATCGTCGTGACCAGCGCCTCGCGCCCCGGCTGGTCGCGCAGGAAATCGCTGAGCAGAAGGCCGCCTGCGCGCACGCGCTCGAGCACCCGGCCCATCTGTTCGCGAACGCTGATCGTTTCGGTGAAGATGCGATGGCGCACTTCGCCTCCGACGCGCTTGAGCACGGCGCGGAAGGCCAGCAGCAGCGCGTCGAGATCGGCCTGGGGCAAGGGGCGCTCGACCATCGCGGCTTCCGGGAAGATCGGGCGCAGGAACACGTCGCGCCCGACCCGGGGGCGCTCGTTCAGCTCCTCGGCCAGCACCCGGTACTGCTCGTAGGCGATCAGTTGCGCGACCAGTTCCTGGCGCGGATCCACCGGTTCGCCTTCCTCGTCCAGTTCGGGTCGGGGAAGCAGCATCCGCGATTTCAGCTGCATCAGCGTGCTCGCCATCACCAGATAGTCGCCGGCGATTTCCAGGTTGAGTTCGCGCTGGGCTTCGAGGATGTCGAGATACTGCCGGGTGATGTGCGCGATCGGGATGTCGAAGATGTCGAGCTTCTGGCTGCGGATCAGATGCAGCAGCACGTCCAGCGGGCCCTCGAAGGCATCGAGCCGGATCGGCGGCAGCCGGCCGGGCTCGGGAAGGCTGGCTTCGTGCATCAGACGCGGTAGCCCATCTTCAGCGTGCGCCGCACGCGCTCCATCGTTCGGGCGGCCTCGTGCCGGGCGCGCTCGTTGCCGGCGCGGACGATGTCGCGCAGATCGTCGGGGTGGGCGGCGATCTCGGCGCGGCGCTCGCGGATCGGTTCGAGCTCGGCCTGCATGTGCCCGAGCAGACGCTTCTTGCAGTCGATGCAGCCGATGCCCGCGCTCGTGCAGCCATCGCGCACCCAGGCGCGGTCTTCGTCGGTGGAATAGACCTTGTGGAAGGACCAGACCGGGCATTTCTCGGGCGTGCCGGGGTCGGTGCGTCGCACGCGCGCCGGGTCCGTCGGCATCGTGCGGACCTTCTGTTCGGTCGTCTTCCAGTCCTCGGCCAGTTCGATCGTGTTGCCGTAGGACTTGCTCATCTTGCGGCCGTCAAGGCCCGGCAGCTTCGAAGCCGGCATAAGGAGCGACTTCGGCTCGGGAAACAGCGGCTGGTCGGGCTTGCGGTAGAGGTGGTTGAAGCGCCGGGCCACCTCGCGGGTGAGCTCGACATGCGGCACCTGATCCTCGCCGACTGGCACGCCCTCGGCGCGGTAGATCAGGATGTCCGCCGCCTGCAGCAGCGGATAGCCCAGAAAGCCGTAGGTGCCGAGATCCTTTTCCCGAAGCTCGCGGATCTGGTCCTTGTAGGTCGGCACGCGTTCCAGCCACGAAAGCGGCGTGATGAAGGAAAACAGCAGGTGCAGCTCGGCGTGCTCGGGCACCTCGGACTGGATGAACACGACCGCGCGTTCGGGATCGATGCCCACCGCCAGCCAGTCGATCAGCATGTCCCAGATCGTGTCGCGGACGATTTCCGGACGGGCGTATTCCGTGGTCAGCGCATGCCAGTCGGCGGCGAAGAAGAAGCATTCGTTCGTTGCCTGAAGCTTCAGCCAGTTTTCCAGCACTCCCTTGAAATGCCCGAGATGCAGCCGGCCGGTGGGGCGCATGCCGGAAAGGATCCGCATCGGACGATTCGATTCCTGCGCGTTCGAACTCACAGAAGGCTCCTTCACTGGACTGCGGCGCAGGATATCAGGAGCGCGAGCGCACTTCACGGGCAAGTGTTCGCGCCGGGGGGATTGACGCTGGGCGCGCCCCGCCTACAATGCGCAGCCTCCAACGCGCATGGCGGCTTAGCTCAGTTGGTTAGAGCAGCGGAATCATAATCCGCGTGTCCGGGGTTCGAGTCCCTGAGCCGCCACCAGTAAAAACGCTATATTTTCAAACACTTAGGGCCTCTTTCGGGGCCCTTTTGTTTTGGCCTAGGTTGGCCTATTTTGGGGCAAATGGGGCACGGCGTGCCCCAAAATTGCCCCAAGCCTGGGGGGTCAGTGGGACGAGTTCAGGGCCTTGTGGACGGCCTGGCGAGTTACTCCGAATTCGTTGGCGATTTGAGAGAGCGAGTACCCCGCGAGCCGAAGGCGTCGGGCCGCAACAATATCGATCTTCCGGCGATCAGCATTCTGGCTTTTCCTTGGACGAATCACTTGCTCCAGGAGCTTCCTGATACGTGGAGGATCCGAAGGCTCCGGCTCCGATTCATATACCATGGGTTGAACGTCAAGGTCGAAGATGTTGAGAACGTTGTCCAGGTTAAATTCTGGAGTCAGACCCAGGTACATGAGAAGATGTTCAAGGGTTCCGGGGCGAGCTTTTTGGACCTGGAGGATTGACTCATTGATCATGGCTGAGGCCAGATCTTCGCC
>CAYNLY010000020.1:0-24802 GCA_964398225.1 uncultured Zetaproteobacteria bacterium
TGCCGTGGGATACGCTGTTTCTGTCGGTGCTGCTCTACATCGTGATTCCGGTCGTCGTCGCCTACTTCGGCCGCCGGGCGCTGCTCGCCAAAGGCAAGCTGGACGAAGTGCTGCACATGATGGACCCCATCTCGATGGCCGCGCTGCTGGTCACGGTCGTGCTCCTGTTCGGCTTCCAGGGCGAGCAGATCATCCGCCAGCCGCTGGTGATCCTGCTGCTGGCGATTCCGATCACGGTGCAGGTCTATTTCAACTCGATGCTGGCCTACTGGCTGAACCGGAAGCTGGGCGTGGATCATTCCGTGGCCGGGCCGTCCGCATTGATCGGCGCGTCGAACTTTTTCGAGCTTGCCGTGGCCGCGGCGATCGCGCTGTTCGGCTTCGAGTCGGGGGCGGCGCTCGCCACCGTCGTCGGCGTGCTCGTCGAGGTGCCGGTGATGCTTTCGGTCGTCTCGATCGTGAACCGCACGAAGGCCTGGTACGAATCGGGGCTTGGGCTCCAGCCCGTGGAGGTCCGCAATGACTGAGAAAAAAACAAGAGTACTGTTCCTGTGCACCGGCAATTCCTGCCGCTCGCAGATGGCCGAGGGCTGGCTGAGAGCGCTCGGAGGCGACCGCTTCGAGGTCTTTTCCGCCGGGATCGAGGCGCACGGGCTCAACCCGCGGGCGGTGGCGGTGATGAGGGAAGCCGGTGTGGACATCTCGAATCAGAAATCCGAGGTGCTCGACCCCGAGCTTCTGAAGACGATGGACCTCGTGATCACCGTCTGCGGCCATGCCGACGAACACTGCCCCGCCGTGCCCGCCTCCTGCCGCAAGGAGCACTGGCCGTTCGACGATCCTGCGAAGGCCACCGGCACCGAGGAAGAGATCATGGCCGTGTTCCGCCGCGTGCGCGACGAAATCCGCGCCCGCATCGAACGTTTCCTCGAACGAAGCTGAACCCTCTCCCCCACCTTTCCCCACATCCTTAGTCCAACGCACCCAGCCTCTTCTTTCTTCAGGCTGGGTGTGCTGTTTTGACGCACCCTCGCTGATGCGGGCATGCCTGCGGTTGACAAGGGTGGATTTGTGGCCAAAGATTGGCAACTAGTGGGGAAATGTGGGTAATGAACCCAGCCCCGGCCACTCTGGGAGGAACGAACGGGCGGCATGTTCCAGGGCGAATACAGCAACAGCATGGACGACAAGGGGCGCGTCAGCATCCCGGCCGCATTCCGCGAGGCCCTGCGCCGCGACTACGGCGACGACCGTATCGTCGTCACCCGCACCCCCCACGACCCCTGCCTGAACGCCTACCCGATCCGCGTCTGGAACCGGCTGCTTGCGCGGCTGAACCAGCAGCAGCCCAGCCGCGAGCTGCGCGCCTACCGCCGCATCGTGCTGGGCTCGGCCCAGGAATACACGCCGGACAAGCAGGGCCGCATCCTGATTCCGCAGAACCTGCGCGAGTACGCGGGACTTACGCGTGCGGTGCAGTTCGCCGGGGCCGGGGAAATCTTCGAAATCTGGGACCGGGCGACCTGGGACCGGCAGCTCGAGGCCGACCTTGCGCTCGCCCGCAACTTCGAGCCGGGGCTCTGATGTGCCGGCGGGCCACATCCCCGTTCTGGCCGAAGCGTTCGTGGACGCGCTGTTCACCGTGCCGGACGGCCGCTACGTGGACTGCACCTTCGGTCGCGGAGGCCACAGCCGCCTGCTGCTTGCGCGCCTGGGCCCGGACGGGCGGCTGCTCGCGCTGGACCGGGACCCGGAGGCCGTCGCCGAAGGCATGCGGCTCGCCGGCGAGGATTCCCGCTTTCGCATCGTCCATGCGCCCTTTTCCAGACTCGCTCAGGCGCTCGACGATGCCGGGTGGTCAACCGTGAACGGCATCGGCTTTGATCTCGGCCTTTCCTCGCCGCAGGTGGACGACGCCGCCCGCGGCTTCTCCTTCATGCACGAGGGCCCGCTCGACATGCGCATGGACCCCACCCGGGGCCAGCCGCTCAGCGAGCGGCTTGCACGCGTGTCCGAGCGGGAGCTTGCCCGCATCCTGCGCGAATACGGCGACGAGCGCTTCGCGGCCCGCATCGCCCGGGCGATTCTGCGCGCACTCCACGAGGGCCGGCTGCGCACGACGCGCGATCTCGAAAACGTCTGCTTCCATGCCGTCCCGCCCCGGGCGCGCCACGGCCGGATCCATCCGGCGACCCGGACCTTCCAGGCGCTTCGCATCTGGGTCAACGAGGAGTTCGACGAGCTCGAGCAGGGACTGAAGGCCGCGATCGAGCGTCTTGCGCCCGGCGGCCGGCTTGCCGTGATCTCGTTTCATTCCGGCGAGGACCGTCGCGTGCGGGACCTGATCGAGCAGGCCGTGCATCCCTGCGTCTGCCCGCCGGAGTTTCCGGTCTGCCGCTGCGGGCGCCGGCCGACGATGCGCTGGGTGCAGAAAAAGCCGGTCCGCCCCTCCGAGGCCGAAGTCCGGGCCAATCCGCGCGCGCGCTCGGCCCGAATGCGCGTGGCCGAGCGGCTGGAGGCGACGGCATGAGCCGGAACTCGAGGATCTGGCTGGCCGCAATCACCATGCTTGTGCTGGCGCTGGGCGCAGGCCAGGTGTGGCTGTCGCATCTGCGCATCGAGCTTTCCGGCCGGCACCAGGCGCTTTCCGAGCAGCGCGAGCGCCTGCAGATGGAGCTTGCCGGCCTGAGGCTTGAGCTTGCCAGCCTCACCCGCCCGGACCGGCTCCGCCAGGCCGCGCGCGCGCTCGGCATGGCGCCGCCGCGTCCCGGTCAGGTGGTGCGCCGATGAACCCGCGTCCTTCCGCCGAGCATCAGCTGCGCCGGCGCACCGAGGCGGTGGCCGGCCTGATGGCGCTGGGGCTTGCGCTGCTCGCGGTCCGCGCCGTGGACCTGCAGTGGCTGCAGGCCGAACGGCTGGCGAAGGAAGCCGAGCGCCAGCATTTCCGGCAGTACACGACGGTTGCCCCCCGCGGGCCGATTCTCGACGCCCGCGGCAGGATCCTGGCCGAAAGCATCGAGGTGCCCTCGATCGCCGCGATCGCCGACGAGGTGCCGCCGGACCGGATCGATGCGCTTGCCCGCGAACTCGGCGTGCCGGCCGATCGCATCCGGGCGCGGCTTCGCGGTCGCGAGGGCTTCGTGTGGCTGGCGCGCCAGATCGAACCCGAACGCGCCGAGCGCGTGCTCGCGCTCGGCATCCCGGGCGTGCGCCGCGAAACGGAGTGGCGCCGCTACCATCCGCTCGGGCCGGAGGCCGGCCATGTGCTCGGCTTCGTCGGCATCGACGGACACGGCCTCGAAGGCGTGGAGCGGGCGCGCGACGAAATCCTGGCCGGGCGGCCGGGGCTGCGTCAGATCCAGCGGGATGCGCGCGGGCACTCCCTGCCCGGCGGCGTCTGGCTGCGCGAGCCCGTTCCGGGGCGCGCGGTGAAGCTGACGCTGGATGCCTCGATTCAGGGCATCGCCTATGCCGCGCTCGCCGAGGCCGTGCGCGAAAGCGGCGCCAGGGGCGGCTCGGTGGTCGTCCTCGATCCGGCAAGCGGCGACGTGCTCGCGATGGCCAACTGGCCCGGCTTCAATCCGAACGACTTCCGCCGCTATCGCCCGGGGCAGTGGCGCAACCGGGCCGTCACCGACATCTTCGAGCCCGGCTCCGCGCTCAAGCCGTTCACGATCGCGGCCGCGCTGGCCTCGGGCCGCTGGCGCCCCGATTCGCGCGTCTTCTGTGAAAACGGCGCGATGCAGGTGGCCGACCACGTGATCCACGACGACCACCGCGAAGGCTGGCTGGATCTTGCGGGGCTGCTCGCCCGTTCGAGCAACATCGGCGCGGCGAAGCTGGCGCTGGACATCGGGCCCGCCCGGCTCCGGGGCATGCTCGCCCAGGTCGGCATCGGGGAACGGCCCGATCTGGGGCTCGGGGGCGAATCGCCGGGGATTCTTCCGCCGCTGTCCCGATGGGGGCCGGTGGAAACCGCGAACATCGCCTTCGGCCAGGGGGTCGCGGTCACGCCGCTGCAGCTCGCAGCGGCCTTCGCCGTTCTGGCCAACGGCGGAAGACGCGTGTACCCGCGCCTGTTCGCCGACGCGCAGGTAAAGCCCGGCGCGCAGGTGCTTCCGGTGCGGATCGTCGAAAGCCTGCGGGCGATGCTGATCTATGCGACCTCGCCCGAAGGCACGGGCCGGCTGGCCGTGCCGGCGGGCTACACGGTCGCCGGCAAGACCGGCACCGCCCAGAAGCCGGACGAACACGGCCGCTACGGGCGCGACCGCTTCACCGCCGTGTTTGCGGGCTTTGCGCCGGCGATGAATCCCAGGCTTGCGATCGCGGTCGTCATCGACGAGCCGAAGGCGAGCATCTACGGCGGCCAGGTCGCGGCTCCCGTGTTCCGGAAGATTGTCGAGAACGTGCTGCCCTATCTGGGCCTGCCGCCGGAAGGAACGCAGGCGCCGATCGAGCCGGTGGCGATGACCGGCGAGCAGACGCCCGGCCTCACCACCCGCCTGATCGGGCTTTCCCTGCGCGAACTCGTCCGGATCGCGCGCCGCGAGGGCTGGAACCTGACCGTGCACGGCACCGGCTTCGTTCGCCGGTATGAGCCCGCGCGCCTGGACCTTCTTGCCCCGGGCGCGCACCTGGAGGCATGGCTCGATGACTGAGCGTTTCCCCGCCCCGCTGGAACGACCGAAGCGCCTGTCGCAGCTCGCCAAGGGCCTGGGCAAGCCTTCGGGCGATGCGGACATCGTGCGCATCGTCGACGATTCGCGCGCGGTCCAGCCGGGCGATGCCTATCTGTGTCTGCCGCGCGCCGAGGCCTTTGCACAGGAATATGCGGACGAGGCCTGCGCGAAGGGTGCCGCGGCGGTAATCTCGGTGGGGCACACGCTGGGCACGACCGTGCCCTACCTGCGGCTGGACGACATGGAAACCGCGGGCCGGCTGCTCCGCCGCTTCTTCGACACGGAAAACTGCAAGACCCGGCTCGTCGGCATCACCGGCACCGACGGCAAGACGAGCGTGGCCTGGATGCTGCGCGAGGCGCTCGAGCGCAAAGGGCGCAAGGCCTGGAGCGTCGGCACGCTGGGCTGGATGCGCGCGCCCTCGGACGTCACGCCGCTCGAGAACACCACGCCCTCGCTGCTGACGATGCACGCGATCCTCGCCGAAGCCTGCCGCGCGGGCGTGCACGATCTCGTGATCGAAGCAAGCTCGCACGGCATCGCCCAGGAACGCATCGCCGGCCTCGACTTTCATGCCGTGATCTGGACCAGCATCGGCCACGACCACCTGCAGGATCACGGCGGCTACCAGGCCTACGTGCAGACCAAGCGAGGCTTCGTGCACGCCCAGGCCGGGCGTGGCGCCGTGGCCGTGCTCAACGCCGACCATCCCGACATTGTCGCGGACATGCCCAAACGGGCGCGCACCTACGGTCACGGGCTCTACCGGGCCTCGCTGACCCTGGGCTGGGAACAGGAGCTGCCCGGCATGGTGCGCCTGCGCAAGGGCGACGAGGAGGTCCGCATCGAGGACATCCCGCTGGGCGAGTTCCATGCCGAGAACGTCGCCTGCGTGGGTCTGACGCTGAACGCGGGCTGGCGCACGCCGCTCGGCAAGCTGCCGGAGCTGCTGGGCGGCCTGAGCGCGCCGCCGGGCCGGCTCGAGGATCTGGCCGCCGGCCGCTATCAGGTGTTCATCGATTACGCCCACACGCCCGAGGCGCTTGCCCGCTGCCTGAAGGCCGCCCGGCTGGTCACGCGGCGCAAGCTGCTGCTCGTTTTCGGCTGCGGAGGCGACCGCGACCATCAGAAGCGGCCGCGCATGGGCGAGATCGCCGCAACGCATGCCGACGTCGTCTGGATCACGAGCGACAATCCGAGAAGCGAGCCGCCCGAGGTCATCGCCTCGGAAATCGAGCACGGCATGCCGAAACCCTATCCGGCCGAGGTGCACCTTCAGCTCGACCGCGAGCGGGCGATCGCCGAGGCCGTCGCGATGCTTGAGCCCGGGGATACGCTCGTGATCGCGGGCAAGGGACACGAGCCCTACATGGAGATCGGCGGGCGCCGGATTCCCTGGAGCGACGCCGAGGTCGCGCGCCGCTGCCTGGCCGAAAAACAGCGCCGGGAGCTGGCCCGATGCGCATGACCGGCATGCAGCTCGCCCAGGCCGCCGGCGGCCGCTGGCGCGATGCCGTGCCCGACGAGGTCGCCGGGATTTCGACCGACAGCCGCAGCCTGAAGCCCGGAGAGGCGTTCCTCGCGCTTCGCGGTCCGCGCTTCGACGGGCATGCGTTCGGCGCCGATGTCGCCGGACGCGCCTCGGCGCTGATCGGCGATGCGCGCGGGGCCGAGCAATGGAAGGCCCTGAACGTGCCGGTGCTGATCGTGGACGACACGCTGGCGGCCCTGGGCGACATCGCACGCGCCTGGCGGCGGATGCTGGCGCAGACCCATCTGATCGCGCTGACCGGTTCCGTCGGCAAGACCAGCCTCCGTTCGATGCTCGAGCAGGCCTTCTCGCGCCTGGGGCTTCGGGTTTCGGCCACGCGCGCCAATCTGAACAACCTGATCGGCGTGCCGCTCACGCTGCTGAACGTGCCGATGGATGCCCAGATCGCGGTCGTCGAATGCGGCGTCAGCGAGCCCGGGGAAATGAAGCGGCTTGCCTCGGTCGTGGAACCCGATGCCGTCGCGCTGACCGCGATCGCGCCGGCCCACAGCGCGGGGCTCGGCGACCTCGTTTCGATTGCGCGCGAAAAGGCGACGCTGCTCCAGTCGCTGAAGCCGGAAGGCGCCGCCTACCTGGGCGCGGGCGTGGCCCATCTGCTCGAACAGGCCGGCATCCGTCCCGGGCCGGGCTGGCTGAGCCTGGACGACGCCCTTTCCTGGAACCTGCGGGGGCGGACGCTGGTGCTTGAGCGGCGGAACGAAACGGCCGAGATCCCGCTGCTGCTGCCCGCCGCTCACTGGGCGCACAACCTGGCGCTGGCCGCGCTCATCGTGCTGGATACGAGCGAAAGGCTCGGAAGGCCCTGTTCACTGGCCGATACGGCTCGGCTGCTCGCCGGCTGGGAGCCGCTTCCGGGCAGGATGCGTCCGCTCCGGATGCCCGACGGCGCGCTCGTGCTCGACGACTGCTACAACGCCAATCCGGCCTCGATGAAGGCCGCGCTCGACACGCTGCGCGCATTGCCCGGCCGGCATGTCGCGGTGCTCGGGGACATGGCGGAGCTGGGCGACGAATCCGTGGCCGCGCACCGCGGGCTCGATGTGGACGGCATCGACGAACTCTGGCTCGTCGGCGAGCAGATGAAGCACCTTGCCGACCGCGTTCCGACCGCCCACTGGCATCCCGACGCCGGATCGGCCGCCGAGGCCCTTGCGGGCAAACGCTTCGGCGCGGATGCGACGATTCTCGTCAAGGGCTCGCGCAGCCAGCATCTCGAAACGGTGCTCGATGCGCTGATGCAGCGGGAGAGGCGCCATGCTGTATAACCTGCTGTACCCGCTGTCCGACCAGTACTCGTTCCTGAACCTGTTCCAGTACATCACGTTCCGGACCGTCTATGCGCTTTTGACCGCGCTCGCGCTCTGCTGGCTGTTCGGCCCCGCGTTCATCGAATGGCTCAAGCGCACCCAGAAGGGCGGCCAGCCGATCCGCGCCGACGGCCCGGAAAGCCATCTGGCCAAGGCGGGCACGCCGACGATGGGCGGGCTGCTGATTCTCGTCGCGCTCACGATCGCGACCCTGCTGTGGGCGGATCTGACGAACGCCTTCGTCTGGCTTGCGCTTCTGGTCACGCTCGGATACGGCGCGATCGGCTGGTGGGACGATCATCTGAAGATCATCCGCGGCGACCCGAAGGGCCTGGCCGGACGATGGAAGCTTGCCGGGCAGTGCCTGTTCGGCGGTGCGGCCGCGGCGGGGCTGTACCTGCTGACCGATCCGATCGTGGACATTCCGTTCTTCAACATTCAGTGGAATCTGGGCGCCTTCTATCCGCTGTTCGTGCTGTTCGTGCTCGTCGGCACCTCGAACGCGGTGAACCTGACCGACGGACTGGACGGGCTTGCGGTCGCGCCCACCTTCATGGTCGCCGCGGCCCTCGCCGTCGTCGTCTATCTTGCGGGCCACGCGAAGTTCGCGGCCTATCTGCTGATTCCGCACGTGCCGGGCACCGGCGAGCTGACCGTGTTCTGCGGCGCCATCGTCGGCGCCTGCCTGGGCTTTCTCTGGTTCAACACCTACCCGGCGCAGGTGTTCATGGGCGATGTCGGGGCGCTTGCGCTGGGCGGCGCGCTCGGCTTCGTGGCCAGTGCGGCGCACCAGCAGCTGCTGCTGGCGATCGCCGGGGGACTGTTCGTGCTCGAGGCGGTGAGCGTGATGGTCCAGGTGGCGAGCTTCAAGCTCACCGGCCGGCGCGTGTTCCGGATGGCGCCGATCCACCATCACTTCGAACTCAAGGGCTGGGCCGAGCCTCAGGTCATCGTCCGCTTCTGGATCATTTCGCTGATCCTGGCGCTCGTGGCCCTGTCCACGCTGAAGATCCGATGAGCGCCGCAGCCTCCCGCCGCATCGCGATCGTCGGCATGGGCCGCACGGGCAGGTCGGTGGCCGCGTTCGCCCGGCGCATGGGCTGGCAGTGCGAGGGCTTCGACGAGCAGCCGGTGGCCGCCGATCCCGGGATCGTCGTGCATGTGGGCCGGCTCGACCCCGAACGCCTGGCGCGCTTCGACGAGGTCATCGTAAGCCCCGGCATCAACTGGAACCATCCGGCGCTCGTCGAACTGAGAAGGCGCGGCGTGCCGGTGCGCGGCGATCTGGACCTGTTCGCCGCCCATTACCGCGGGCGTCTTCTGGGCGTGACCGGCACGAACGGCAAGACGACGACGGTGACGCTGATCGCGATGCTGCTCGACGTGCTCGAAGGCGGCATCGAGGCGGGCGGAAACATCGGCCGGCCAATGCTCGATCTGCTGGCTGAAGAGCCGCGGCGGGTCGTGCTCGAACTGTCGAGCTTCCAGCTCGAGCGCGCCGAGCCGATCCGCTTCCACTGGGCCGCGCTCGTGGGCTTTGCGCCCGATCACGCCGACATGCACGAAAGCATCGAGCATTACCGGGAGGCCAAGCTGCGCCTGTTCGCGCGCCAGGCCGGGGGCGACACCGCCGTGTTGCCCCTGGACCCCTCCTGGGATGCGCTTTCGCGCGAGCTTGCCGCGCGCGGCGTGCGCGTGCTCCGGCACGGGGCCACGGCCGAGCCCTCCGGGGCCGATCTGGGCGTCGCCGGAGAAGGAAAGGACGCGCAGCTGTTCTGGACGCAGGAGGGCCGGCGCGAGTTTGTGCCCGTCTCCGAAATCCCGGTGCGCGCCCCTCACCTGCTCGTCAATCTGGCCATCGCGGCCCAGGCGGGCGCCGACCACGGCGTCTCCCAGGCGGTGATTCGCGAAGCGGTCACGAGCTTCCGGGGGCTTCCGCACCGGCTCCAGTGGGTCGCCCATGCGGCCGGCCGTGACTGGTACAACGATTCGAAGGCGACGAATCCGGACGCCGCGGCCGCCGCACTCGGCAGCTTCGATCAGGTTATCTGGATCTGCGGCGGACGGACGAAGGGGCTTGCGCTCGACGACCTTGCCTACGTCGCGGCCAAGCACGCGGCGCGGATGCTGATCATCGGCCGGGATCCCGGGCCGTTCGAGGAGCTTGCCCGCAAGGCGCGGGTGCCGCATACCGTTGCAGGCACGCTGGAGCGCGCGGTCAGCATCGCCGCGCGGCTGGAGCCGCCGCTGCCGGTGCTGCTGTCGCCGGCCGCAGCAAGCCAGGACCAGTTCCGCGATTACGTGGAACGTGGCGAAACCTTCCGCCAGGCAATCCGCCTGCTGGAGAAGGCGGCATGAAGCGCCTGCTGCCCATGGATCCCTGGCTTACCGGCGCGGTGCTCGCGCTGATGGCGTTCAGCGTGCTGATGGTGGCGAGCGCAAGCCTCAGCGTGGCCGAGGTCCGTTTCGACGACCCGCTTAGGATCATCGGCCACTGGATCGTCTACCTGCCGCTCGGACTCGGGCTGATGTACTGGACCTCGAAGCTCGAGGCCGGCTGGATGAAGGCGGCCGCGCTGCCGTTTCTGGGCCTTTCGCTGCTTCTGCTCGTGCTCGTGCTCGTGCCAGGGCTCGGAAGCGAGATCAACGGCGCCCGGCGCTGGTTCTCGGTCTTCGGAATCACGCTCCAGCCCGTGGAACTCGTCAAGCCCGCGATCATCGTCTACATGGCCTACTACATGGCCGTGTTCCCCGAGCGCCTGCGCAGCTTCTCGACGGGGCTTGCGCCGATGCTCGTCGTGCTCGCCGCGGCCGACGTGCTGCTTATCGCCCAGCCGGACTTCGGCAACGCGCTGCTGCTTGCGGGCGTCTGCTTCGGGCTCTGGTTCGTCGGCGGCGTGCCGGTGCGCCATCTGCTGGGTGTTGCCGCCACCGCGGTGCCGATTGTTGCGCTCGCGGCCGTCGCCGAGCCCTATCGGCTGCAGCGGCTGCTCAGCTTCATCGACCCCTGGCAGGACCGCTTCGGCTCCGGCTATCAGCTCGTGCAGTCGATGCTGGCCTTCGGCTCCGGCGGACTTACCGGCGTCGGTCTCGGACAGGGCGTGCAGAAGCTGTTCTACCTGCCCGAAGCCTTCACCGACTTCATCGGCGCGGTCATCGGCGAGGAACTGGGGCTTGCGGGCACGCTGGGCCTGATCGCGCTGTTCGGTCTGCTGCTGGGGCGGGCGATGTGGATCGCGATGACCAGCCGCGAACTGTTCGAACGCCTGGTCGTGCTGGGCGCCAGCCTCGCCTTGGGGCTTGCGTTCCTGATCAACCTGGGCGCGGCGATGGGGATTCTGCCCACCAAGGGCATGCCGATGCCGTTCGTCTCCTACGGCGGAAGCGCGCTGCTCGGCGACTGCCTGCTCGTCGGCCTGATCCTGGCGATGCAGCGCCATCGCCCGCTCAACCGGCGCGGAGGCGAGCGATGAGTGCTTCGCGCACGCTCGTCATCGCCGGGGGCGGCACCGGCGGCCACCTGATGCCCGCGCTTGCGCTGGCCGAGGCGGTGCGCGCGCGCTGGCCCGAGGTTGCGGTCGAGTTCATCGGCGCGCAGGCGGGCCTCGAGGCTCGGCTGCTTCCGGCGCGAAACGAGCAGGTGCTGCTGCTGCCGATGCACGGCGTGAAGGGAAGCGGTGCAGCCCGGACGCTGCGCGTGCTTGCCTGGGAGCTGCCCCGGGCCGTGGCGCGCGTGTTGCGCGCGTTCGCGCGCATCCGCCCGGCGCTCGTCGTCGGCTTCGGAGGCTATGCGAGCGTGGCCGCGGTGCTGGCGGCACTGCTTGCCCGCGTGCCGGTCGTGCTGCACGAACAGAACGCCCAGCCCGGTCTTGTCAACCGCAGGCTCTCCGGATGGGTGCGGCTGGTGATGCTGGGCTTCGCCGAAGCCCGCGCCCGCCTTCCCCGGCGCGCGCGGACGGTCGTGACCGGCAATCCGGTGCGGGCCGAAATCGCGCGCGTGCGCTGGGGCGCGCACGAGCCTCCGTGTCTTGCCGTGATCGGCGGCTCTCAGGGCGCCCGGACGCTGAACGAAACCGTGCCGCAGGCCTGCGCGCGTCTTTCCGGCCGCAGCTTTTCGGTCGTGCACGTGGCGGGCGGGCGCGAAGGCGAACGCGAGGCGGTCGAGCGCGCCTATCGCGAGACCGGCATCGAGGCCGAAGTGCTCGGTTTCTGCGACGACATGGCCGGGCTCTACCGCCGGGCAAGCCTTGTCGTGGCCCGCGCCGGCGCGATGACCGTGGCCGAGCTCGCGACTGTAGGCATGCCTGCCATCCTCGTGCCCTACCCATATGCCGCCGACGACCACCAGCGACACAACGCGCGCGTGCTCGCCGACCGGGGCGCGGCCGAAATCCTCGACGAGGCCGATCTCACCGCGGAGCGGCTCGCCGATCGCCTGCGGGCGCTGCTCTTTGACGCGGCGCATCTGGAAGCGATGAGCCGGGCGGCCCGAAGCGCGATGCCGGAGGATGCGGGTGCGCGGATGCTCGATGCGCTGGCGCCGTGGCTTGCGCCCGCGCAGGGAGGTCGCGCATGAAGTCGCGGGTGCGCATCATCCACTTCGTCGGCATCGGCGGCATCGGCATGAGCGGCATCGCGGAACTGCTGCACAACCAGGGGTTCCAGGTGCAGGGCTCGGATGCGAGCGAAAGCGCGAACGTCCTGCGGCTTCGCGAGCTCGGCATTCCGGTGTTCGTCGGCCACGACGCTGCTCAACTGGGCGGAGCCGAGGTCGTCGTCCGTTCCTCGGCGGTGCGCGACGACAATCCGGAACTCGTCGCCGCCCGCGAACGGGGGATCCCGGTGATTCCGCGCGCCGAAATGCTGGCCGAGCTGATGCGGATGAAGCAGGGCATCGCGGTGGCCGGAAGCCACGGCAAGACGACGATGACCTCGCTGATCGCCCACGGAATGGAGGAGGCCGGGCTCGACCCGACCTACGTGATCGGCGGCCGCCTGATCGCAAGCGGAAGCAACGCCCGGCTGGGCGAAAGCCAGTGGCTTGTGGCCGAGGCGGACGAATCGGACGGCTCGTTCCTGAGGCTTGCGCCGATGATCGCGGTGGTCGGCAACATCGACCCCGAACACCTCGACTTCTACGGCTCCTTCGAGCGCCTGCTCGAAGCCTTCCGCCGCTTCGTGAACCAGGTGCCGTTCTACGGACGGGTCGTGCTGCACCACGAGCATCCGAACGTGGCCGCGCTCCGCGAGGGGCTGCACCGGCCGGTGACGACCTACGGCTTCAGCCCGCAGGCCGATCTCCGGATCGTGGACGTCCGCCCCAATCCCGAGGGCCAGAGCTTCCGGATCCGGACGCGCGCGGACGGCGACCTCGGCGAGTTCGCCCTTCCCCTTCCGGGCCGGCACAACGCCGAGAACGCGGCGGCCGCGATCGCCGTGCTGCGCGATCTGGGCATCGACATCGAGACGATCCGCTCCGGCCTCGCCGGATTCCAGGGCATCCAGCGGCGCTTCCAGCGCACGCCGGTCGGGCGCGGGGTGCTCGTCGACGATTACGCCCATCACCCGCGGGAAATCGAGGCCACACTGAAGGCCGCGCGCGACTGCTGGAGCGGCGCGCACATCGTCGTGATCTTCCAGCCGCACCGCTTCACCCGGACCGCGGCGCTCGAGCGGGAGTTTCTCGGCGCCTTCGATCTGGCCGACGAGGTGTTCGTGCTGCCGATCTATGCGGCGGGCGAGTCCCCCATTCCCGGCATCGGCCACGAACGCCTGGTCGAGGGCATCCGGGCGCGCGGGCATCGCGCCTGCCGGGCGCTGGAAGATCTGGAGTCGGCCCGGGAAACGGCGCTCGCGCATCTGGATGCGGGCGAAATCGTGATCCTGATGGGGGCGGGCTCGATCGGGCGCCTCGCCGCCGAAATCCGGGCCGGGGCATCCGCCGGAGGGAAGCGATGATGGCCTGCGCCCGCATCGACTGGACCGAAGCGCTGCAGGAGCTTGGCGTGCTGATCGAAAACGAGCCGATGTCGCGGCATACGACGATCGCTGTCGGCGGGCCCGCGCGCTGGTTCTTCCGCCCGGCAAGCCGCGACGCGCTCGTTCAGGCCCTGCGCCGGATCCCCGCGGATCTGCCGCTGCTGCCGCTGGGGCGGGGCAGCAATCTGCTCGTTGCCGACACCGGCTTCCCCGGCATCGTCGTCGATCTGGGCAACCTCGATGCAATCGAGCTGACCGGACGGGACGTGCGCGCCGAGGCGGGCGCCCGGATGAGCCGGGTGGCCCGGCTCTGCGCCGAGCACGGGCTCGCCGGCCTCGAGTTTCTGGCCACGGTGCCGGGCGACATCGGCGGCGGCGTCGCGATGAACGCGGGCGCGTTCGGTCAGCAGGTGTCGGACACGCTGGTCGAGGTCGAAATCGTCGACCGGAGAGGAAGGCGGCGGCGGATGCCGGCCTCGGCGCTGGATCTCGGCTACCGTCGCTGCCGCCTGCCCGAAGGAGCCCTGGTGCTTCAGGCCGGCTTCCGGCTCGATCCGGACGATCCCCGGGCGATCCGCGAGCGAATGCGCGCGATGCGCGCGCGCCGGAGCGCCACCCAGCCGCTCGCCCAGCCGAACTGCGGCTCGGTGTTCAAGAATCCGCCCGGCGACCATGCCGCTCGACTGATCGAGGCGGCGGGCCTGAAGGGCATGACGATCGGCGGCGCGCAGATCTCCGAGCGTCATGCGAACTTCATCGTCAATCTGGGCGATGCAAGCTGCGCGGACGTGCTTGCGCTGATCGAGCGCGTGCAGCGCGTGATCCGGCGCGATTTCGACATCGAGCTCGAACCCGAGGTGCGCATCGTGGGGGTGGAGCAATGAGCGGAACGACCGCAACGAGGGTCGGCGTGCTGATGGGCGGCACCTCGAGCGAACGGGAAATCTCGCTGCGTTCGGGCCGGGCTGTGGCCGAAGCGCTGAAGCGTCGCGGCCACGAGGTCGTGGCCCTGGATCTCACCGGCCGCAACTGGGCGCGGCAGATCGAGGATGCGGGCATCGATGTGGCCTTCATCGCGCTGCACGGAACGCTCGGGGAAGACGGCTGCGTGCAGGGGCTGCTGGAAATCCTCGGCATTCCCTACACCGGCTCGGGCGTTGCCGCATCCAGCATCTGCATGAACAAGCGCCTGACCAAGCGGCTGCTGCACGAAGCGGGTCTGAAGACCCCGACCGACATCCCGATCGGCCCGGAAGGTCCGGTCCGCTATCCGGTGATCGCCAAACCCGAGTCCGAGGGCTCGAGCATTGGGCTCTTGCGCCTGAACAGCCCCGGGGACTGGCAACGACACGCCGGGCGGATCGGCGCCGACCTCGAGCGTTGGCTGATCGAGATGCCGGTGGAAGGCAGGGAGCTTGCGGTTTCGGTGCTGAACGGAGAGGCGCTTCCGCCGGTGGAGGTCGTGCCCCGGTCGGGCACCTACGACTTCGAGGCGAAGTACACGGCCGGCGCGACCGAATACCACTGCCCGGCCCGAATCCCGCCCGAAACGATGCGCCGGTGCATGGAGGTGGCGCAGGCGGCGGTCGCGGCCACGGGCGCCCGGGGCGCGCCCCGGGTGGACATGATCGTGCCCGACGGCGGCGAGCCGGTCGTACTCGAGATCAACACGATTCCCGGCATGACCGAAACCAGCCTGCTGCCGAAATCCGCGGCCGCGGCCGGCATCGGCTTCGACGAGCTGTGCGAGCGCATTCTCGAAGCGGCGAGCCTCGAGCACGGAGGCGGCGAATGAGCATGCGCGGAAACCGCCGGCGTCCGGACCCCGCCCTGCTTGAGCGCCGGAGGCGGCGGCGCCTGATGCTCGTCCGCACGCTCGCCTATGGCACGGCCGCAATCGGCGGCATCGCCTGGGGCATGAACGCGCTGAACGCGCGGCTGAGCGTCCAGCACTGGCGGATCGACGCGCCGGAATCGCTCCGGCCCGCGATCGAACGGGCGCTTGCCGAGCTTCCGTCCCGCGATTTCTGGCACACGCGCGCGGGCCTCCTTGCCGAGCGCCTGCGCGCAGAGGTTCCCGAAATCGGGGGGCTTGAGATCACGCGCCGGCTTCCGGACACCGTGCACATCCGGGCGCGGGCGCGCCGGCCGGTCGCGCTGTGGCTGGACGGCGAGGGCCGGCTGTGGCTCGTGGATCGCAAGGCCCGGGCCTACCGGAGTATCGCCCGGCTGACGGACGCGCCGGATCTTCCCGTGCTGCGCGCGCCCCGAGCGCAGCTTCCCGAGGCGCTGGCACTGATGGAGGAGCTGCGGAACACGCCGCGGCCGGCCGGCGAACTGAGCGAGGTGCGGCGCGACGCAAGCGGCTGGCGGCTGAACTTCGCCGGCGGAGGCCGCTGGTGGCTGCCCGCAAGGGATGCGGCGAACACCGTGCGCCGGATCCAGGCCCTGCTGAACGAGCCGCGCTGGAAGGGCCGGGCCTGGCGGATCGACGCGCGCGCAAGCGGGCGCTGGTTTCTGCGACCGGTTTCCACTCAGGGGGTGATCTGATGTCCAAGCATGTCCCACTGATCGTCGGCCTCGACATTGGCACGAGCAAGATCGCCTGCATCGTCGCCGAGGCCGCGCCCGACGGCAAGATCGACGTCATCGGCATCGGCACGCACGCCTCCAAGGGGCTGCGCAAGGGCGTGGTCGTCAACATCGAGAGCACGGTCGAGTCGATCCGGCTCGCGGTCGAGGAAGCCGAGCTGATGGCCGGCGTGAACATCCAGTCGGTCTACGCCGGCATCGCCGGCTCGCACATCCGCGGCTACAACAGCCACGGCGTGGTCGCGACCAAGAACGGCGAGGTGACCCAGGAGGACGTGGACCGCGTCATCGACGCCGCCCGCGCGATGAACATTCCGGCCGATCAGAAGATTCTCCACATCCTGCCGCAGGAGTTCATCATCGACGGCCAGGACGGAATCAAGGAGCCCGTCGGCATGAGCGGCGTGCGGCTCGAGGCGAGGGTGCACATCGTCACCGGCGCGGTCTCGAGCGCGCAGAACATCATCAAGTGCTGCAACCGCTGCGATCTGGACGTGGCCGACATGGTGCTCGAGCAGGTGGCCAGCGCCGAGGCCGTGCTCGATCAGGAAGAAAAGGACATGGGCGTCGTGCTCGTCGACATCGGCGGCGGCACGACCGACATCGCGGTGTTTCTGAACGGTGCGATCACGCACACGGCCGTGATTCCGATCGGCGGCGACCACCTGACCAACGACCTGGTGATCGGCCTGCGCACCTCGGCCCGAGAGGCCGACAAGCTCAAGCGCAAGTACGGCGCCTGCATGACCTCGCTCGTCTCGCCCGAGGAGCAGATCGAGATTCCGAGCGTGGGCGGCCGCCCCCCCAGGCCGATGCCCCGACAAGTGATGGCGCAGATTCTGGAGCCCCGGGTCGAGGAGCTGTTCGAAATGATCAAGGGCGAACTGGAACGCTCCGGCTATCAGGAACTGGTGGCGGCCGGGATCGTGCTGACCGGCGGTTCCTCGCTGCTCGACGGCATGATCGAACTGGCCGAGGAGGTCTTCGACATGCCCGTGCGGCTGGGGCGTCCCACCGGCGTCGGCGGACTCGTGGACGTGGTCTCAAGCCCCGTCTACGCCACCGGCGTCGGGCTCGTGCTCTACGGGCACCGCTACCGCAGCGAAACGAGCGCGTTCCGGGCCGGAAGCCCCGGCATGTTCGCAAAAGCATGGAAGCGCATGCGAAGCTGGTTCGGCGACACGGGCTGACCCGGCACAGGAAGAGTTCCAGGAAGACCAGGAATGCAGGAAGCAACATCAACAACCCAACGAGGAGGACACACCATGGCAACACTGTATACGTTCGAGGACACGGCCGCCCAGGCGGCGAAAATCAAGGTCATCGGGGTCGGAGGCGGCGGCGGCAATGCGCTGAACACGATGATCTCGCAGAACCTGCGCGGTGTGGAGTTCATCGCCGCGAACACCGACGCCCAGGCGCTCGAGCGCAACAGGGCGGACATCAAGATCCAGCTCGGGCCGGACATCACCCGCGGACTCGGAGCGGGCGCGAACCCGCAGCTGGGACGCGAGGCCGCCGAGGCCGAGCGTGAGGCCCTGCGCGAACTGATGCTCAACACCGACATGGTGTTCATCACCGCCGGCATGGGCGGCGGCACCGGCACGGGCGCGGCACCCGTGATCGCCGAGGTCGCCAAGGAGATGGGCGTGCTGACCGTGGCCGTCGTGACCAAGCCGTTCGCGTTCGAGGGCAAGCGGCGGATGAGCCACGCCGAGGCCGGCATCGCCGAGCTGCGCAAGCACGTCGATACGCTGATCACGATTCCGAACCAGAAGCTGATCGGCGCCGTGGGCAAGAACACCAGCATGCTCGAGGCCTTCCGGAAGGCGGACGACGTGCTCGTGCAGGCCGTGCGCGGCATCTCCGAGCTGATCACCCATACCGGCTACATCAACGTGGACTTCGCCGACGTGAAGGCGGTGATGAGCGAAACCCACGGACTGGCGATGATGGGCTCGGGGGTTGCCAGCGGCGAGAACCGGGCGCTCGAGGCGGCCGAGCGGGCGATTTCCTCGCCGCTGCTCGAGGACGTCGACATCCACGGCGCCAAGGGCATCCTCGTCAACGTCACCGGCAACGAGGACATGACCCTGGCCGAATACGACGAGGCCGTCTCGATCATCCACAACATGGCCGACGACGATGCGAACATCATCTGCGGCATGGTCTACGACGCCGATGCCGGCGACGAGATCCGCGTCACCGTCGTCGCGACCGGGCTGTCGGGCGAGGCACCCGTTCGCGTCGTCAAGAATGAGCGCCGGACGGGCAGCACCCGCCCGGTCGTGCAGCCGCCGCTGCCGATCCACGGCGCGCCGTTCGGGGACGATGTCGCCGCCGCGGCCAACACGAAGACCGTGACCTACGACGATCCGGCGATCGACGTGCCCACCTTCCTGCGCCGGCAGGCGGACTGAGCCCGGGCCAGGGAGCCTTGCCAGGCGCCCCGCGTCTGGCAGCATGCGTGGCTGAGGAGCGCGTGCGGGATCGGCCCGCAACATGTGTTCCGGGTCACGGTTTTCGGATGCCGGGGCGCTAGCGTCGGCCGTGCATGCCGGGCTCGAGACGGCCCGGCGCTGAGGGGGCGTGGATGATAGCTCAACGAACGCTGGATCATTCGATTCGATGCAGCGGCATCGGCCTGCACTCGGGCCGCAAGGTCCGGCTTACGCTGCATCCGGCCGAGGCCGACAGCGGCATCCGCTTCGTCCGATCCGATCTCGGAGTGGAAATCCCGGCCCGGGCCGAGAACGTCGTGGACACCCGCCTGTGCACGACGCTCGGCGCAGGCAAGGCCCGGATCTCGACCGTCGAGCATCTGCTCTCGGCGCTGATGGGCCTGGGCGTGGACAACGCCGTGATCGAGGTGGACGGTGAGGAAATCCCGATCATGGACGGCTCGTCCGCGCCGTTCGTGTTCCTGATCCAGTGCGCGGGCATCCGCGAGCTGGACGCTCCGAAAAAGGTGATGCGGATCCTCAAGCGCGTCGAGGTCTCGGACGGCAACCGCCGCTGCGCGCTCTACCCCGCCTCGGGCTTCAAGGTGAGCTACCTGCTCGACTACGCGCACCCGATGCTCCGGAACCGGCGCGTGACCGTGGACTTCTCGCGCCAGGCCTACACGCGCGAGATCAGCCGCGCGCGCACCTTCGGTTTCCTGCACGAGATCGAGGCCCTGCAGAAGGCGGGGCTGGCCCTTGGCGGATCGCTCGAGAACGCGATCGTGCTTGATTCCCACCGGGTCGTGAACGAAGGCGGCCTCCGCTACGCCGACGAATGCGTGCGGCACAAGATCCTCGATACGCTGGGCGATCTTGCGCTTGCCGGCCATCCCATCGTCGGCGCCTTCGAGGGCGAGCGCACCGGGCACGAAATGAACCATCGTCTGGTCAGCGCCCTGCTCGCCGATCCCGAGGCCTACCGCATCGAGACGCTGGCCGGGGAACGCGAAGCAAGCCCGATCGCGGAAGGCGAACCCCAGCCCCGTACCGTCTGAGTTTTCCGTACTGAATCAGGTAAAAAAGGAGCCGTCCGGACCGGACGGAACCGCAACGCGTCCACCGCCCGCTGCCGCTGCTTCCTTCCGGACCTGACGGGGTTCACGGGGGCCGACCGTGCGGGGCCCGACCCGGACGGCAATCTTCTCCCCACGCGCGTCTGCACCGGCGACGGGGAAACTGGCGGAGAGAGAGGGATTCGAACCCTCGGTACCCTTTTGGGGTACACACGCTTTCCAGGCGTGTTCCTTCGACCGCTCGGACATCTCTCCGGGGGCCGCGATGTTACGGTGCGCACCTGCGGGCCGCAACCGGAGATCGGTGATGCTTGCGACGAACGGTCGGGAAATGGCGGAGAGGGCGGGATTCGAACCCGCGTGGCGGTTTTACCCGCCCAACCGATTTCGAGTCGGTGCCGTTATGACCGCTTCGGTACCTCTCCGTGACTGCGGGCGCCGAACGCTAGTGCGCCCTCCTTCCTCCATCAACCGCCTTCGGCAAACACGCCGAGGCGCCTGAGCCGCTCCCAGCGCTCGGCGAGCAGCCGGTCGAGCGGCTTGTGCAGCAGTTCGTCGAGGGCCTTCGAAAGGTGCTCGCTCATCAGTTCGGCGGCCGCCTTCGGGTTGCGGTGCGCGCCCTCCTTCGGCTCGTCGATGATGCCGTCGATGAGTCCGAGCTCAAGCAGGTCGCTTGCCGTCGGTTTCAGCGCCTCGGCCGCCTCGGGCGCATGTTTCCGGTCGCGCCAGAGGATCGCCGCGCATCCCTCGGGCGAAATCACCGAGTAGGTCGCGAAACGCTGCATGAAAAGCCGGTCGCCGACGCCGATCGCAAGCGCGCCGCCCGAGCCGCCCTCGCCGATCACCGTGCAGACGACCGGCACCCGGAGCGCGGCCAGGCATTTCAGGTTGCGGGCGATTGCCTCGCTCTGGCCGCGTTCCTCGGCGTCGATCCCCGGCCAGGCGCCCGCGGTGTCGATGAAGGTCATCACCGGAATCTCGAAACGCTCGGCCAGCTGAAACAGACGGAGCGCCTTCCGGTAGCCCTCGGGGCGGGGCATGCCGAAGTTCCGCTTCAGTTTTTCCTTCGTGTCGCGGCCCTTCTGATGCCCCACGACCATCACGGTGTGCTCGTGGAAACGCGCTAGCCCCCCGACGATCGCGCCGTCGTCGGCAAAGGCGCGGTCGCCGTGCAACTCCTGGAAGTCGTCGAACATCAGCGGAATGTAGTCGAGCAGATAGGGCCGGTCCGGATGCCGGGACAGCTGGCAGATCTGCGCGCGTGTGGCCTTGGCATAGATTTGTTCCATCAGCTTGTCGCGCTTGGCCGTAAGCCGCGCCACCTCCTCGGCGATGTTGACGCCCGAGTCCTCCCCCATCGACTTGAGCTCCTCGATCTTCGAGGTCAGCTCGCCGATCGGCCGCTCGAACTCCAGATAAGTATAGGCCATACGTCCCTCCGCTTCAGCCGCCCGGGCGGCCTCCCCGGCGCGCTCCGGCCGCTCGCTCGGGCCGCCACGGTCGGCAGGCAAGCCGGATTGCGTCCGCGCCGAAGCGCGCCTCGAGCTGCACGCGCAGCTCCTCCGACCAGCGAATGCAGGGTTCGGTTCTCAAGCGCGCGAGGCTACCGTCGGGCAGACGCACATGAAACCGGAGGCAGGCCGGACCGCCGCTGGCCAGAGACTTCAGCCGCGCCAGCGTCACCTCGTCCCAGGCAATGCTCGATGCCTCGATTGTGATTTCGCGGACGAGTTCCGGCAGCAGCTCGTCCACCGCCGCGACCGCCTCGGCGATCAGCGCGGGCTCCCCCCGGGAGCGGTCCACCCGCGCGGCCACCAGAAGCGGCTCCTCGCGGGCAAGCAGCTCGGCGCACTCGCTGTAGAGGCTGGCGAACACGATCAGATCGCAGCCTGCGTGCATGTCCTCGACGCGGGCAAAGGCCATCGCCCCGCTTTTGCCCTGATGACGGCGCACGCCGGTCACGCATACCGGAAAGATGCCCTCAGCGCCGTCGGGCATCTCGGCGACCCTGCCCAGATGCGCCGTGCCCAGCCCGTCGACGCCGGCAAGCCGCGCCTCGAGCGGATGTCCGCTCAGGTAGAACCCCAGCGCCTCGCGCTCGGCATGCAGGCATTCGCCCGGGCTCCAGGGCGGAACCTCGGGAAACAGCGCGGACGAATCGGGCTCCGCCGCTTCGCCGAACAGCGCGGCCTGCCCCATCGCATACCGCCGGCGCCGCCCGCCCAGAAGCTCCAGCGCCCGCCCCAGTCCCTCAAGCGCGGCATGCCGCTCGGGGATCAGTCCGTCGAGGGCGCCCGCCCGGATCAGGGCCTCCAGAATGCGCTTGTTCAGGACCCGATCCGGCGCGCGCAGCACGAGATCCTCGAAATCGCGGAACGGCCCGTGCGCGTTCCGCTCGTCCACCAGCGCGCGGATCGCCGCCTCGCCGACGCCCTTGACCGCGCCCAGCCCGAAGCGCAGCGCCGCTCCCTCGGGCCGGAACTCCCAGTCGGAATGATTGATGTGCGGCGGCAGAACCTCGATGCCCATCTCGCGGCAGTCGCGCACGAGCGCGGCCACCTTGTCGCTGTTGCCCATGTCGCAGCTGAGCGTGGCGGCCATGAACGCCAGCGGATAATGCGCCTTGAGGTAGGCGGTCTGATAGGCGATCAGCGCATAGGCCGCCGAATGCGACTTGTTGAAGCCGTAGCCCGCGAACTTCTCCATCAGATCGAAGATCTGCTCGGCCTTGTCCTCCGGCACCCGGCGCTTGCGCGCACCCTCCATGAAAATTTTGCGCTGCCGGGCCATTTCCTCGGGCTTCTTCTTGCCCATCGCGCGCCGCAGCATGTCCGCCTGCCCGAGCGTGTAGCCCGCGAGCACCTGCGCGATCTGCATCACCTGCTCCTGATAGAGGATGACGCCGTTCGTCTCCTTGAGAATCGGCTCGAGCTGCGGAAGCGGATAGTCGATCTGCCGGCGGCCGTGCTTGCATTCGATGAAGGTATCAACCATCCCGGACTCGAGCGGACCCGGCCGGTAGAGCGCGACGAGCGCAATGATGTCCTCGAAGCGGTCGGGCTTCATGCGCACGAGCAGTTCGCGCATGCCCTGGGACTCGACCTGGAACACGGCCCCCGTCTGCCCGCGCGAAAGAAGCGCGAAGGTGGCCTCGTCATCGAGAGGAATCCTCGCAATGTCGAAGTTGCGCTCGCGCTCGTTTTCCGCATGGTCGCGGATCAACCGGCAGGCCATGTCGATCACCGTCAGGGTCTTGAGGCCCAGAAAGTCGAACTTGATCAGCCCCACCTTCTCGACATGGGCCATGTCCCACTGCACGACCTTGCCTTCCTCGCCCGGCAGCCGGAACAGGGGCGCCGTCTCGATCAGCGGCTCGCGGCCGATGATGACGCCCGCGGCATGCTTGCCCGCGTTGCGGTGCCGGCCCTCGAGGCGCTTGGCAAGCTCGAACAGATCCTCGACCTCCCGGTCCTCCTTGACCAGGCGCTTAAGCCGCGGCTCCTCTTCGAGCGCCCGCTCGAGCGTGATCTTCAGATCGTTCGGGATCAGCGCGGCGATCCGGTTCACCTTGGCCAGATCCATGCCCAGCGCCCGGCCGACATCGCGAACCACCGCCTTGGCCTTCATCGAACCGAAGGTGATGATCTGCGCGACCTTCTCCTCGCCGTACTTCCCGGTCACGTAGCGGATCACTTCCTCGCGCCGGTTCATGCAGAAGTCCACGTCGAAATCCGGCATCGAGACGCGCTCCGGATTCAGGAATCGCTCGAACAGCAGGCCGTAGCGGATCGGATCGAGATCGGTGATCTTGAGGCAGTAGGCGACGAGCGAACCCGCGCCCGAGCCCCGGCCGGGGCCCACCGGGATGCCCTGTTCCTTGGCCCAGCGGATGAAGTCGCTGACGATCAGGAAATAGCCGGAAAAGCCCATCGAGACGATGACCTCGAGCTCGTATTCCAGCCGCTCCTCGTATGCCTTGCGCTCGGCCGAGGGACTGCCCGCAACGATCGCCGGCCAGCGCTCGGCAAGCCCCTGGCGTGCCTGATGGCGGATGAAGTCGTCCAGGTCCATGCCCTCGGGCGGCTGGAAATCCGGCAGCTGATATTCCCCGAAGACCAGATCGACGTTGCAGCGGTGGGCGATGTGCAGCGTGTTCTCGACGGCCTCGGGAAGATCGCGGAACAGCTCCTCCATCTCCTCGGCCGTCTTCATCATGTGTTCGGGCGTGAAATGGCCCTCGACGTCATCGTGGATCGTCCGGTTCTGCTGGATCGCGCGCATCGCCTTCAGCGCCTCGAAGTCGGACCGGTCGAGAAAATGCACGTCGTTCGTGGCCACGAGCGGAAGGTCGAGCTCGTGCGCAAGCCGCACGAGCTCGCGGTTCATGTCCTCCTGCCCGACGATCCCGTGCCTGCCAAGCTCGATGAAGAAGCAGTGCGGCTGGAACATCTCGCGGTATCGCTCGGCGATGCGCCGGGCTCCCTGCCGGTCGCCCCGCTGAAGCGCCTGCTCGATTTCGCCGTTCCAGCCGCCCGAAAGGCCGATCAGCCCCTCGGAATGCTCGGCGAGCAGCCGGTGGTCGATCCGAGGCCGGTAGTAGAAGCCTTCCAGATAGCCAAGCGAAACCAGGCGCATCAGATTGCGCCAGCCGTAGTTGTTCCGGGCAAGCAGCACGAGCTGGCCGTAGCGCGGCGCGCGCGGCCCCGAGCTTGCGCGACTGAAGCGGTCCTCGCAGATGAACACCTCGGCGCCCAGGATCGGCTTGATGCCCCGGCGCATCGCCTTGGTGTAGAACTCGATCGCGCCGAAAAGGTTGCCGTAATCGGTCAGCGCCAGCGCGGGCATGCGCAGCCGGACGGCGCGCTCGAGCAGATCGTCGATCGTCGGCGTTGCGCCCAGCAGCGAATAGTCGCTGTGCACGTGCAGGTGGACGAACGGGGCGAACTCCATGCCGTGAGCCTAGCCGTGAACCCCGCCTCTGACCATGCGCGCTCCGCCCACTGTCAGTAACACATAACCTGTCCTGAGTAGTAGCACGAGAGTTGTCCGGATTTGAGGGTCACCGATGGAGGTGATCGTTGATGCGGAGAACGGAGCTACTACAGGAGGTCAGGAGGATGAGGTTTCTGGAAGCGTATGACCGCTGGCAACGGGGTTATCTGACGCAGGAGGA
>CAYNLY010000021.1:0-24603 GCA_964398225.1 uncultured Zetaproteobacteria bacterium
ACTGATCCAGCCAGAACAGCGCCGAGGCGATCAGGAAGTTGCGCACCTCGTTGCGGCCGTAGTTGAAGATCAGCGTGCCCCAGTCCTTGTGCTCGCCCAGCCTCGGATCCTCATGCTCGTAGAGCGCCGTGCCGTCGAAGCGGGCAAGCCCGTGCGCATCCTTCGGAAAGTGCGCCGGCACCCAGTCGAGGAATACCCCGATGCCGTGCTGATGGCAGTAATCGACGAAGTAGCGGAAATCGTCCGGGGTGCCGAAGCGGCTGGTCGGCGCGAAATAGCCGACCGTCTGATAGCCCCAGGAGCCGTCGAACGGATGCTCGGTGACCGGCAGCACCTCGATGTGGGTGTAGCCCATCCAGCGGCAGTACTCGACGAGCTGATGGGCAAGCTCCCGGTAGTTCAGCCACGAGCCGTCCGGATGCCGGCGCCACGAGCCCAGATGCACCTCGTAGATCGCCATCGGCCGGTCCAGCCCCTGCCTGCGGGCGCGCTCGGCCATCCACTCCTCATCATGCCATTCGTAGACGGCCGGATCGTGCACCACGCAGGCGGTTGCCGGACGCACCTCCATCTGCTGAGCGTACGGGTCGGCCTTCAGGAATACCTCGCCGCCCTTCCCGCGAATCTCGTACTTGTACAGCTCGCCGGGTCCGAGCCCCGGGATGAAGATTTCCCAGACGCCGGACGAGCCGCGCACGCGCATCTGGTGCTCCCGACCGTCCCAGTGGTTGAAGTTGCCCACGACCGACACCCGCTCGGCGGCAGGCGCCCAGACGGCGAAACTCACGCCGTCCACGCCCTGATGCCGGCGCACGTGCGCGCCCATGATCCGGTACTTCTCGAAATGGTTGCCCTCTCCAATCAGATGCAGATCCAGGTCGCCGAGCACGGGCGCGAATCGATAGGCGTCCTCCTCTTCCCAGCGATGACCCTCGTGGTTCTCGATCCGGAACCGATAGGGCGTCTCGAAATCGCCGTCGGGAAGACGCGCGACGAAGAAGTCCGTGCCCTCGATCCGCTCCATTGGCCGCTCGCTCCCCTCCACGAGCAGCCACATCCGCCGCGCCCGGGGCTTGAACGCCCGGACGACCACGCCTCCCTCCTCCGCCGGATGGCGCCCGAGCCAGCCGAACGGATCGTGACAGCGCGCCTCCAGAATCCGGAGCGCGATCTCGGGCAGATCCTCGCGCGTCATGCGACCCATCAGGTGATGACCGTCGGGCGCTCCCGCCCCGTGAACTCGCGCAGGCGGGAAATCTCGCCGGCAGCCTCGATGAGTCCGGCCAGGGCCTCCTGGGCATCCATGCCGTGCCGGGACGGATCGGGCTCGAACGCCTCCAGATAGATGCGCACCGTCGCCCCCTCGGTGCCCGTGCCCGACAGCCGGAAGACGATCCGGGCGCCGTCCTCGAACAGCACGCGCAGTCCCTGCCCGCGCGATTCGCTGCCATCGACCGGGTCGCGGTAGCTGAAGTCGTCGCAATGGCGGACTCGGCGTCCGGCAAGCTGGGTTCCGACAAGATGCGGAAACTGCCCGCGCAGATGCTCCATCATCGCGCGCGCAGCATCGGCATCAACGGCCTCGTAATCGTGCCGGGAATAGAAGTTCCGGCCATACTTCCGCCAGTGGTCGCGGACGATGGCCTCGACGGACTCCCCGCGCGCGGCGATCACATTGAGCCAGAACAGCACGGCCCAGAGCCCGTCCTTCTCACGCACATGGTTCGAGCCGGTGCCGAACGATTCCTCGCCGCAGAGCGTCACCCGGCCGGCGTCCATCAGGTTGCCGAAAAACTTCCATCCGGTGGGCGTCTCGTAGCAGTCGATGCCCAGCGCCTCGGCCACGCGGTCCACGGCCTGCGAGGTCGGCATCGAACGCGCCACACCCGCAAGCCCCTCGCGGTAGCCGGGCACAAGATGCGCGTTGGCGGTGAGCACCGCCAGCGAATCGCTCGGCGTGACGAAAAACCCGCGGCCGAGAATCATGTTCCGGTCGCCATCGCCGTCGCTGGCCGCGCCGAAATCGGGAGCGTCTTCACCGAAGAGGCGGTCCACGAGTTCGGAGGCATAGGTCAGGTTCGGATCCGGATGGCCGCCGCCAAAATCCTCGAGCGGCTCGCCGTGCACGACCGTTCCTTCCGGCGCGCCGAGGCGGCGCTCGAGAATCTCGCGCGCATACGGGCCGGTCACCGCATGCATCGCATCGAAGATCATCCGGAAGCCGGAGCGGAACAGGCCCGCAATCGCCTCGAAATCAAACAGCTGCTCCATGAGCGCGGCGTAATCCGCCACGGGATCGATGACCTCGACCTCCATCCCGTCCATGCGATGGCTGCCGATCCGGTCCAGATCCACGGGGGCTGCCTCGGAAATCCGGTATTCCCGGATCCTGCGGGTTTGCTCGTAGATCGCCTCGGTCACCCCTTCGGGGGCGGGTCCGCCGTTTTCGATGTTGTACTTGATGCCGAAGTCGGCGTCGGGCCCTCCCGGATTGTGGCTTGCCGAAAGAATCAGGCCACCGTGCGCCCGGTATTTCCGGATCACGCAGGATGCCGCGGGCGTGGAGAGGATCCCGCCGGCGCCCACGAGCACGCGGGATGCGCCGTTGGCGGCCGCCATGCGAAGAATGGTCTGGATGGCCTCGCGGTTGAAATAGCGCCCGTCCCCGCCGACGACGAGCGTCCTGCCTTCAAGCGGCCCGACGGTGTCGAACACCGACTGGACGAAGTTCTCGAGGTAGTGAGGCTGCTGAAAAACCCGGACCTTCTTGCGCAAGCCCGAGGTGCCCGGACGCTGGTCGTCGAAGGGCTGGGTGGCAACCTTCCGGATGGTCATGGCCCTGCCTCCTGCATGGCGTCGGCCGCAATCCGGCCGCCCGCCAAGCCTAGGGCAGAACGCGCGATCCCGCACGCGTTCGTGGCATGGAGGCCGCCGGCTTGCTAGAGTTGAGAATGAGGCTGGATGCTCGCCGCAGGCCACAGGAGGAGGAACGCAATGGCCACGCTCGTCATGGAACGCAACATCAGCAAACTCACCGCCAGCACCGTTGCGCTCGTGCTCGCCGGAGGACGCGGCTCGCGGCTGAAGGCGCTCACCGACTGGCGAGCGAAGCCCGCCGTGCCGTTCGGAGGCAAGTTCCGGATCATCGACTTTCCTCTCTCCAACTGCATCAACTCGGGCATACGCCGCATCTCGGTCATCACCCAGTACAAGTCGCACTCGCTGCAGCGCCATCTTCAGCGCGGCTGGAGCTTCCTTTCCGGCCAGTTCGGCGACTTCCTCGAGGTGCTCTCGGCGCAGCAGCGGGTCGGCGAAGGATGGTATGAGGGCACCGCCGATGCGGTCTACCAGAACCTCGACATCATCCGGCACTACAATCCCGAATACATCCTGATTCTGGCCGGCGACCACATCTACAAGATGGACTACGGCAAGATGATCGCGGCCCATGTGGCCAACGAGGCCGACATCACCGTGGGCTGCATCCCGGTGCCCGTCGAGGATGCGACGGCCTTCGGCGTGATGGCCGTGGACGAGTCCGGCCGGATCGTCGAGTTCACCGAGAAACCGGCCCGGCCGAAGCCGATGCCGGAAGACGAAACCCGGGCGCTGGCCTCGATGGGCATCTACGTTTTCGGCGCCCGCTTCCTGCGCGACCGGCTCGTCGCCGATGCGGACGATCCGGACTCCACGCACGACTTCGGCAAGGACATCATCCCCGGCGCCATTGCCGACGGGGCGCGCGTGTTCGCGTTCCGGTTCATGAACGCGAACACCGGCGCGCCAAACTACTGGCGTGACGTCGGCACGGTCGACGCCTACTGGGAGGCGAACATCGACCTTGCCAACGTCGAGCCCGAGCTCGACCTGTACGATCAGAACTGGCCCATCTGGACCTACCAGGAACAGCTCCCGCCGGCGAAGTTCGTCTTCGACGACGACGACCGGCGAGGGCATGCGATCGACTCGCTGGTTTCTGGAGGCTGCCTGATCACCGGAGCCGAAGTCCGGCATTCGGTGCTGTTTTCGAACGTGCGCGTCCATTCGTACTCCCGCGTCGAGGACGCGGTCGTGCTGCCCGATGTCGAAATCCGGCGTCACTGCCGCATCCGCCGCTGCGTGATCGACAAGGGCGCGGTCATCCCCGAGGGAACGGTGATCGGGGAAAATCCCGAGGAGGACGCAAAGCGCTTCTACGTCAGCGAAGGCGGGGTTGTGCTGGTCACCCCGGAAATGCTCGGGCAGCGGCTGCACGAGATCTGAACAACCCCACGCCATCCGGGCTTGATGCGCTTACGCGCATCGGGAGCATCGGCCGCCGTCACCCTGAAGCCGAGGAGGAAGGATGAGCCGCCCTCTTTCCGTCGTGTTCTGCTGGCACATGCATCAGCCCTTCTACCGGGACGCCGAAACCGGCCGCTACCACCTGCCCTGGGTCTACCTGCATGCGATGAAGGAATACACCGACATGGCCGAGGTCGTCGCCCAGGTGCCGGGCGCACGGGCGGTGTTCAACTTCGTGCCCAGTCTGCTCGAGCAGATCGAGGACTACGCACGCCATCTGAAGCGCTGGCTGAACGGAAGCCAGTCGGAGCTTCCCGACCCGCTGCTGAAGGCGCTGGCCCGCGAGCATCCCGATTTCGATGCCGCCACCCGCAGCTTCCTGCTCTCCGCCTGTTTCCGGCTGAACCACGAACGCAACCTGCACCGCTATCCCGACTACGCACGCCTGCTCGCGCTTGCCGAGCATGCCCGCGCCGCCGATGGCGTGGACTATCTCGGAGGCAGCTATTTCAGCGACCTGGTCACCTGGTATCACCTTGCCTGGCTCGGCGAATCGGTGCGGCGGCGGCACTTCGTCGCCCGGCGCCTGATCGAGAAGGGCCGCGGCTTCAGCTGGCAGGACCGCCGCGATCTGATCAACCTGATCGCCTCGCTCATCGAGGACATCCCGGCCACCTACCGCCGGCTCATGGAACAGGGCCGCATCGAACTTTCGACCACGCCCTACGCCCATCCGATCCTGCCGCTGCTTCTCGACTTTTCGAGCGCCCGCGAAACGGTCCACGATGCCCTGATTCCGCCCGAGCCCTACCCCGGCGGCGCGGAGCGTGCCTGCGAGCACATCGGGCTTGCGATCGAAACCCATCGTCGCACCTTCGGCGCGCAGCCCGCGGGCTGCTGGCCGGCCGAGGGCGCGGTCTCCGAAGGCGCGGTCGCGCTTCTTTCCGAAGCGGGCTTTTCCTGGTGCGCGACCGGCGAGTCGGTGCTTCACCACTCCCTGGGCTTCAACCTGCGCGAGCATCAGGGGGGGCGCGAGCTCTATCAGCCCTGGCGGCTGGAATCGGACGGGAACGGGATCACGATCTTCTTCCGCGACGACCGGCTCTCCGATCTGATCGGCTTCGAATACGCCCGGTGGAACACCGGGGATGCGATCGCCCACTTCATGCATGAACTCGCCGGCATCCGCCACCGAACCCAGGGCATGGAAGCCCCGATCGTCGCCATCATCATGGACGGGGAAAACGCCTGGGAGCACTACCACGAAAACGGGCTCCCGTTTCTCGAGGGCCTGTATCAGGCGATCGCCGAGCATCCCGACTACGAACTCACGACGTTTTCCGAATACCTGGCCCAGCAGCCCCCGGTCCAGAAGCTCCCGCGGCTTGTCGCGGGCTCATGGGTCTACGGAAACCTCGCCACCTGGATCGGCGATCCGGCCAAGACCCGGGCCTGGGAGATGCTGATCGAGGCCAAGCACCGTTTCGACCGGAACTTCGAGCGCCTTCCCGAAGAGCGACGCCAGGCGGCGCTCGAACAGCTCCGGATCTGCGAGGGCTCGGACTGGTTCTGGTGGTTCGGCGACTACAACCCGGCCGAGGCCGTGCGCGATTTCGACCGCCTGTTCCGGACACACCTCGCCAAGCTCTACCGGCTGATCGGCGAAATGCCGCCCGCCCATCTCGAAGAACCGATCTCCGCCGGCGGAGGCGACGCGGAGCAAGGAGGCACCATGCGCCGCGGGCGCCCCGAATGACGGAGCGTCCCTGGCTGGATCGCCGCCGGGCCGGCGTCCTGCTGCACCTATCGAGCCTGCCCGGACCGTTTGCTTCCGGCACGCTGGGTAACGCCGCGCTGGCCTTCGTCGAACGCATCCGCGAGGCGGGATTCACGGTCTGGCAGTTTCTCCCGCTGGGACCCACGCACGCGCACGGCTCGCCCTACGAGGCCCTTTCCTCGATGGCGGGAAATCCCGAAATGCTGGATCTTGCCGAGTTTGCCGACCGGGGCTGGATCGAACCGCTTCCCGAACCTCCGCTTTCCAAGGCACAACATGCCCGGCTTCGCGCCCAGGCCGCCGAGTGCTACTGGTCGCTGCTGGAGGAAAACGCGGAACTTGCCCGCGCAACCGAGGCCTACCTCGAGGCGGAGCGGGACTGGCTGGACGATTTCGCGCTGTTTGCGGCCCTGAAGCAGGCGTTCGACGGCCGCGCCTGGTGGCAATGGCCGGAACCGCTGCGTGACCGCGATCCGGCGGCGCTTGAAGCCGCGCGGGAGCGATTCGCTCCCGAGATCCGGCGCATCCAGTTCGAGCAACTGATGTTCGACCGGCAGTGGCGCAGGCTCAGGCTCAATGCCGAGCGTCTGGGCGTGCGCCTGTTCGGGGATCTGCCCATTTATGTCGCGCACGACTCCGCCGACGTCTGGGCGCACCGCGAGCTGTTCACAATCAACGATCTGGGGCTCTGCGAGGAGGTCGCCGGCGTCCCCCCCGACTACTTCTCGCCCACGGGACAGCGCTGGGGGAACCCCCTCTACCGCTGGGAGCGCCACGAGGCCGAGGGTTTTGCCTGGTGGATCCGGCGCCTTCGGCGGGAGCTGGCGCGCGCGCACCTCGTGCGCATCGACCATTTCCGCGGCCTCGAATCCTACTGGGCGATCCCGGCCGAGAGTCTGGACGGCATCGTCGGCGAATGGCGCAAGGCGCCCGGAGAAAAGCTGCTGGAAACGATCCGGCAAAGCCTCGGGGGGCTACCGCTCGTGGCCGAGGATCTGGGCTTCATCACCCCCGAGGTCGTCCGGCTGCGCGAGCGCTTCGGGCTGCCGGGCATGAAAATCCTTCAGTTCGCGTTCGACGGCAACCCGGACAACCCCTACCTCCCCGAGCATCACGAGGAAAACAGCGTCGTCTACACCGGCACCCACGACAACGACACGACGCTGGGATGGTGGCAGGGGCTGAGCGAAGACGAGCAGCGACGAGTCCGCGACATCCTCGGGAACAGCGGGCCGATGCCGGATGCGCTGATCGAGACGGCGCTCGCTTCACCCGCGCGCCTTGCCGTGATTCCGGTGCAGGACCTTCTCCGGCTCGACAGCCGCGCCCGGCTCAATACGCCGGGCACGCTCGAAGGCAACTGGATCTGGCGCCTGGGCTCGCTTCCGGATGCGGAGGCTCTGGCGCCGTTTGCGCGCATGATCAAGGAAACCGGACGCCTGCCCGGCGGCTGACAGGGCAGAAAAAAGGCCGGGCAACGCCCGGCCTTTCCAGGTTTCCGGATGAATGTGCTCAGGCAGCCTTGCGCAGCTCGGCGCCGTTGCGACGCAGCGCCTCGATCATCGAGCGCAGCGTGCCAACATCGACGAGCCGGCTCTTACCGGTCTTCGTGTTCCGGATCACGACCCGGGTGCCGCCGGTCCAGCGCACCTCGGTCCGGGCGCGGACTTCCGGCCCCTGGGCCGCCTCGACGGCGTCGAGATATTCCTCAATCAGACGATCCACAACCATGTTCTTCCTCCTTGACTGCTTTTCGGACTTGGCCGCAAATGTAGCCTGCCGCCGTGAGTCAAGGATGACGGAAAACTGAAAATCCTTTTATTTTTGGCTGGTTATGTGACCCGGATCACACCTTGGAGCCGGAATCAGTCCTCACCCATGAACAGCGCCGGAATCAGGTGCCAGGCAAGCGTCCATCCGCTTTCGGTGCGCTCGAAGCAGGCCACGCCTCCGTTGCGGAAGCGCACCGGCTCGCGCTCCGCATCTCCGGCAAGCAACAGCCCCGCAAGCCTCGCCAGATGAGGCAGATGACCGACGATCATCACATCGTGGCTTGCCGCCTCCAGATGATCGGCCCAGACGGCGGGATCGCTGTTCGGCGCAAGGTCCTCGGCCACGGCGACATCCAGCCCGCCCCAGGCTTCGGCAAACATTTCCGCCGTCTGCTGCGCGCGCAGCTTGCCCGAATGCACGATGCGCGACGGCCTGGGCTTCGCAAACAGGCTCAGAAAGCCGGCCACGCGCGCGATCTCCTCGCGCCCCTGATCGGTCAGGGGACGCGCCGGATCTTCCTCGGACGAAAAGGCCCGTCCGTGCTGGGCAAGGTATGCGCGCATGATGCCTCCGGGTGTGACGTATGGAAAAGATTAGGCCAGAATCCCCGCCGTTTGCAAGGAGCGCCGATGGTTCATATCAAGACACCCGAAGAAATCGAGGCGATGAAGCCCGCCTGCCAGCATGCGGCCGATGCGCTGGTGATGATCGAGCGCCACATCCGGCCGGGAATCACGACCGACGAAATCAACGATCTGATCCACGAGTTCACGGTCCGTTTCGGCGCCGTGCCCGCGCCGCTGAACTACCATGGCTTCCCGAAGTCGGTCTGCACCTCGGTCAATCATGTGGTGTGCCACGGGATTCCCGGGCCCAAGAAGCTCCGCGACGGCGACATCATCAACGTGGACGTCACCACGATCATCGACGGCTGGCATGGCGACACCAGCAAGACCTTCTTCGTGGGCACGCCGAAAGTGCGCGCACGCAAGATCGTCGAGGTTGCGCGGCGGGCGCTCGAGATCGGCATCGAGGCGGTCCGGCCGGGCGCGCGCCTCGGCGACATCGGACATGCCATCCAGAGCTACGTCGAATCGCAGAAATGCTCGGTGGTCCGCGAATACTGCGGCCACGGCATCGGGCGCGCCTTTCATGAGGAGCCTCAGGTGCTGCATTACGGGCGGCCCGGCACGGGACTCGAACTCAAGCCCGGCATGGTGTTCACGATCGAGCCCATGGTGAACCTCGGCAAGCCGGGGGTGAAACTTCTGCGCGACGGATGGACGGTCGTCACCCGCGACAAATCGCTCTCGGCCCAGTTCGAGCACACGATCGCGGTGACCGAGACCGGCTGCGAAATCCTCACCGTGCCCACCGGCCGCTTCTACCGGCCGGAGGAGGAAGACGCGGCCTAGCGCTCCGGCTTTTCCGGACAGGACCAGTCCGGATCGTCCCCCGCAAGCTTTCTGCAGTCATCAAGCACGCATGCGGCTCCGGACTCCACGCAGCGCAGTGCGGTGCGGACCGTTTCGATCAGCGCCTCCGGCAGCACGGGCTTGGCCAGCCGATGGCAGACCCTCGTCCGGCTTCCCTCGGGGTCGTAGCCGGAAACGATTATGATGCGCGTCTCCGGAAAGGCCTCGCGGACCCTGCGGATCAGTTCGTGGCCGCTTAGGTCCGGCATGGCCAGATCGGTGCAGAGCACGGCGGGCGGCGCAAGCCTTCCCGATTCCAGCTCGCGCCAGTAGGCCGATGCTTCGGTAAACCCGAGAACCTCGATGCCCGCCTCCTTCAGGATCTCCTGATAAAGCTCGACGAGCATCGGTTCGTCGTCCACGACATGGACGATCGGTGTCGGTCTGGATTCCATTCCTCTCCCCGGAGCGCCGCGCGCTCCTCACAGCTCCGGTCAAATGGCGGCGAAGGATATATTGATGCACCGTCCGTGCAAGTTTGTGCGCTTGTTCGCCCGGGATGGTCCGATGGGGCCGGCAGCGCCGTTGCGCTTCAGAAGGTCCCGCCGTCCCAGCCCCACATGTGCCGTTCCGGGCCGGAGAACTCGATGTACACCCGCCCCTGGGAAATGCCGAGCTCCTTCTCGATGAAGCCGCACAGCCGCGCGGAAAGCTCGGCCGTGGCATGCGCGGGCATGCCCAGGCTCTTGAGCTCCATGTAGGCAAGCGGCTCGGTGGAGCCCGCGAACATCATCGGACGCGCCGTCGAAAGCTCGACCATCACGTAGGACTCGGGCTTGCCGAGCGCCTCGGCCACGGTGCGCGAGCACTTGGCCAGAAACGCATCGGCCTCCGGAACCTCGACGTTCGTATGCACATGAAGATAGGGCATGATCAATCCTCCTTCGAATCTCCGGGCCGCCCGCCGCCGGCCTCCGGCCCCGGGGCAGGCCGCATCCTCTGCTCACGCTCCCGGTTCTTTTCCAGTCGCATCCGCTTCGTGGCCGCAAACCCCGCCCACCAGCACAGCGCAAACAGCGCGCCCATCACCAGCCCGAGCTTTAAGTCCACGGCGCGGCCTCAGGCGCCCGCTCGGGCGGGCTCAAGCCGCCTGGCCTGCCTGCGGTTGATTGCGTTCACCCCCGCAAGGATGAAGCCGAGCGCGATGAAGGCGCCCGGAGGCAGAATGAACATCAGCACGTCCGGGTATGCCTCCCCGAACAGCGGAACACCGAACACCGTACCGTGCCCGAACAGCTCCCGCGTCGCCCCCAGCAGCATCAGCGCAAACGTGAAGCCCGAGCCGACCGCGAACGCATCCACGAGGGCATCCAGCGGGCCTGCGCGGCTCGCAAACGCCTCGGCGCGTCCGAGGATCGCGCAGTTGACGACGATCAGCGGAATGAACAGGCCGAGGACCAGGTACATCTCGTGCATCCAGGCGTTCATCGCCATGTCCACGATCGTGACGAAGGCCGCGATGATCGTGATGTAGGCCGGAATCCGGACGTTTTTCGGGATGATGCCGCGCACGAGCGAGACGACGAGATTCGAGCCCAGAAGCACGAGCAGCGTGGCCGCGCCCATCCAGAAGCCGTTCTCGGCCGAGGTGGTCACCCCGAGCAGCGGGCACATGCCGAGCAGCTGCGCGAAGATCGTGTTGTTGTTCCAGAACCCGTCGGCAAGGATCGCCGACTTCGAGGGCCGCTCAGTCATGCGCCGCCTCCCTTTGCTCCATTGCCTGCCAATCCTTGCGGTGGCGTTCGAAAAACTCCAGTCCGCGCCGGACCGCCTTGACGACCGCGCGCGGCGTGATCGTGGCGCCGGTGAACTGATCGAAATCGCCGCCGTCCTTCCGGACCGCCCAGCGCGTGCCGGCAAGCGCCCGTCCCCGGAACGAATCCAGCCAGGCGCGGTTTTTGACGATTCCGTCTCCGAGGCCTGGGGTTTCCTTGTGATCGGTCACCCGGATCGCCGCGATGCGCCCGTCGGGATGCACACCGATCAGGATGCGGATCGAGCCGTTGTAGCCGTCCGGCGCCACCTGCTCCCAGGCAAGGCCCACCAGACGTCCCGAGGCGTCCCGCGCAGGATAAACGGTCATCTGCTCGTCCCCGTCCGCGATCCGGACGGCCTCCTGCTGCGGATCGTTCGCATGCTCCGGAAGCACCTGAACGAGCGCCGCATGCAGGGCCCGCTTCTGGGCCGCGACGATGGCGTCCCGAGTGGCCAGATGCGTCAGCCCCAGAAGCACGGTGGCAACAATCGCAACCCCCACCAGAACCGCGACCATCGCAACCATCTCGCGATCCCATTTCATCGGTTCGGGCTCCTGCGGCGACTGTGACCGTAGACGCGGGGCCGGCAGTAGTGGTCGATGAGCGGCACGGCGCAGTTCATCAGCAGCACGGCGAACATCGCGCCTTCCGGATAGCCGCCGAAGGTCCGGATCGTCCAGGTCAGCACGCCGCAGCCCGCCCCGTACACGATCTGGCCGAGCGGTGTGACCGGCGAGGAGACCGGATCGGTGGCCATGAAGAACGCGCAGAGCATCAGTCCGCCGGCCAGCAGATGAAACAGCGGCGGCGCGAAGTGGTTCGGATCGAGCGCGTGGAACACCGCGGCCAGCAGCGCCACCGTGGCCAGATACGCGGTCGGAATGTGCCAGGTGATCGTGTGCCGGGCGAGCAGGTAGATGCCGCCGATCAGCAGCGCCAGCGCGCTCGTTTCCCCGAGACTTCCCGCCTCCCGGCCCAGGAACGCATCGAGCGGGCTGTAGCCGTAGGCCCGAAGCGCCTCGGCCACGCCGACGCCCGCCGTCCACTCGGTTTTCACATGCCCCAGAGGGCTGGCCATCGTGATCGCGTCCAGGCTCAGGCCAAGCGCCTGCGGCCCGTGCGCGAACAGCGCCCAGGCGACGCCGAAATCGGTGAGATCGAGCGCCTCCCGCCCCAGATGCATCGGCACGAGCCACGAGGTCATCGCCAGCGGGAACGAAATCAGCAGGATCACCCGCGCCGACAGCGCCGGATTGAACGGGTTGTACCCGAGACCCCCGTACACCTGCTTGCCGAGCACGATCGCGAAGACCGCGCCCAGCAGCGCCATCCACCACGGCGTGAGCGCCGGAAGCGTCAGCGCCAGCAACAGCCCGGTGACGAGCGCCGACTGATCGAGCAATATGGACAGCGGCCGCCCCACCATCCGCAGCCAGGCCGCCTCGGCCAGCAGGCAGCCGCCCATGCAGGCGAGCATCTGCAGCACCGCCAGCCAGCCATAGAGATACACGGCCACGACCGCCGCCGGCATCAGCGCGAACACGACGTTGAGCATCTGGGCGGCGATCGAGTCGCCCCCATGCGCATGCGGCGAGCTGACCAGCGGCATCAGCCCTCCCCCCGATCGGTGCCGGCGCTTTGCGCGCGCATCCTTTGCCTGCGGGCCGCGCGTTCGGCCTTTTCGCGCGCGATTCTGGCCTCGCGAGCCTCGGCGCGCCGCCGGGATGCCTCGGCGAACGCGCGCTCGCGCCGGATCTTCGCAAGCTGTCCCTTGCCGTAGCGGAAGTACTGGACGAGCGGGATCGAGGCCGGGCAGACGTAGCTGCAGCAGCCGCACTCGATGCAGTCGAACAGGTTGTATTCCTCGGCGCGCTCGAAGGCGTCCGAACGACAGTAGTCGGCGAGCAGGTTCGGCACCAGCCCCACCGGGCAGGCCTCGCCGCAATGCCCGCAGCGGATGCAGGGCTGCTCGGGCCGGTGCGCGCGCGCAAAGGTTTCCAGATGGAAGGCCAGCACCCCGATCGAGCCTTTGGTCGCCGGCACATCGGGCGACTTCACCCATTCGCCCATCATCGGGCCGCCGTGAACGAGCGCGACCTCCTCGAAGTCCTCAAGCCCCCGCAGGGCCAGCAGATAGCGCAGGCTCGTGCCGATCGGCACGCGCAGGTTGCCGGGATTCGGCATCGCATCGCCGCTGACCGTGACGATCCGCTCCACGAGCGGCCGGCCCTGCACGACCGCCTCGAAAACGGCATGCGCGGTCGCGACGTTCTGGCAGATCACGCCGACATGCATCGGCAGCCGTCCGGCCGGCACCTCGCGCCCGGTCAGGGCCAGAATCAGCTGCTTCTCGCTGCCCTGGGGATAGCGGGTGGGCATCAGCCGGACCTCGGCGTTCAGGTTCGAGTCGGCAAGCGCGCGCCGGATCGCCTCGGCCGCATCGGGCTTGTTGTCCTCGATGGCCACGACGGCGCGCTCCGCCCCGACGATGTGCATCACAATGCCGAGCCCCGAGACGATGGCCTCCGGATGCTCGAGCATCAGGCGATGGTCGTTGGTCAGCCAGGGCTCGCACTCGACGCCGTTCAGAATCACGGTGTGGATCCGGTGCCCGGGATCGAGCGCGAGCTTGACGAAGGTGGGAAACAGCGCGCCGCCAAGCCCCACAATGCCCGCTTCCCGAATGCGTTCGCGCAAGCTTGCCGGATCGCAGTCCGCCCAGTCCTCGATCGGCGGCAGCCGCTCCTCCCCGTCGCCCTCCGGCTCGATGAAGATGCAGGGCACACCCATGCCCGAAGGATGGACGATCCGGTGCTCCTCGATCTTGACCACCCGGCCGGCCACCGGCGCATGCACCGGCGCGGACACATAGCCGCCGGCCGCCGCGATCTTCTGCCCGCGCCGCACGCGATCGCCCGCATGCACGAGCGGCTCGGCCGGCTCTCCGATGTGCTGCTTGATCGGAACGATCAGCGCCGGCGGCGGCTCGATCGTCTCGATCGGCCGGTCGGCCGTGATCTTGTGCATCTCGAGCGAAACACCGCCCTCGAACGCGTGCGGAACAAGCCCGAGCCGGCGGGCGAGGTCCCTAAGCATCGGCCGCTGCCTCGCGATGCCGGCCCCTTCGGGCAAGGCCGAGTGCGGCGCGGCGGGTGTCCGGGAGCGGCCAGGACCAGTGCTCGATCAGTTCCGGCTTGAGCAGCATGTCGATGCAGTCGACCGGGCAGGGTTCCACGCAGAGCGTGCATCCGGTGCAGTGGTCCGTGATCACCGTGTGGTACTGCTTCGGCGCGCCGACGATCGCATCGACCGGACAGGCCTTGATGCACAGCGTGCAGCCGATGCATTCGTCCTCGCGGATGAAGGCGATCATCGGCGCGGCCGGTTCCTCCTCGACCGGCTTGGGTTCGACCCCCATCAGATCCGCGATCGCGCGCATCGTCCGCTCGCCGCCCGGCACGCAGTGATTGACGTCGGCCTCGCCTTTGGCCACCGCCTCCGCGTACGGCTTGCACCCGGGATAGCCGCACTGGCCGCACTGCGTCTGCGGAAGCAGCGCGTCGATCTTTTCCGCGAGCGGATTGCCCTCGACCCGGAACACGCGGCTGCCGACGGCCAGGATCAGCCCGGCCATCAGCGCGAAGCCGCCGAGGCTTGCCGCCGCGATCAGGATGGACTGCATCGCCCGCTCAGAACTTCACCAGGCCGGAAAAGCCCATGAACGCCAGCGCCATCATGCCGGCCGTGATCAGCGTGACCGGCGAGCCCCGGAACAGTTCCGGCACCGGCGCCCGCTCGATCCGCTCGCGGAGTCCGGCAAACAGCACGAGCACGAGCGCAAAGCCCAGGGCGGCGCCGAATCCGTACAGCGCGGAACTCATCAGGCTGTGGTCCTGCTGCACATTGAGCAGCGCCACGCCGAGCACGGCGCAGTTCGTCGTGATCAGCGGCAGGAAGATGCCGAGTGCCTGATACAGCACGGGGCTCGTCTTGTGGATCATCATCTCGATGAACTGCACGAGCGCGGCGATGATCAGGATGAAAAAGATCGTCTGGAGGTATTCGAGCCCCAGCGGCACGAGCACATACTGCTGCACGAGCCACGAGGCGGTGGACGCAAGCGTCATCACGAACATCACGGCGAACGACATGCCCACCGCGGTTTCCAGCTTGCTCGAGGTTCCCAGAAACGGGCAGATGCCGAGAAACTTGGTCAGCACGAAGTTGTTGACCAGCACGGCCGACAGCAGAATCACCGCGATCTCGCCCATGCGCGGGAGTATAGGTTGCGCCGCGCCGAGCGTATAGCCGGCAAAGACGCACTTTTGCCTGTGGTTTTGCCCAATCCACGGAAGAATGCCCGTAGTTTTCCCGGTGTTGACGCGGCATGCGGCCGCGCCCACGATGCCGGCTCCCCATTCCGCAACGACGCCCAAGGAGAGCCCATGCCCGACCGCGAGGAAGTACTGCGCGCGCTGGCCACGATCGTCGACCCCGATCTGGGCCGGGACATCGTCAGCCTCGGTTTCGTCAAGGACGTGCGCATCGCGGACGGATGCGTGCGCGTCGTCATCGAGCTGACCACGCCCGCCTGTCCGGTGCGCGAAGAGTTCCGCAAGCAGGCCGAGGCGGCGATCGAGGCGCTCGAGGGCGTGCGTTCGGTCGAGGTGGAAATGACCGCGAAGGTCCAAGCTCAGGCGCCGGCGAAGCAACCGGTTCCGGGGATTGCGCACATCGTGGCCGTGGCCTCGGGCAAGGGAGGCGTGGGCAAGTCCACGACGGCCGTGAACCTGGCGGTCGCGCTCGCCGAAACCGGCGCGCGCACCGGCCTGCTCGATGCGGACATCTACGGGCCCTCGATCCCGCGCATGATGAACCTCGGAGGCCGGCGTCCGAAGGTGCGCGAGCGCACGATCGAGCCACTGGTGAATCATGGCGTGAAGACGATGTCCATCGGCTACATGGTCGATGAGGAACAGGCGATGATCTGGCGCGGGCCGATGGTCTCCGGCGCGGTGATGCAGCTGCTCCGGGACGTGGACTGGGGCGAGCTGGACTACCTCGTCGTGGACCTTCCCCCCGGCACCGGCGACATCCACCTGACGCTCGCCCAGCAGGTGCCGATCACAGGCGCACTCGTCGTCACCACGCCGCAGGACATTGCGCTGATCGACGCCCGCAAGGCGGTGACGATGTTTCGCAGGGTCAACATTCCCGTGCTCGGCGTCGTCGAGAACATGAGCGTGTTCGTCTGCCCGCACTGCGGCCAGGCCACGCATGTCTTCGACCATCGGGGGGCGGACCGGCTGGCCGAGGAGGCGGACGCTCCGGTCCTCGCCCAGATTCCGCTCGACGTCCAGATCCGGATCGACGCGGACGCGGGCACGCCGATCGTGGCCGCGCACCCCGATTCACCGCAGGCGCAGGCCTTCCGCGAGCTCGCCGGGAAGGTGGCCGCGCGTCTGAGCACGCTGGCCGCGCGCCGGATCGAGATTCCGGTTCAGGTCGAAAAACCCTCCGGCGGCTAGTCTCTGAGCCGCCAGTAGCCGTCCTTCTCGACAAGCCGCCCCGCGTCGCGGGGCGAAAGCATCACCTCGATCTCGATTCCGTCTTCACCTTCGCGCACCGTCAGCACCCGCCCGCGCCGATGGCAGAAGGCGCGCGTCCGGCCGTCGCCGGGGTGCAGGCGCAGCGTAAGCCGCTGCATCCGGCGCTCCGCCCAGCGGGCGAGCAGCGCCAGCAGCGCATCGATGCCCTCGCCGGTCGCGGCCGAAACCGCAACGCGCGATCCGTCGATCTCGTCGGAAATGCGGCTAGCCGTATCCGGCGCCTTGTCCTTCTTGTTCCAGACCTCGATGATCGGCGGCCGTTCGTCGCCCACCAGCCCCAGCTGCGCGAGCGTTTCACGCACGACGGTGCCCTGAGGGCCCACCATCGGGTCCGAGGCGTCGCGCACATGCAGGATCAGATCGGCCTCGGTCACCTCCTCGAGGGTGGCGCGGAACGCCTCGACCAGCTCATGCGGCAGGTCCTGCACGAAGCCCACGGTGTCGGAGAGCATCACCCGCTGGCCACCGGGGAGCACGAGCAGCCTCAGCGTCGGATCAAGCGTGGCAAAGAGCTTGTCCGCCGCCAGCACCTGCGCCTCGGTGAGCCGGTTGAACAGCGTGGACTTGCCGGCGTTCGTGTAGCCGACGAGCGCAACAGTCGGGATTTCCCGGCGCCTGCGGCCCGCGCGCTGGGTGGCGCGCATCCGGCGCACGCGCTCGAGTTCCTTTTCGATCTGGCGGATCCGGTTCCGGATCATGCGCCGGTCGAGCTCGATCTGGCGTTCTCCGGGTCCGCCGAGAAATCCGTAGCCGCCGCGCTGGCGTTCGAGATGGGTCCAGGAACGCACGAGGCGGCCCAGCTGGTAGTTCAGGCTTGCCAGCTCCACCTGCAGCACGCCCTCGCGCGTGCGGGCCCGGCGCGCAAAGATCTCGAGGATCAGGCCGGTCCGGTCCACCACCTTCGCGTTCAGCGCCTTTTCCAGATTGCGCTGCTGGACCGGGCTCAAGGGGTGATCGACGAAAACGACGCCGGCCCCGAGTTCCGCGACCGCACGCGCCAGACGCGCAACGATCCCCTGGCCGAGCAGCGTTCCGGGATTCGGGGTCCTCAGCGGAACCCGCTCGCTGGCGACCACCCGGCAATCGGCGGCCTCGACGAGCCGGTCGAACTCCTCGGCGCGCGCCCGCCAGACTTCGTCTCCGAGCCGCGCCGCGACGGACTCCGGATGCACGCTGATCGCGGGCTCGGGGCTTGCGTCGTGCTCCCAGCCGCCGCCGCGTTTCGTCATCCGGAACCCAGCTCGGACAGCGCCCGCACAAGCCTCGGGCGCAGCTGCCCAGCATCGCCGCGCTCGGCCTGTGGCGTCTGGTGGGCAAACCAGGTGGCCTGCCGCTTCGCGTACCGGCGCGTGGCGGTGATGCCCTCCCGGATGCAGAGCTCGAGATCCCGGCCGGTCCGCACATGCGCGAGCAGCTGGCGGTAGCCCACCGCACGCATCGCCGGATGCGTCTCGGGAAGGTTCAGTCCGGCAAGCCAGCGGACCTCGTCGAGCCATCCCTTCTCCAGCATCACATGGAAGCGTTCGGCGATCCGCGCCCGCAGGATGGCGCGCGGCAGTTCGAGCACGAACAGCCGCACCCCGCCGGGCAACAGCGGCCGGCGGCCTTCGTTCAGCCAGTCGGAAAGCGGCCGGCCCGAACTTTCGAACACCGCGAGCGCACGCAGGATGCGCTGGGTGTCGGTCGGGGCAAGCCGCCGGGCCGTTTCGGGATCCACCTTCCGGAGTTCCTCGTGGAGCCGGACGATGCCCTCTCTGGCCAGGCGAGCCCGGAGCCGTTCGCGCACCTCCCCGCGTTCCGTCGGGATCTCGGCAAGCCCCTCGATGAGCGCCTTCAGATACAGGCCCGTGCCCCCGACGATCAGCGGAATCCGGCCTTGCGCCCGCTCCTTTTCGATCGCCTCGGCCGCCATCCGCGCCCAGCGGGCCGCCGAGCAGATGTCGGGAAGACGCACGACGTCGAGCATCCGGTGCGGAAGCCTGCCGCGCTCCTCGGCCGAGGGCTTCGCCGTGCCGATGTCCAGACCCTCATAGACCTGCATCGAATCGCAGGCGATCGCGACAAGATTCGGAACCGCATCCGCAAGCTCCAGGGCCAGCCGGGTCTTTCCGGTTCCCGTGGCGCCCATCAGGGCCACGGCCTGCGGAGCGTTCAATGCCTTCCTTCCCGCACCTGCTCGATCATGCCGACCATGCGCCGGATTTCCTCCTCCTTGCTCCGGTCCACGAGCACCTGCGTGTCCTCGCGGACCAGAAGCCGGACAAGAAGCATCCAGATCGGACTGAGCAGAAGGCTGAGCGCGATCACGGCCATCGCCATCTGATGCCCCGCCTCGCTGAGCATGCCCAGCCCCAGCCCCAGGGACGCAAGCAGAAACGAAAACTCACCGATCTGCGAAAGAAGTCCGCCCGTAAGCAGCGACATCGGCCAGGTCTCCCCGAGAAGACGGAGCACGATCGTGTTGATCCCCGAGTTCAGCGCGAACACGGCCAGCGTCAGCACGGCCACGAGCCCCAGATGCTCGAGCACGAAATCGAGCTGCACGAGCATGCCCACCGACATGAAGAACAGCGCAACGAAGACCACATAGAGCGAGCGCAGATGCTCCTCGACCCATTCGGCCTGATCGGACGCGTTCAGCACCATGCCGGCAAGAAACGCGCCGAACGGCGCCGAAAGCCCGATCTGGGCGGTCAGCGCGGCCGAGGCGAAACACAGAAGCAGGCCGAGCATGATTTCCTTGTCCACCGACTGCCGGAGCGCGGGGGGAACACGCCATCCGGGATGGCGCATCAGCCAGATCACGAGCGCAATCAGAAGCGCGCCGCCAACCAGCTGGCCGACGACCTGCCCCCAGGACACGCCCTCGCCGCCGACCAGCCCGATCAGGATCATGATCGGCACGATCGCGAGATCCTGCATCAGCAGCACGCCAAGCGCGTTCTGCCCGAACGGCGTCTCGAGCTCGCCGCTGTCCTTCAGCATCGTCAGCACGACCGCCGTCGAGCTCATGCTGATGATGAAGCCGAACAGCATGCCCGCCCGCCAGCCCCAGCCGAGCAGCAATGCCCCGCCGATGCAGACGGCGACGCTGACCGCCATCTGCGCCAGCGTTCCGAGCACCGCCACCCGCCAGCCGGCGATCAGCCGGGGCAGCGACACCTCCATGCCGATGAAGAACAGCAGCATGATCACGCCGATCTCGCCGACGTGGGTGAGCAGTTCGCGGTCCTCGACGAAGCCGAAGCCGGAGGGACCGACGAGCACGCCGGTCACGATGTAGGCCACGGCCGCCGGAACGCGGATCATCCGCAGCAGATAGGCCGAGGTCAGCGCGCAGGCGAGGACCGCAACGAGAATCAGCAGGACGTTCTGGGCTTCCACGAGCCGGATGCTAGCAGCAGGCCGCTGCCGGAAACATCGCCGGCAACCGGCCTATTCCCTGCGTCCGAAAAGACGGTCGAGGTCGTCGAGGCTCAGGCGCACGTAGGTGGGCCGGCCGTGGTTGCACTGGGCGATGTTCGGCGTGCGCTCCATGCCGCGAAGCAGGGCCTCCTGCTCTTCCCGCGTCATCGTCCGGCCCGAACGGATCGAGGCCTTGCAGGCCCGGTTGCCGAGCCAGCGCTCGAGCACGCGCCCCAGCCCGCTTGCGTCGGCCTCGGCCTCAAGGCCGATCAGCCGGCAGGAGTCAACGAGTTCCTCGACCAGCGGCACCGGCGCCTCGCCCGCAAGCTGCGCGGGCACCGCCTCGATGCGGACGCGCTCGCCTTCGACGCTAACGCGCACCCCGAAGCGCGCGAGCGCATCCGCATGTTCGGCAAGCCAGGCCAGCGTCGCCGGATCCGGCGTCCACTCGGCCGGCACGAGCAGCGGCTGACTGCTCACCCGGTCGGTGGCGAGCTCGCGCTTCAGCGCCTCGAAGGTCATCCGCTCGTGGGCCGCGTGCTGGTCCACGAGCACGATGCCCTCGCCGGTCTGTGCGAGGATGTAGCGCCCGTGCAACTGGGCCACCGGCTCTCCAAGATCGGGCGCATCCGGAGCCTGCTCCGGCGCGGGGCGGGTGCGATATCCGGCGGCCGGCTCCCGAACCTCCGGCGCCCGCCAGAGCCTGCGCATCACATCCGCCGGCGGCCGCGCCCCGGCCGCGCGGGGAATCGCGGAAACGGGCCCGCCCGCCGCTTCCGTGGCGGGTGCCTGCCTCGGACCACGGGGAACCGAAGGACGCATCCGGAGAAGCGCCTCGCGGCCCGGTTCGGACGACACCTGCCTTCCCATCCGTTCAAGCGCCGCGCGCACGCAGGCCACGACCGACGCGCGCACGACCGTCGGCTTGCGAAACCGGACCTCGCGCTTGGCCGGATGGACGTTGACGTCCACCTCGCGCGGATCCATCTCGATCCGGACGACCGCGACCGGGTAGCGGTCGTGGAACATCACATCCCGGTAGGCCGCGCGCAGCGCGGCGATCAGGCCGCGGTCGCGGATCACGCGCCCGTTGAGCAGGAAATGCATCCGCGTGCTGTCGCGATGGTGGAAGGTGGGCAGGCCCAGGCAGGCCTCGACGACGATCCCCTCGTGCTCGATGCGCTGATGCACGCTGTTGGCCGCAAACGGCTCGCCCATGATCCGGGCCACGCGCCGCTGCCAGTCCTCGCGCGGGCAGTCCAGCTGGCGCCTTCCGTCGACAAACAGCGTAAACGCGACCTCGGGATGCGCCAGCGCGAGCCCCCGCATCGTTTCGAGAACATGCGCCTCCTCGGTCCGGTCCGAGCGCAGAAAACGCAGGCGCGCGGGCGTGTTCAGAAACAGGTCGCGCACCTCGACGCGCGTGCCGCGCCGGGGCGGTGCGGGCAGCACTTCCGGCTCCCGCCCTCCGTGGACGCGCACCTCGATCCCCTCGGCCGCATCCGGCAGCGCGGTGTGCATCCGGAAGCGGGAGACGGAGGCGATCGACGGCAGCGCCTCGCCCCGGAACCCATGGCTCGCAATCCGGTGCAGATCCTCGAGGCTCCGGATCTTGCTCGTCGCATGCCTGCGCACGGCCAGCCGCGCATCCTCCGCGGACATGCCGCAGCCGTCGTCCTCGACCTCGATGCGCGCCTTTCCGGCCCGCTCGATCCGCACCACGACGCGCGTGCAGCCGGCATCGATGCTGTTCTCGACCAGCTCCTTGACGGCGGACGCCGGCCGCTCGACGACCTCGCCGGCCGCGATCTGGTCGGCCACCTGCGGCGGCAGCAGATGAATCGTCGTTTCGGCCACCTAGGTGATCTGCCTCGGCACCGGCAGCGAAAGCCCCGCCCCGTTCTGCATCAGCAGGCGCTTGATCGGCCCGAGGTTCGACACCGCGCGCATCCCGGCCGAACGCAGCGCGCCCAGGCCCGGCACCGGCGCGGTGAACAGCCGGTGAAAGCCCTCCATCCCGGCCATCACGGCCAGCACGTCCGGAAGGCGCAGATGCCGGTAGCGCGCGAGCACCTCCTCGCCGCCGATGTCCTCGCCGAAGCGCGCGGCGTCGGCGATCTCCTGCGCCAGCACCATCGCGTCGCGAAGGCCAAGATTCACGCCGAGGCCGGCCAGCGGGTGGATCGTATGCGCGGCATCGCCCACCAGCGCAAGCCTTGGACGCACCAGGTGATGCGCAAGCTGTGCGCGCAGCGGAAACGCCGCCCGCTCGCCGACCTCGAGGATCCGCCCCAGCACCGGGCCGAAACTGGCCTGAAGCGCATGCAGAAATGCCTCGTCGCTCAGCCGCATCATCCGCTCGGCCTCGCGCTCGGGAAGACTCCAGACGATCGAGCACAGGCCATCGGTCATCGGCAGCACGGCCAGAGGTCCGCCGGGAAGAAAGCGCTGGAAGGCGACCCCCTGATGCGCGCGCTCCGGACGGATCGTCGCCACCAGCCCCTTCTGCCGGTAGTCCCGCCGCCAGACGCCGATGCGCCGCTGCCTCCGGAGCCACGAGTTCGGTCCGTCGGCGCCGACGACGAGCCGCGCGCGCATCGTGCCGCCGTCGGCAAGCGCAAGGCGCACCCATGAGGCCCCCACCTCCACGGACGCGACCTCGACCGGACAGAGCCAGTCGACGTCGTCCGAATCCATGACCCGCGAAAGCTCCGCCTCGATGAGCCGGCGGTTTTCGACCAGCCAGCCCAGCTGCGCGCGGCCGATTTCGACGGCATCGAAGCGGATGCCGCCCGGCTGCTGATCGTCCCAGACGCGCATCGCGACGATCGGCTGCGCATCCTTCAGCTCTTGCCAGACGCCGATGCCCGAAAGCGCCTCGCGGTTGCCCTCGACGATCGCGGAAACCCGGCAGTCGCGCCCCAGCGACAGAAAGGTTCCGGGCTCGTTCCGTTCGAGCACCGCGATCGAAAGCCCGCGGCCGCGAAGCGCGCAGGCGAGCGCAAGGCCCACCATGCCGCCGCCGATGATTGCGACATCGTACTCGGCCTGCCTCATGCCGCCTCCCGCACGCCGGCATCGCGCCATCCGCCCACGGCCCGCATCGGCCCGAGACCCGCCGCCTGCCGGATCAGAAGCGACTTCAGCGCGGGCATTCGCTCCAGCGCCGCAAGCCCCATTCCGCGCAGCATCCTGGCGCCGGGCAAATCCACGCCGTAGAGGCCCACCAGCGCCTCGGTGAACCCGGCCACGCAGCCAATATCGAGCCTGCGCGCATCCGCATAGGCCGCAAGCACGATCGGCTGCCCCGGATCGCGGCGCGCCACGTCCCGCTCCAGGATGCGGACAAGCGCGGCCACATCGCGAAGCCCCAGATTCAGGCCCTGGCCGGCGACCGGATGCACGGTGTGCGCCGCATTGCCGGCGAGCACGAGCCTCGGCGCATGGAGGCGTTCGGCCACCGAAAGCTCGAGCGGAAACACGGCGCGCGGCGAGGTTTCGACCACGCCCCCGGTTTCGCGCCGGATTTCGCTTCCGAGCGCCTGATTGAGCAGCGCGATGAAGCGGGCATCGTCGGCCTGCATCGTGAGCGCGGCGGCTTCCGGAGCCAGCGTCCAGACGATCGAAAACCGCCCGTCCTCGCGATCGTCCCCGAGCGGCAGAAACGCGAGCGGACCGTCGGGCCGGAAGCACTCGTAGGCCACGCGGCGATGCGTCCGCCGGCAGCGGACGCTGGCCACGATCGCGAACCGGTTGTGGTCCCAGCCCCGAGTAGCGATCCCGGCCATCCTGCGGGTGGGGCTTGAGGTGCCGTCTGCCGCCACCACGAGCCGCGCGCGGATTCGCCGGGCGCGGCCTTCGCAGCCTGCGTGCACGATCAGCGCATCGCCGTCGAGCTCCAGCCCCGAGAGACTGCAGGGTGCGACAAGCTCCACGCCCAGCCCGGCCATTGCCGCATGCATCGGCGCAAGCAGCGCCCCCATTTCGACGACGTGCCCGAGCGCCGAAACGCCCGCCTCGATGTTCCGCGCCTGGGCCGTGGTCAGCTCCACCCGCCGGCTGCCGCCCGCCTCCTCGACGACGATCCGGTCGATCCGGCCCGCAGTGCGGGCCAGCTCCTCCGGCCACAGTCCGAGCCCCTCGAGAAAACAGCGCGAGCCCTCGTTCAGCGCGACGACCCGTTCGGGGTTGCCCGCCCGGAAATCCGGCGCGCGGCGTTCGAGAACGGTGACGCGGTAGCCGGCCCGGGCCAGTGCACAGGCAAGCGAAGCGCCCACCGCGCCTGCGCCGACGACGCAGCAGTCCGTGCTCAGATCCCCCGGCCCAGCCATGCCTTTATCCTTGTGCGGCCGGCGCGGCGAGGCAAGCCGGAATCGGCTTGACAGCCCCGGTGCGTCCCCGAAGGCTTCGAAGCCAGCCGGAAGGACGCTTCCCATGCCGGGATGGTGAAACTGGTAGACACGCCAGACTCAAAATCTGGTGGCCGCAAGGCCGTGTCGGTTCGAATCCGACTCCCGGCACCA
>CAYNLY010000022.1:0-24344 GCA_964398225.1 uncultured Zetaproteobacteria bacterium
CCAGGCCCACGGCCTCCCAGCCGAAGAACAGCGTGAAGAAGTTGTTGCCCATGACGAGCACGAGCATCGAGAACGTGAAGCCGGAGATGTAGGAAAAGAAGCGGGTGTAGCCCGGATCCCCGTGCATGTAGCCGATCGTGTAGACGTGCACGCAGGCCGAGACGATCGTCACCGTCAGCATCATGATCGCCGTGAGCCGGTCGATCATCATGCCGACCGGCACGACGAAGTTGTCCGACAGCATCCAGGTCCAGAAGTTGCCGTAGAAGCTTGCGCCGTCCAGCACCTGCAGGAACACGTGCGCCGACAGAAGCGCCGAGATCACGACGCCGACGATGCAGATCGTGTGCGACAGCTTCTCCTTCAGCGCCCAGCCGAACAGGCCGACGATCAGGGACGCGGCCAGCGGCAGGCCCGGAATCGCCAGCAGCTCGGTGGTGTTCAGCGTCGTCGTTGCTTCCACGTCCAGCCTCCCTTCCCGCTAGCCCTGCAGCGTGTTGATGTCTTCGGCCTCGATCGAGCGCCGCGTCCGGTAGAACGCGACGAGGATCGCCAGCCCCACCGCGATTTCGCTCGCAGCCACGGTCAGCACGAAGAACACGAAGATCTGGCCGGCGAGGTCCTGCAAAAAGTGCGAGAACGCGACCAGATTGATGTTCACCGCAAGCAGCATCAGCTCGATGCACATCAGGATCGTGATCACGTTCTTCCGGTTCAGGAACAGCCCGATCACGCCGAGCGAGAACAGGGCCGCAGCCACGATCAGATACTGCGACAGTCCAATCATCTTACAGCCTCACCTTGCGCAGGCGCTCTTCCTTGCGGACGTTCACCTGCCTGGAGATGTTCTGATACTTCGCATCCTTCCGGGCGCGGAGCGTCAGCACGATCGCGCCGATCAGCGCCACCAGCAGGATCACCGCGGCCACCTCGAAGCCGAGCAGATACTTCGTGTACAGGATCTTGCCGATCTCGACCGTGTTGTTGACCTCCCGGCCCAGATGCCCGATGCCGGCCTTCGACTCGAACACGCCGGAGCGGGCGGCGGCGATGAACTCGACGAGCAGCACGGCCGCGATCAGCCCCCCGGTCGGCAGATACTGCAGAAAGCCCTCGCGCAGCTTCGCCGTGTTGATCTCCAGCATCATCACGACGAACATGAACAGCACCATCACCGCGCCGACGTAGATCAGGATCAGGATGATGCCGAGAAACTCGGCATCGAGCAGGAAGAACAGGCCGGCGGCGTTGAAGAAGCAGAAGATCAGCCACATCACCGAGTGCATCGTGTTGCGCGCCAGCACGACGCCCATCGCGGCCAGCACCGCCAGCCCGGCAAACAGGTCGAAAAAGAAGGTTTCGAGCATCGCCCCTCCCGTCGTTTTTCCCGGCGCCGTCAGGCGCCGCGCGCCCTAGCAGTAGGGCGCATCGGCCGCAAGATTCTTCGCGATCTGCCGCTCGTAGCGGTCGCCGTTGGCGAGCAGCATCTCCTTCGTGTAATACAGCGCCTCGCGGCTTTCGGTCGCGTATTCAAACTCCTGCGTCTCGACGATCGCATCCACCGGACAGGCCTCCTGGCAGTAACCGCAGTAGATGCACTTCGTCATGTCGATGTCGTAGCGCGTCGTCCGGCGCGTGCCGTCCTCGCGCTCCTCGGATTCGATGTAGATCGCAAGCGCGGGGCAGACCACCTCGCAAAGCTTGCAGGCAATGCAGCGCTCCTCGCCCGACTCGTAGCGCCTGAGCGCGTGCAGGCCGCGGAAGCGGGGCGAGAGCGGCGTCTTTTCCTCGGGGTACTCGACCGTGATCTTCTTCTTGAACAGGTACTTGCCGGTCAGGACGAGCCCCCGGATCAGCTCGGTCAGCAGCCAGGTTCGGACGGCGCGGCGAATCAGGTTCATGCCCTCACCTCCAGGCCAGCCAGAAATCGATGATGCGATCGAGCCCCGGCGTGTAGATGAAGATGCCGACGACCGCGATCCAGGCCAGCGTCCAGGGCAGGAACACCTTCCAGCCGAGGCGCATCAGCTGATCGTAGCGGTAGCGCGGATAGGTCGCGCGCATCCAGATGAACAGGAAGATGAAGAACGAGGTCTTGGCCAGCAGCCAGACCGTGCCGGGGATGAAATCGAGCGCCGGAATCGGGGCATACCACCCGCCGAGGAACAGGATGCTCGTCATCAGGCTGATCAGGATCATCGCCCCGTATTCGGCGAGCGAGAAGTTCGCAAACCACATGCCCGAGTACTCGACATGGTATCCGGCCACGAGCTCCGCCTCGCCCTCGGGAAGGTCGAACGGCGTGCGCGCGCACTCGGCGGCGCCGGAGATGAAATAGACCAGGAACATCGGGAACAGCGGAATCACATACCAGTGCAGGATGCCGCCCGCCTGGGCGCGGACGATCTCGGCCAGGTTCAGGGAACCTGCGAGCATCATCACGGTCACGAGCGCGAAACCCATCGAAATCTCGTACGAGATCGTCTGGCAGGTCGCGCGCAGCGCGCCGATGAACGAATACTTCGAATTGGCCGCCCAGCCGGCCATCAGCACGCCGTAGATCGACAGGCTTGAGATCGCCATCACATACAGAAGCCCCACGTTCAGGTTCGCGATCGCCATCACGTGTGCCTTTTCCCAGACGCCGAACAACGTCGTCTCGCCGAACGGCACGACCGCAAACGCGATCAGCGCGGGTGTCAGCGCCACAACGGGCGCGGCCACGAACATGAACTTGTTCGCGCTCGTCGGAATGATCGTTTCCTTCAGGAACAGCTTGATGCCGTCCGCAATCGGCTGCAGCAGGCCGGCCCAGCCCACACGGTTGCATCCCTTGCGCACCTGAATCCAGCCGATGATCCGGCGCTCGAAGTAGGTGATGTAGGCCACCGAAAGCGCCACGGCCACGGCCACGGCGAGAATCTCCAGCGCCCAGATGCCGGCCTGCGCGGCCATGCTCCAACCGCTCATCCCTCACCTCCCGAAATGCTCGCCGAGCTCACATCCGACAGATCCCCGGCCACGCCACGCTTGGCGACGAAGATCACGCCCGGGCTGACGTCGGTTCGGCAGCCGACGCGGAACCGGTGCTCGCCGAGGAACGACTTGATCGTGATCTCGTCGCCCTCCTTCAGCCCGCGCTCGGCAAGCGTGTCCGGATGCACGATCACATCGTCGAGCGCATGGATTCTTCCCGCCTCGGACAAAAGCTTCGAGGCCCGCGCCCACATTCCCTCGCGATACATCGAGTAGCGGCTGACGAGATCGAGATCGAACGGCGGCTCCTCCGCGCGCGGCAGGAAGGCCGCGTCCCGGTTCCGCGCCACCCGGATCAGCACCTCGGTTTCGCCCCCGGCATCCCAGGCGCGCCCGATCTCGGGCGCGAACTCGCGGATGCGTTCGCGCAGCTCCTCGAGGCTGACGACCGGCAGCTCGTGACCCAGCTCGCGCACGAGCCGCATCATCACCTTCCACAGCGGCCGCTCCTCGCCGACCGAGCGCAGCGGGTTCGTCGCGATCCGCACCCGGCCCTCCATGTTCACGAACGTGCCCTCGATCTCGGAATACGCGGCCGCCGGCAGCTGCACCTGGGCAAGACTTGCGATGTCGCCGGAGATCGCGCCCACCTGCACGAGTGGCACGGCCGAAAGCGCCTTGCGCGCAGCCGTCGGGAACAGCCCGTCCCCGATCGGGTCGGATCCGATCAGGATCACCGCGTCGAGTTCGCCGGCGCTGGCCGCGGCGAAGATCTCGCCCGCGCTCACGCGCCGATCGCCGAAGCCCGCGTGCAGAAGCTGGGCCTGCATCCCTTCCGGAATCAGGTTGCGGCCGTCCGCGCCTTCCTCGGCATGGCCGCAGGCGCGCATCAGGAGGTCCAGGCCGTAGATCAGCGCCGCCGCGTCCGGATGCGAGCGGATTTCCTCGCCGACGATCAGCGCGCAGGAATCGGCGACCAGCGCATCGGCCAGAATCTTGCCCGCCTCGTGACGCCCGGGCACGGCCCGCATCCATTCCTCCATGCCGGCGGCGGTCTTGCCGAGCTCGAGCACCTGCTCCATCGCGCGGGCGATGACCGCGGCCCACTCGCGCGGACGCACGAGCGCATCGCGCGTGAGCTCGGCGTTGGTGCGGTAATGCATCGCCCCGATGCGCGAGACCGGCAGACCCTTGCGGATGCGCTTGCGCAGCCGCTGCATCAGAAGCGGCAGCCGCTGGCGCAGATCGGAGCCCAGGATCACGACCTGCTCGGCCTCCTCGATCTGGGCGGTCGTCATCGAGAAGCCTTCCTCGAACGCGAACGGACGCAGGTCGCGCCGGTGCAGATCGAAGGCGACCTTCGCATCCGGGAACGCCACCTCGCACAGCAGCTTGATCGATGCGTGGCCTTCCACGCTCCAGTGCGGCGAAAAGAGGACGCCGACCCGCTTGCCCTTCAGCAGCTCGACCGCGCGCGCGAACGCCTCGTCCCAGTCCGTGCGCACAAGCTCGCCGTTCTTGCGCACGGCGGGCTCGAGGATCCGGTCCTCCGAGCGGAACGCGTCGTAGACGTAGCGGCCCCGGTCGCACAGCCAGGGCTCGGGGCTGCCCTCGACGGGCTGGATGCGGATCACGTCCCGGCCGCGGGAAAGAATCTGAATGTCGCAGCCGTTCGGACACTGCGTGCAGGTGCTCTTGTGCGGCGTCAGCTCCCAGGGACGGGCCACGTCGTGGCTGGGCTTGTCCAGCAGCGCGCCGACCGGGCAGATGTCGGGAAGGTTTCCGGAAAGCTCCGATTCCAGCGCCTCCTCGACGATGCCGGCGATGCTCATGTGGTCGCCCCGGTTGAGCACGCCCATGTCGCTCGTGCCCGCGATCTCCTCGGCAAAGCGCACGCAGCGCGTGCAGTGGATGCAGCGCGTCATGCAGGTGGTGACGAACGGGCCCAGATCGTAGTTCAGCACCGCCCGCTTCGGCTCGCGGTAGCGCCCGTGCGAGGGTCCGTGCTCGACCGCGTAGTCCTGAAGCTTGCAGTGGCCGCCCTGGTCGCAGACCGGGCAATCCAGCGGGTGATGGATCAACAGATACTCCATCACCATCTCGCGGTCCTTCTTGATCGAATCGGTCTGGGTGTAGACCTTCATCCCCTCGGCGACCGGCGTGCAGCAGGAGGCCGCCGGCTTGTTCCAGCCCTCGATCTCGACCAGGCACATCCGGCAGTTGGCCGCGACCGAAAGCTCCGGGTGGTAGCAGAAGTAGGGCACCTCCACCCCATGCTGGCGGCAGGCCTCAAGAATACTCGTGCCCGGGGCCACCGTGACTTCGCGGTCGTTGATGTACAGGGTCGTCATGCTGCCTTCTCCGCCATCCGCGCCCGAACCTCGTCCGGGAAGTGCTTGATCAGGGAAAGCACGGGCGCCGCCGCGCCATCGGCCAGCGCGCAGATCGTCCGCCCGGCCATGTGGGTCGCCGCATCGCGCAGCGTATCGATGTCCTCCGGCCGCCCCTGGCCTGTTGAGATGCGGTCCATGATCCGCTCCAGCCAGCCGGTGCCCTCGCGGCAGGGCGTGCACTGGCCGCAGGATTCGTGGGCGTAGAAATGCGAGAGCCTCCGCGCCACCGCAACCACGTCGGCCGTCTCGTCCATCACGATGATCGCGCCCGAGCCCAGCATCGAGCCCGCCTTCATCAGATCGTCGAAGGTGAGCGGAATCTCGTAATGCTCGGCGGTCAGCCACGGCGCCGACGATCCGCCCGGAATCACCGCCTTCGGCACCGTCCCGTGCTTGAGTCCGCCGCAGTATTCCTCGATCAGCGTCTTCAGCGGCGTGCCGAGCGGCACCTCGTAGTTTCCGGGCCTGTTCACATGCCCGGAAACCGAGAAGATCTTCATGCCCGTGTTGTTCGGCGTCCCGATCTGGGCGTGCCAGTCGCCGCCCTTTTCCAGAATCGTCGGGATCGTGGACAGCGTTTCGACGTTGTTGACCACGGTCGGGCAGCGGTAGAAGCCCTCGACGGCCGGAAACGGCGGCTTGAAGCGCGGGCGCCCGGGCTTGCCCTCGACCGACTCGATCAGCGCGGTCTCCTCGCCGCAGATGTAGGCGCCGGCGCCGCGATGCACGGTGATGTCCAGATCGAATCCGGTGCCGAGGATGTTCTCGCCGAGAAGATTGGCCGCGTAGGCCTCGCGGATCGCCTCGTTCAGGATCTCGGCCTCGCGCTTGAACTCGCCGCGGATGTAGATGTAGGCGCTGTGCACGTCGAGCGCGAAGCTGGCCATGATCATGCCCTCGATCAGCCGGTGCGGATCGTAGCGCATGATGTCGCGGTCCTTGAACGTGCCGGGCTCGCCCTCGTCGGCGTTGCACATCAGATAGGTGGGCTTGCCGGTGCCGCGCGGAACGAACGACCACTTGAGCCCGGTCGGGAAGCCCGCGCCGCCGCGACCGCGAATGCCGGACTTCTTGACCTCGTCGACGATCTGCTCCGGCTTGAACTCGTTGAGCACGGTGGGCAGGAAACGGTAGGCGCCGTGTTCGCGCGCAACCTCAAGCCTCCGGCAGTCCGGAACGTGGATGCGCTCGAAGCAGATGGCCTTGACCTGCGACGGATCGTCCGGAATCGTCACGCCGCACCTCCCCGCGCCTTGTCGATGAAGGCGTCGATGTATTCCGCATCGACGTTCTCATGATATTCGTTGTTGATCTGCACGACCGGCGCGCCGGAACAGGCCCCCGCGCATTCGACCTCGGTGACCGTGAACATCCCGTCCGGCGTCGTCTCGCCGACCCGGATGCCGAGCCGGTCGCACATGTGCCGGACGAGCTCGTTGGCGCCGTTGAGCATGCAGGAAGCGTTCGTGCACACCTCCATCAGATACTTGCCGCAGGGCTGCTCGCGGAACATCGTGTAGAAGGTCACGACCTCGCGCACGCGCATCAGCGGCACGCCGACGACCTCGGCGACCATCTTCTGGACGTCCATCGACAGATAGCCGAAATCCTCCTGGGCCATGTGCAGCACGGGCAGCAGCAGCGAGCGGCGCCCGGGATAGCGGCGCGCAAGCTGCTCGATCTCGGCCAGCCTCGCCTCGCTGAAGCGCGGCGCCTCCGCCGCGGAACCAGCCGCGCTCATCGGTCCACCTCCCCAAACACGATGTCCTGGGTGCCGAGAATCGTCACGACATCCGCGATCATGTGACCCCGGCACATGTAATCGAGCGCTTCAAGGTGCGCAAAGCCCGGCGCCCGGACCTTCATCCGGTAGGGCTTGTTCGATCCGTCGGAGATCAGATAGACGCCGAACTCGCCCTTCGGATGCTCGACCGCCGCGTACACCTCGCCCTTGGGCACGTGGTAGCCCTCGGAGAAGAACTTGAAGTGATGAATCAGCGACTCCATGTCGCGCTTCATCTCGGCCCGGGGCGGATTCGTGAGCTTGTAGTCGTCGATCTTGACCGGCCCCGGATTCTTCTCCAGCCAGTCGATGCACTGCTGGATGATGCGGTTGCTCTGGCGCATCTCCTCGACGCGGACCAGATAGCGGTCGTAGGTGTCGCCGGTCGCGCCCACCGGAATGTCGAACTCGACCTTGTCGTAGACGTCGTAGGGCTGCATCTTGCGCAGATCCCAGGCCACGCCGGAGCCGCGCAGCATCGGGCCGGTGAAACCCCAGGCCAGCGCCGCCTCCTTGTCCACGACGCCGATGTCCACCGTGCGCTGCTTCCAGATCCGGTTCTCGGTGAGCAGCGTCTCGTATTCGTCGACGTAGCCCGGGAAGCGCTCGGTGAAGCCGCGGATCTTCTCGAGCAGCCCCTCCGGCAGATCCTTGGCCACACCGCCCGGGCGGAAGTAGGCCGCATGCATCCGCGCGCCGCTGACCGCCTCGTAGTAGTCGAAGATGTCCTCACGCTCGCGGAAGCAGTAGAGAAAGACGGTCATCGCGCCGATGTCCAGCGCGTGCGCGCCGAGCCACAGGCAGTGATTCAGGATGCGGGTCAGCTCCGCGAACATCACGCGGATGTACTGCGCGCGCTCCGGGGGCGTGATGCCCAGAAGCTTCTCGACCGCAAGCGCATACGCATGCTCGTTGCACATCATCGAGACATAGTCGAAGCGGTCGAAATAGGGCACGTTCTGGTGATAGGTCTTGTATTCGAACAGCTTCTCGGTGCCGCGGTGCAGCAGCCCGATGTGGCAGTCGGCCTTTTCGACCACCTCGCCGTCGAGCTCGAGCACGAGCCGGAGCACGCCGTGCGCGCTCGGGTGCTGCGGGCCGAAGTTGAGCGTGTAGTTGCGAATCTCAGCCACGATCCACCCCCGGCCAGGTCTTCGGGATCAGCACCCGGTTCTCCACCTTGTTCGGCCGGTAGACGCAGCGCCACTGGGTGTCGTCGAAGAACATCTCCACCCGGCCGGTGAGCGGAAAGTCCTTGCGCAGCGGATGCCCTTCGAAGCCGTAGTCGGTGAGGATCCGGCGCAGATCCGGGTGATGGTTGAAGATGATCCCGAACAGATCGAACGCCTCGCGCTCGAACCAGTTCGCGGTCGGCCAGACCTCGGTGACCGAATCGACGAGCTCGCGCTCGCCGACGCCGACCTTGAGCCGGATCCGGCGGTTGCGCGAAACCGAAAGCAGGTGATAGACGACCTGAAAGCGCGGCGCGTCCTCGGGCCAGTCCGGATACTCGAGCATGTCCACGCCGCACAGATCCATCAGCTGCTCGTAGCCATGCTCGTTCTTCAGGTAGTGGCAGGCCTCGACGATCGCCTCCCGGTCCAGACGCACGGTCGGGCAGTCGAGGGACTCCTCGACGGCCAGCACCGCCTTGCCGAAACGCTCGAGAAGGCCGGCCACCTCCTCGGCCTGCGCAGGCCTAGCCGTCCCGATGTCGTCCTGAAGCCGCTCGTCGCTCATGATCCCGCCCTAGCGCGCAATCGTGTTCGTGCGCTTGATCTTCTCCTGCAGCTGAATGAAGCCGTACAGGAGCGCCTCGGCCGTCGGCGGACAGCCGGGCACGTAGATGTCGACCGGAACGATCCGGTCGCAGCCGCGCACGACCGAATAGGAATAGTGGTAGTAGCCGCCGCCGTTCGCGCAGGAACCCATCGAGATCACCCAGCGCGGCTCGGCCATCTGGTCGTAGACCTTGCGCAGCGCGGGCGCCATCTTGTTGATCAGCGTGCCGGCCACGACCATCACGTCCGACTGGCGCGGACTCGGCCGGAACACGATCCCGAACCGGTCCAGATCGTAGCGGCTGGCGCCCGCGTGCATCATCTCCACCGCGCAGCAGGCAAGCCCGAAGGTCATCGGCCACAGCGAACCGGTGCGCGCCCAGTTGATGATCTTGTCGGCCGTCGTCGTGATGAAGCCCTTTTCAAGAACGCCTTCTATTCCCATTGCAAGGCCCCCTTCTTCCAGGCGTAGATGTAGCCCACAAGCAGAATGACGAGAAAGAGCATCATCTCGGCAAAGCCGAACAGCCCGATCCGGTCGAGCACGACGGCCCACGGAAACAGGAACGCGCTCTCGAGATCGAACACGACGAACAGGATGCCCACGAGATAGAAGCGGACGTCGAACTGCATCCGCGCATCCTCAAAGGCCTCGAAGCCGCACTCGTAGGCGGAAAGCTTCTCGGCGTCCGGCCGCTGCTCGGCCACCAGATAGGTGAGCACGAGGGGAGCCGCCCCCATCAGGATGGCGATGACGATGAAGATAAAGATCGGCGCGTATTCGTTGGCCAGATACTCGGCGCCCATGCATCCCCTCCTTGCCGCCTGTGGCCCGCATCCCTCTCCCGCAGTGCGGGACGGGCTTGCTATCACCGGCGCCCTCCGTCGTCAACCGCCAGCTCCGAAAACCCCAGCGCGTACAAGGGATTGCACCGCCGGTCCGGAACTGGTGGAGGCGGCGGGATTCGAACCCGCGTCCGAAGACCATCAGCCTGTGGTTCTACATGCTTAGTCCGTTCACGCAGCATCCACCGGAAACCGAACGGACAAGGTGCCCGGTGGACCGGTTCGTTGAGGTCTCGCCCGCCGGCCACGAACCTCCAGCCGCACGGACCAGCCCATCTTGCCGTCCCTGTCCGGTCAGCCGATGGGCGAGCTGCCCGGCAGGGTCACTTACGCAGCGTAAGCGAGTTCTACGTCGTCGTTGGCAGTTATTGCCGTTGGCCTTTTTGACGAGAGTGCCATCCCGGCATGCCCCACAGGGTTCAGCATCTTCGTCGAAACCAAGTCGCCCCCTGTGACGGTCTGCAATGATACGCCGCGCACTCCGCCCTTACAAGCGCATCGACGCCCTGGCGATCCGCTCCCAGATCAGATCGTGGAACACCTCGACGACCAGCGCCCGCGTGCCCGAAGGCGAGCGGAGCACCGAGCGCCGCGCCCAGCGCCCGTCATAAGGCGGCGCGCCCCGGATGCGGGTCACGGCCAGATCGGAGCGGGACAGCGAAAGCCCCCGGTCGAGCAAAAGATTGCCGAGCGGGCGCCTGCCTTCCTGCAGTTCGGCCACGAGATCGGCGGGCAGATCGGCGAGCGGCAGCACCGATTCGGCGTCGAACATCACCGAGCCCCGGTGCACCAGCGACACATACCGGCGCAGCGCGGGGCTTCCCGGCTCGATCTCGAGCAGTTCGGCCTCGGCCGCCGCCGCCTCGTCGACATGCTGATCGTGCAGCCGGACCGCAAGCCGCATCCGGTAGCGCCGCTCGAGAAAGCGCGTCAGCGAGCCCGCCATCGTCAGCACCGCCGCCTGTTCCCGGCCGACGCCCGCCTGGTCCATGCGCCAGCTTCGCACCGGCTGCCAGTCCTGCGATTCAAGCGGGCCGAAAAACATGATCGCATCTTGGAGGCGCAAACCGGCAGGTCAAGCCCTTGCGTCCGGAGGCGTTTTGCGGCCGAATCCGGCCATGCGCTGCCGAGTTTTTGTTCCCGGCCCCCTGCGGGAGGGCGCCGCAATCACGCTCGATCGCGACCAGGCCCACTATTTGCGGGACGTGCTGAGGATGCGCCCGGGCGATGCCCTGACCGTCTTCGACGGCAGCGGCGCGGAGTTCGATGCGGTGATCGAATCCCTTGAGCGGAGCCGGGCGCGGTGCCGGCTTGGCGCGGGCCGCAGGCCCGAGGTCGAGCTGCCGGTTCCCGTGCATCTGTGGCAGGGGCTGTGCCGGGGCGAGAAGCTCGACTGGGTCGTGCAGAAGGCCACCGAACTGGGAGCCGCCTCGATCACCCTGGTTGCGGCCGAGCGCAGCCAGGTGCGGCTTGAGCCCGCCCGGCGGGAACGCAGGCTTGCCCGCCTGCGCCGCATCGCGATCGAGGCCGCCGAGCAGTCCGGCCGGGTGCGCGTGCCGGAGATCGGCTGGGCGGCATCCGTCGCCGAGTGCCGCCCCGAGGGGCTGGCCCTGTGCCTGCACCCCCATGCCGAATGCGACTGGCCCGACATCCGCCCGCGGCTTGCGAATGCTTCCGCGATCAGCCTTGCCATCGGCCCCGAGGGCGGCTGGAGCGAAGATGAAGTCGCATCCCTCGCCGGGCGCGGCTGGATGCCGGTCCGCTTCGGTCCGCGCATTCTGCGCACCGAAACGGCGGGGCCGGCCCTGATCGCCGCCGTGACCGCCTGCCTCTGACCCCCCTTCCCATTGCGCGCGGGCTTGCTATCATGCGCAGCCTTCGAGCAGGCCGATGTAGCTCAGCTGGTAGAGCAGCTGATTCGTAATCAGCAGGTCAGCGGTTCGAGTCCGCTCATCGGCTCCATCTGGCGGGGCCCGGGTTCCACCGGGCCCCGGTTCATTTCTTCCGGGCCTCCAACGCTCGCGCCGCGACCTCCCGCAGCGCCCTCAACGAATAGGGTTTCTTGAGCACATCGCTGGCCTCCCCCGCCTCATCCGCCTCCAGGTTGAAGCCCGAACTCATGACGACGTAAAGATCCGGATCGCGGCCTCGCAGCGCCTCCAGGCAGCGCCTGCCGTCCATGACCGGCATCGTCAGATCGAGCAGCACCCAGTCGATTTCCTCCCGGTGGCGGTCGAACAACGCGAGCGCCTCCTCTCCGTTGGCCGCCTGAAGCACCCGCAGCCCCAGCGACTGAAGCATGCGGGCGGCCGTCCGCCGCACCTCCTCCTCGTCGTCGACGAGCAGCACTGTGCCCTCAAGACGCTCGCCCCGGTCGCCCGCGCCGGTCGCTTCCACCTCGGCGCGGCGTTCGGTCAGCGGCAGCCAGACCGTGAGCCGGGTGCCTTCGCCCGGACGGCTGCGGATGCGCAGTCCGCCGTGGTGCGCGCGCACGATGCCGAGCACCGCGCTCATGCCCAGTCCCCGGCCGGTGAACTTCGTCGTAAAGAACGGATCGAAGATGTGTTCGAGCGTTTCTTCGTCCATGCCGCGGCCGTTGTCTTCGATCTCCAGCCGCAGGTAGCGCCCCGGGCCGAGCTCGGTGCCCGGCGGCGCGGCAACCTGTCGCGGCGCATCCCAGGACTCGATGCCGGTGGCGATGCGGATGTGCGGGTCCGCGCATCCTTCCAGCGCCTCGGACGCGTTGATCGCCGCATTGATCACGACCTGCCGGAGCTGACTGGCATCCGCGAGCACCCAGCCCTCGTCGCCCGCGGCCAGGTCGAGCTCGAGCCGCACCTTGCGCGTCACCGAGCTCTGAAGGAGCGCCCGCATGTCCCGAAGAAACGCATCCACGTTCACGGGCTCCATTCGCAGCACGCCCTTGCCCGAATAGGCCAGCATCTGCTGGCAGAGCCCGGCCGCGGCCCCCGCCGCCTGCGCGATCGCATCGAGCGAAGCCTCCAGTTCGGCCCGGTCCTCGACGAAGCGGGCCAGCTCCACGTTGCCCTGGATCGCCGTGAGCAGGTTGTTGAAATCGTGCGCGATGCCTCCCGCCATCACCCCCAGCGACTCGAGCCGCTGGGCATGCTGCACCTGCCGCTCGAGCCTGCGGCGCTCGGCCTCGTGGCGTTCGCGCTCGGTCAGATCGATCGCAAAGCCCACGACGCCCTGGGCCGCCTCCCCCATTCCCACCGGAACCTCGACGATCTCCAGCGTCCGCGCTTCGCCATCGGCGCAGTCAAGCACCAGACGGTCGCGGACCGGGCTTCCGGCTTCGAGCGCCTTGTGCGCGAGCTTCATCAGGCGGTCTGCGACCTGCCGGGGCGCCTGCGCCTCAAGCGCCTCCCCGATGGCCGCGGCCTCATCGAGGCCCGTCCAGCGGGCCCACTGCCGGTTCAGCAGCTGGATGCGCCCCTCGGGATCGGTCATCCAGATGCCCTCGGGGGCGTGATCGAGCACGGTCTCAAGCCTCGAGTGCTGGCGGTCGAGCTCCCGGTTCGCCTCCTCGACCTCGCGGGTTCGGGCCTCGAGCAGCGACTGGTAGATGTGCGCAAGCAGCCAGAAAAACGCGATCACGGCCATCATGCAGGCCAGCTGGACGTCGCTCATCCAGATCTCGACCCGGCCCGCCCGCAGCAGCGCCCAGACCACGGCCAGCACCGCCAGCAGGGCGGCCACCCAGAAGCGCGCCGCGCGCACCGGCTTGATGAAGTAGATGACGAACGGGTACCCGGCCAGCCAGTAGGGGCCGGTGTTCTCCAGCGTTTCGGTAAACAGCAGCGCGGGAAACAGCACCAGCGCGCACATGGCCAGCCCGTCCTCGATGCGGGCGCGTGGCGCCCCCAGCCGGAGCGCGGCGAAAAGCGTCAGCAGAATCGTCGAAAGAACGACCTCGATCCAGGAAAGCGTGTTGCAGCAGCCGAGATGCCAGTGGGTGAACGCGAAAAACAGCATCGCGCCCGCGCTGGCCAGCAGCACCCAGGCCAGCGCCCGCTCGCGGCCCTGCGCGCCGCCGAACAGATCGAGTCGCCGCATCTTGTCTGTGGGTATAGACGAATCCTGGCCCGACGCAAGCGGGGGCCGGCTCGGGAAGCAAGAAGGACGGCCGGCTGGCGTTTTGCCGCCGGCCGGGAAACCGCCCTCAGGCCACCCCGATCGCCTCCCGCCAGGCCAGGAGCAGGCGGAACTCCTCGTTGCTCAGATCCACGGAAAGATCGCGCTTGATCTCGGCCAGCGAGGCGTAGGGATCGGCCTCGTCGAGCTCGCGCATCAGGGTATCGAAATGCTCGCCGAAGAGCGCCGGCACGTCGATGTAGTGCGCCGCCCGGATCAGGCCCAGGTAATGCTTGAGCACGGTGGCCTCGGAAATGCCCTGTTTGGCCGCGATCTCCTCGGTGGACAGACCTTTGCGGTAGAGCGAGAGCGTGAACAGCTGCGCCTCGGTCGCCTCGGGCCCCTTCGCGATCAGCTTCGGGATTTCCTTGCCCGAGGCATCGCGGGCAGGCTCGGCACCGGCTGCGGCCGCATGCTCGCGGATGCATTCGAGGAACGGCTCGCCGTACATCTCGAACTTGTGCTTGCCGACTCCGCTGATCCGGAGCATTTCCTCCTTCGTCGTCGGCTTGCGCTGGCTTAGCTCGGTCAGCGTGACGTCGCTGAACACGATGTGCGGCGGCACGTCCTCCTCGTCGGCGATGCGCGCGCGCAGATCGACGAGCTTGGCATACAGCGCCTCGTCCTTCGCCGCGCCCAGCCGGGCAAGCTTGCGCTTCAGCCCCGGCTGATACCGGGCCAGCGTCACCGTCTCGCCCGCATCGATGCGCTCGGCCTTGCGCGTGGGCCTGAGTGCCGCGCGGCGGGAGACGTCCTGCACAAAATAGCCGTGATGGACGAGCTGGCGGAGAATCGAGGTCCACTCGTCCGCGTTGAGCTCCGCGCCCGCGCCCCAGGTCTTCAGTTTGTCGTGCCCGTGTTCGCGAATCCGGGCATTGCTGGATCCGCGCAGCACATCGACCACATAGCCGAGGCCGTATTCGCCGTCGAGCTCGCGCACGCAGTCGAGCGCAAGCCGCGCATACTCGCTGGCATCGTAGGTCTTGGGCGGATCAAGACAGATGTCGCAGTTGCCGCAGTCCTCCTCGAGCTCCTCGCCGAAGTAGCCGAGAAGCACCCGCCGGCGGCAGGTCAGCGCCTCGGCGAACGCGACCATGCTGTTCAGCTTGTGCACCTCGACCCGGCGCTGCTCGGGGTTCTCGACGTTCTCGATCAGCCGGCGCACGAGATTCACGTCGCCCGAGCCGTAGAGCAGCAGCGCCTCGGACTCGAGCCCGTCGCGTCCGGCCCGTCCCGTCTCCTGGTAGTAGGACTCGATGCTCTTCGGCAGATCGTGGTGGATCACGAAGCGCACGTTCGGCTTGTCCACGCCCATGCCGAACGCGATCGTCGCGACGATGACCTTGATCCGGTCGCGCAGGAAGTCGTCCTGCACCTTCTCGCGCGTGCGCCCGGGCATGCCGGCGTGGTAGGCGGCCGCCTTAATGCCGTGCCGCTGCAGGTTGACCGCGAGATCCTCCACGCGCTTGCGCGACAGGCAGTAGATGATGCCGCTCGCATTCGGCCAGGACTCGAGAAACTGGAGCACCTGGGTCAGCGGCTGGCGCTTTTCGGCGACCAGGTAGCGGATGTTGGGCCGGTCGAAGCTGGCGACGAACCGGCGCGCCCCGTTCAGCTTCAGGCGCTCGGTGATGTCCTGCCGCGTGTGCTCGTCGGCCGTGGCGGTCAGCGCCAGCATCGGCACGTCCGGGAACAGATCGCGCAACTCGCCCAGCCGGACGTACTCGGGCCGGAAATCGTGGCCCCACTGCGAGACGCAGTGCGCCTCGTCGATCGCGAACATCGCCAGCTTCACCTGGCGCAGCCGCTCGAGAAACGACTTCGACAGCAGCCGCTCGGGCGCGACGTAGAGCAGGTCGAGCTCGCCGCTCGCAAACCGCGCGAGCACCTCCTTGGCCTGCGCGGCCTTCAGCGAGGAGTTGTAGTAGGCCGCCTTCACGCCGCAGGCGTTCAGCGTGTCCACCTGATCCTTCATCAGCGAGATCAGCGGCGAGACGACGATGCCGGTGCCCTCGCGCATGATCGCCGGGATCTGATAGCATATGGACTTCCCGCCGCCGGTCGGCATCAGCACGAAGGCGTCCTTGCCGTCCAGAAGCGTCGTGATGATCTCTTCCTGCATCGGACGGAACGACTCGTAGCCGAACACGTCCCGGAGAACTTTTCTAGCCTGTTCCTTGACCTTCTTCGTTGCCATATAAATATGACACCATGAACCCCCGGCCGAATCAAGCCCCGATTGCCCTGGCGGATGCCCGCGGCAGGATGCGACCATGACCGAGCCTTCCCGTTCGCCCCTTGCCGGCCGGACCGTTCTGCTCACCCGGGCCGCGCATCAGATTCCGGAGCTTGCCCGCCTCGTTCGGGCCCGGGGGGCAAGGCCCGTTGCGTTTCCCTGCATGGAGATGGAGTGCCTGAACCGGTCGATTCTTGATCACCGCGGGGCGCTCGACGACGCCGACTGGGTGCTGTTCACGAGCGCCAACGGCGTGGACTGTGTGATCTCGGCGCTGGGCGCGGCAAGCCTTGCCGGTCACCGCATCGTCGCCGTCGGGGCGAAAACCGCATCGGCGCTGACGCGCGCGGGGCTTGAGCCCAAGCGCACCGCGCGCCGGGCATCCCAGGAAGGAGTGGTCGAGCTTCTGGCCAAAGAGCCTCCGGGAACGCTCGTCTTCTACCGGGCCGAGCAGGGGCGCGATTACCTCGTCACCGAACTTGAGCGCCGCGGCTGGCGGGTTCGCCTCGTGCCCGCCTACCGGATGCGCTGCCCCGAAGCCGATGCCTCCGCGATTCGCGCGCAGCTGCGCGAGGGGCAAATCGACGCGGTCCTGCTCGGCAGCAGCCGCACCGCACGGCACTACGCAAGAAGAATCGGCGACGCGCGCCTTGCCTCGCGCCCGATCCTCGTGGCCATCAGCCCCCAGGTGGCCGAGGCCGCGCGCGACGCGGGCCTGCGCGTGCAGGTTGTCGCCCGCGACGCTAGTTTTGACGCGATGCTGGATGCGCTCGAAGCCCATTTTCAGGAGGATGCCCGATGACGCTGCCGATTCCGACGATCCGACCCCGCCGGCTCCGCCGCACGCCCTGGCTGCGACGGATGGTGCGCGAAACGCATCTGTCCGTGGACGATCTGATCCTGCCGCTGTTCGTCGACGAAACGATCCACGAACCCAAGCCGGTGGCCAGCATGCCCGGGGTTTCGCGTCTGCCGCTTTCGGCGGTTGAGGACGCGGTGCGCGAAGCGGCCGACCACGGCATTCCGGGCGTGATCTTCTTCGGGATTCCGGAGCGCAAGGACGCGGCCGGCACCGAGGCCTGGAACGACGAGGGCGTCGTCCAGCAGGCGCTCCGTCGCGCGCGCAAGGCCTGCCCGGAGCTCGTGCTGATCGCCGATGCCTGCTTCTGCGAATACACCGACCACGGCCACTGCGGCGTGCTTGCGGGCCACGAGGTGGACAACGACGCCACGCTTGCGAACCTGCAGAAGGAAGTCGTCTCCTACGCGCGCGCGGGCGCCGACATCGTCGCGCCCTCGGGCATGATGGACGGGATGATCGCGGCCATCCGCACCGCGCTCGACGAGGCGGGCTTCACCGGGGTGGGCATCATGTCGTATGCGGTCAAGTATGCCTCGGCCTACTTCGGGCCGTTCCGCGACGCCGCCGATTCCGCGCCCAGCTTCGGCGACCGCGCCAGCTACCAGATGGATCCGGGCAACCGGCGCGAGGCGCTGCGCGAAGCCTTCATCGACGTGGACGAAGGCGCGGACTTCCTGATGGTCAAGCCGGCGCTCGCCTACATGGACATCATCCGCGAGGTGCGCAACGCCACCCGGCTGCCGCTTGCCGTCTACAACGTCTCGGGCGAATACGCGATGGTCAAGGCCGCGGCCGCCAACGGCTGGATCGACGAGCGCCGGGTCGTGATGGAGACCCTGCTCGGCTTCAAGCGCGCCGGCGCCGATCTGATCATCACCTACCACGCGCTGGACGCCGCCCGCTGGCTGAACGAAAATAGAGCATCATGAACGACGAGGCGCCAAAACCCGAATCGGAGCTCCCGGCCGGCACCGGGCCGTCCGGCGAAGCCCCCGAAGCGGAGAAGGCTTCCGGACGCAAAGCGCTCGTCTGGCTGCTCCTGATCGCCGCGGCGCTCGCGTTCGCCGGCTGGCTGCAGCTCTCCGGCAGGCTCGATCGCTGGTTCCAGCATCCGGAAGTCTCCAGGCCCGCGCCTGAAGCGCCTCCGGAACCAGCGCCCGTCGTCCGTCCGGAACCTGCGCCCGCGCCCCGTCCCACCCCAAGGCCGAGCGCCGCCCCGAAGCCTCCGCTTTCGAGCAGTGAGGCGCACGCGCTGATGCAGGCGATGGACGATCTCTCCGAACAGCTTCAGCGCCAGCGCGAGCAGACCGAAGCGCTCGCCCGGTCGCTGGCCGAGGTCGAGCGCATGAACCTGGACGTGCGCCTGCGCTGGATTCTCGATCCGGCGAGCAGGCTGGCGCAGATGCGGCTTGCCTGGGAGGAGATCTCGCTGCTGCCCGGGCTGAAGGAAGACGAGCGCGAACAGGCCCGGAAGCTGACCCGGGATGCGGCCGAAGCGCTCGAACAGATCCGCGCCTGGCGCGCCGAGCTTGCGCAATGGGCCGAGGCTCTGACCACGCCGGTCCACGCCGACATCCTGCCCCGGCCCGAGCATCCCTGGCTTGCCTGGATCGTGGGCCAGTTCCACCTGCGGCCCGCGCCCGGCAAGGAGGAACGGGAGCTTGCGCGCCTGAAGACGGCGCTCCTGGACGTGGAGCGCGACCTTGCGATCGAGCGCTTTCCCGATGCGCGGCGCTGGCGGCGTCTGCGCGCGGAGCTTCTGCTCCGGCTCGAGGCCATGGCGCGGGAAGGGCGCATCGCCGAAGCTCGGTTGGGTCTGCCCGACGATTTCGAGGAGATGAAGGCACGCATCCGGGCCATCCGCGAGGCCGCCGCCGCCTGGCGGTCGGCGAGGGAGTCCTGACATGCGCCTGACCGTGCTTCTGATCCTTTCCCTGCTGCTGGCGGTCGCGATGATCGCCTTTCCGGACATCGCCGATCAGGCGCTGCGCATCGAGGCCTTCGGCTGGGTGTTCGAAACTCGCCAGGGTGCCTTCATCGTCGCCCTGCTCGTGCTGCTGTTCGTGTTCTGGCTCGTGCGCACGCTCATCGGCCTGCTGCTGGCCGGCCCCGGCCAGATCTGGCAGACGCTGCGGATGGGCAGCCGCAAGCGCCGCGAGGCGCGCCTGCGCGAACTGATCGCCCAGTGGATCGACGGCCGAAGCGGCAACCAGCGGCGCGCGCTGAAACGCGTGCGCGGGATCGTTCCGGACTGGATGCGCGAGATGCTCGGCGTGCTGATCCGCCCGCCCCAGGAGCTGACCCAACCGGAAGAGATCCGGGAGCCGCTGGCGCGGATGCTCGCCGCCCGCATCGTCACCGACCCCGCCACGCGGCCGCGTCCCGATACGGCCGTGCGCCGCGCCTTTCTCGAAGCCTGGATGCAGCAAAGCCCCGGCAGTCCCGCGGCGAAGCTGCGCATGGCCGATCTGGCCGAGGAGGAAGGCGACTGGAAAACCCTGGCCGAATTGCTCGAAGAGGTCTGGAAACAAGGAGTCGCGAGCGCCCCGACCGTCCGCCCGCGTCTGGCCCGCGCCTGGCTCGAGCTGTCCGAAAGCGACGCCACCCATCGCCTGGACTGGCTGCGCAAGGCGCACCGGCTGGCTCCGGACGACGAACGCGTGCTGCTCGCCTACGGCCGGGCCCTGGCCGAGTCCGGCGATACGGCCGCCGCCCGCAGGCTGTGGCTGAATCATCTGGAACATGCGGACGCCTTCGATCTGGCCCGGGCGCTGCTCGAACTGGAAAACGAGGACGCGATGCGGGCATACCGGAAGCTCGAGCGCCGCAAGGGCTCGCGCGCGCTCGACTGGCTGAAGGCCGAGCTCGCCCACCGCGCGGGACTCGACGGGATTGCCCGGGAGACGATGCAAAGGCTCGCCGGAGAAGGCGTCCTCGAGGCCTGGCTGAGCCTTGCCGAATGGCATGCCGAGGCGGGCGACCACGAGGCCCGCGCCGACTGCCTGGCGCGCGCGCTCGAGCTTGCCCGGAACGGGCGTGCTTGACGCCGACCGATCCGTCGACTATAAGAAGTTTATGGGCGTCTCTCTTGGGACGCCGACGGCCGCCGACGGGCGGCCGTCTTCGTTTTTCGCGCATGATCCGGCCCCCACGCTCAGGGAAGGAGCGCGGTGCGCGTGACTGAATGGCAGCCGATCGAGCCGCCCGAGGAAGGCGGCGCGGTCTGTTTCCGGCTTGTGCGCGCGGACCCCTCGGGCCGGGAGTTTCCCGACGAGGGCTTCTGCATCCGCCATCGGGGCGCGTACCGGGCCTTTCTGAACCGGTGCCCGCATGCCGGAAGCCCGCTCGACTGGGTGCCGGGGCGCTTTTTTTCCGAGGACGGGCGATTTCTCGTCTGCCATACCCACATGGCGCTGTTTGAGCCGGACAGCGGAGCGCCCGTCTCGGGGCCTGCGTGTGCGGGGCTTACGCCCCTGCCGGTCGAGCTTCGGGACGGGGTCCTTCGGGTGCCCGCGCGCATCGAGGCGGAATAAAAAAGCGCGGGGCGCGCAGGCCCCGCGCGGTTCCATGATCGTATTACGCGGACTGCTGCCCGTGCAGGTGCACGTCCATCTGGGGATAGGGAATCGAAATCCCGGCATCGTCGAAGGCGAGCTTGATGCGCTCGTTCAGGTCAAAAAGGACGCTCCAGTAGTCCTCGCGCTTCACCCAGGGGCGGACGACGAGGTTCACGCTCGAGTCGGCAAGCTCGCCCACGGCCACGAGCGGCGCCGGATCCTTCAGGATGCGCTCGTCCGAGGCGAGGATCTCCTCGATCAGCCCCTTGGCCTTCTTCAGATCGTCGTCGTAGCCGATGCCGAACACGAGATCGATCCGGCGCGTGTCGCGGGCGGAATAGTTCGTGATCGTGCCGCCGTAGATCGCGCCGTTCGGCACCAGAATCTCCCGGTTGTCGTCGGTGCGCATCCGGGTCGTGAACACGCCGATTTCCTCGACCGTGCCGGAAACGCCGCCGGCCTCGACGAAGTCCCCCACCTGAAACGGACGGAAGATGATCAGCAAAACCCCCGCCGCGAAGTTCTGCAGCAAGCCCTGCAGCGACATCGCGATCGCCAGGCCCGCGGCACCGATCAGTGCGATGAACGAGGTGGTGTCCACACCGAGCTGGTCGAGCGCGGCGATGACGACGAACAGCAGCAGCACGGTGTGCAGAATCGAGCGCACGAAGCGGATCAGCATCGGATCCACCTTCGCGCGGCCGAGCAGCCGGTCGACCAGATTCAGAATGAGACCGACCACCCAGCGACCCACGGCGAAGATCGTGAGCGCAAGCAGGATGTTGATCCCCCAGGGGATCAGGTAGTCGTGGACAAGGGCACCGAGATTCAGATCGGACATCAAACACCTCCCTGTTGCTGGAATGGGCAGATTCCATCAGGCCGACCGGGCGCCTGCCGGTGACGGATGTCGCAGATCCGTCGCTAATAGGGCACGATCGAGCCGTCGTAGGCGACGAAGGCCCCGGGCGCATAGTCGCGGGCGTGCGCGATCACCCGCGCCATCCCCCGCACCGAGGTCTCGACGTCCACAAGTCCGGTATGGCGCGTCATGTCGGTTTTCACCCAGCCCGGATGCAGCGTGATCACATGCACGCCGTCGGGCGCCAGGTCCACGGCCATGGACTTCGAGACGATGACCAGTGCCGCCTTTGCCGCGCGGTAGGCGTAGGTGCCGCCGCTCGTGTTGTCGGCCACCGAGCCCATCTTCGAGGAAATGTTCGCGATCACGCCCCGGCCTGCGCGAATCGGCTCCAGAAGCCGCTGCACGACGCGCAGAGGCCCGACGCAGTCGACATTGAACACCTCCAGCATCGTCTGCGGACGAATGTTTGCCAGACTCTGCCCGTCCTTGCCGGGGCCGTAGATGCCGGCGTTGTTGATCGTCAGATCGAGCCGCCCGGGAAGATCCCCCTCGGGCGGATCATCCGATCCGACGTCCCAGCGAACAATCGAAAGACGATCGCAGGCCAGCGCCTGAAGCGCCTCCGAAGGCCTGCGACATGCCGCCCAGACATGTGCGCCCTCGTCCAGATAGTGGCGCACGAAGCCCAGCCCGATGCCGCGGGATGCGCCGGTGATCAGAACATTCATGATTCACCCCCGGGGGCATGATTTTTCCCGGCGATTGGGCGAGCATGGGCCGATGCGTTCGATCCGTTCGCCCGAGCTGCGCGATCATCTGGCCGGAACCTGGCCGGACCGGCTGCTGCTCGTCCTCGTGCTCGCCGGCATCGTCGCCGGATGGCAGACCGCGCGCGATCGCCTGGGCGCGGACAACCCCGTGGCCGAGGTTTATCACGCCGGCCGGCTGCTGGCCAGCTATCCGCTGAACGGGCCGCCGGTGCATTATCACGCGCGCGGCGACCTCGGCATCAGCGAGGTCGTGATCGAACACGGGCGCGTGCGCATCACCGACTCCCCGTGCACGACGCGCTACTGCGTGCACAGCGGCGCGGTGGCAGAGCCCGGCCGGATGCTCGCCTGCGCGCCGAACCGGATCCTCGTACTCGTCCGGGGCGGCGGGCCCGGGCTGGACGCGGTGGCCGAATGAGCATCCAGCAGACCTCGATCCGCCCGCCGCTTGAGGATCTGGTCGCCGCAAGCCGCATCCTCGCGCTGCTGCTCGCGGCCTCGGCGCTGCACGCGCTTGAAGCGATGCTTCCGAGCCCCGGGCCGTGGTTCAAGCCGGGGCTTGCCAACATCGTCACCCTGCTGGCGCTCGTGCTCTACGGCCCCCGCGCCGCCCTGATCGTGGCCGCCGGCCGCGTCGTGATTGGCGCCTTCGTGATCGGCACGCTGTTTACGCCCACGTTCGTGATCAGCCTGGGCGCGGGGCTTGCCGCGCTCGCGGTGATGCTGGCCGCCCACCGCCTGCTGCCCGGCCTGAGCCTTGTGGGCATCAGCCTGCTTGGCGGCATCGCGCACATGAGCGCGCAGTTTGCGATCGTCGAGACGATGTTCCTCCAGCAGCCCGCGATCTACACCCTGCTTCCGCCCCTGCTTCTCGTTGCCGCCGGCACCGGCTGGCTCAACGGCGCGATCGCAGGCTATATTGTGGCCCGAATGCCATGAGCACGCCGAACCCCGAACTCCGCGATCCCGGCCGCCGGCGGCGGATGGGCCTTGCCTTCGCCGCCTCCGTCGCCAGCCATCTGGCGCTCGCGCTCATCGTCGGCCTGATGCACGCGGACAAGCCGCTGCCGAAAAAGCGTCCGCCGCAGATCATGGACGTCGTGCTGCTCGATCCGAACACCACGGCGTCGAAGCCGCCCGAAGACGCCCGCGCGATCGCGAACCGGGCCGCCCGGGGCGGCAGCACCCGGGCGCGCGACCGGATGACCCGTCAGGCCCGCGCGCCCGTCGTCGGCAATGCCCCGGCGCGCAGGCGGCCCGCGCCTCCTTCCGCTCCGAAAACGCCGCCGCCCGTCCCGAACCCCGAGCCGCGCGCGCGCCTGCTCGCCAAGCGCGGGCCGAATCCGGACGGCAAGCGCCGGCAGACGCGCGAAAGCCCCAGGAGGCAGCCGCGGCCGCTGCCGAAGGTGCCGATGTCGAACCTGATGCCCTCGACGATGGCGCTCGCGCAGCTTTCCCGCGACTTCGACCGCGAGCGGCGGATGAAGCAGATGCTCGAGCGCGAGGCGGACGTGCCGATCAACACGCGCGAGGCGAAATACGCGCCCTATGCCCAGGCGCTCGTGCGCGCGCTCGAGGAACAGTGGCGCCCGGGCCAGGCGGACTACGCCCGCTACACCGAGGACCAGCGCCGCGCGCTGATCCGCATCACGATCGAGCACAACGGCGACCTCGGCGCCGTCGAAATCCTGCGCCCGAGCCCGATTCCCGAGATCAACGAATCGGCGATCGAGGCCATCCACGCCGCCGCCCCGTTCCGTCCGCTGCCTTCCTCCTGGGGGCTCGATCGCGTGAGCTTCTATCTCACCTTCGAGGTGATCGAGGACCGCTTTGTCTTCCGCACGATGTGAGGCGCTCGTCCGCTGGTATCGCGCGAACGCCCGCAGGCTTCCCTGGCGGGAGACGACCGATCCCTATCCGGTATGGGTTTCCGAGATCATGCTCCAGCAGACGCAGGTGGCGACGGTGCTGCCCCGCTACGACGCATGGCTGCGGCGCTTTCCCACGCTTGATGCGCTGGCTTCAGCCTCGCTGGACGAGATACTCAAGGCTTGGGAGGGCCTGGGCTACTACCGCCGGGCCAGGCTGATGCATCAGGCCGCGCGCCGGATCGTCGAGAA
>CAYNLY010000023.1:0-23710 GCA_964398225.1 uncultured Zetaproteobacteria bacterium
GCACCCGATGCAGGGGGCGCACTTTAGCCATCGGCATCGGCCGCGGCAAGCGAATACCCGCACAAGTTTGCGGGGCTTGCGGCGGTTGAACATGGCCGGCTCCCCGCTAAGCTAGGCGCGCCCCACGGGGCCAGACATCGACATTTCGAGGGAGGAGACCATGAAGACCGCACGACTGTGCCTGGCCGCAGCCGCTCTGGCTCTGGCCGTCAGCCCCGCGCTTGCGCGCGAGCATCATCACGGACATGGCGCGCACGCGCCGGTTCCGGACAGCGTCATCGCCGAGCAAAGGGCCGCGCTGGCGAAGAACACCGCAGGCAAAGGCTTCGGCCCGCAGGCGCCGCGCGACATCGACTCAAAGGAGGGCCGCAATCCGGTGATCTTCTCGGCCGCGCCGGACTATCACCAGATGAACCTGTGCAACATCCATTTCCACAAGAACGCCGAGCACAAGGGCGGCGAGTTCACGACCTACGCCGGCAACGGCGACGGCCACGGCTATCTTTCCGGCTACAAGTACAACGGCAAGCTCACAAGGCGCGAGCTTCGGCCCACGAAGCACGAGATCTGCCCCAGCCCGCACGGCTCGCTGTATCCGGGCGATACCATCGAGGTCCACTACGTGCATACGACCGCGCAGGTCAAGCCCGGCCCGACGCTGAACTCCTGCCTGAGCGAGTCCATCAAGAATCCGCAGCTCCGGGTCGAGGCCCAGGTGTTCGTGCTGGTGAACGACAAGAATGCGCTGGATTTCCGCAAGCTCACCGAGTTCCGGCGGGTCGATGGCCGCTGGCAGGCGCCGAACATCCCGACCGATACGGGCACGCCGGTCGAGTACGCCGGCTCGACAACCGGCCCCGGCTACAACGAGAAGGGCTCGCCGTTCCAGGTGACCTGGGGCGTGCGTCCGAAGGTGGCGAAGGTGAACATCGAGACGGTTGGCGAATGGTGCAAGGGCAACGCCTTCAACGAGGACCACGCCCACGGCGTACGCAACCTGGTCGTCAACCCGGACCTTCTGTCGCGCATCGAATAGCCGGCTCCCGCAACGCTTGAAGGCCCGCCCCACCGGCGGGCCTTTTCAGTTCGCTTGCGCGGCGGGAAGAAGCACCCGGGCGCGCAGCCCCGTCGGCTCCCGGTTTTCCAGCTCCAGCCGCCCGCCGTGGCCGATCGCCAGCTCCCGCACGATCGCCAGCCCCAGCCCGTGGCCGCCGGTGTTGCGCGCGCGCGCCTTGTCCACGCGGTAGAAGCGCTCGGCGAGCCTCGGCAGCTCCCGCTCGGGCACGCCTTCCCCGGCATCCTCGACGATCAGCGCCACCATGCCGCCCGCTTCCTTCCTCAGGCACACCCCGACCCAGCCTCCATCCGCGGCATACCGGATCGCGTTCTCGATCAGATTGCCGGCCACGCGCTCGAGATCGTCCGCTCCCATCGCCACCTCGACCGGCCCCGCCGGCACCTCCAGCCGGCAGGTCATGCCCGCGGCATCGAGCCGGGGCTTCAGCGCCTCCGTCACGGTGCGCAGCACCGCCGCCGCATCGGCGCGGGCATCGCTCCGGGGGGGCATGCTTTCGATCCGGTCCAGATCGAGCAGGGCCTCGACCATCCGGTTCAGATGATGGGCCTCCTCGGCGATGATCTTCGCGGCATCGGCGCGAAACTCGGGATCGTCGCCAAACTCGGCGAGGCTGCGCGCATAGCCGAGCAGCGAGGTCAGCGGCGTCTTCAGATCGTGGATCAGATTGGCCAGAAAGCGCCGGCGCTGCTGCTCGAGCCGGTACCGATCGGTGATGTCCATGCACAGAAGCAGCGCCTCGTCCCGCCCCAGCGGATGCAGCCGCGGCTCAAGCCACCGGCCATGAACCTCGATGACCGGCAGCAGGCAGGACTCCGGCAGGTTCGCGAGCGCCCGGTCCAGACGCCCGATCCAGTCCGGGTCGCGATGCAGGGTCAGCATCGGCGCCGGAAAGCGGAACCCTTCTGGCATCGCGAACAGCTCGCGCGCTCGGGGATTGGCGCCCAGAACGCGCCCGCGCCGGTCCACGCGCAGCACCGCCTCGCGGATCGCGGCCAGCAGCTCGTCCTCGGCACGGGCCCGACGGGCAAGCCGGTCGGCAAGCCCGCCCGAAGACGCCTTCAGCCGCGCAAGCTCCCGCTCGCAGGCCTCCAGGCGCCGCCGGCTCTGAATCACCGAGGCAATCCACAGCGCGGCCACGGCCACGAGCAGCGCGAGCCACCCCGCCGTGCTCATTCGGCGTCCGGCGGCACGAAGCGGTAGCCCATCCCCCGCACGGTTTCGATGCAGTCCTTCCGGCCCAGGCGCGCGAGCGCCTCCCGCAGGCGCTTGACGGTGACGTCCACCGTGCGTTCCTCGACGAACACATCCCGGCCCCAGACATGATCGAGCAGATACCGGCGCGAGCGGGTCCGGCCCGGCGCGGCCATCAGCACCTGCATCAGCCGGTATTCGAGCGGGCGGACCTCGACCGCGCGGCCGCCGTCGAGAATGCGGGGGGCATCCTCGTCCAGCCGAAGGCCGCCCGTGCCCGCATCGCCCGATGTTCGGGCCCGCTCGCGGCGCAGCAGCGCGCGGACGCGGGCCACGAGTTCCTCGGGCTCGAAAGGTTTGGGCAGGTAGTCGTCGGCGCCTTCGTTGAGTCCCTCCACGCGCTCGCCCGGCATGCCGAGCGCGGTGACCATCAGCACCGGCACGTAAGGCGCGCCCTCGCGGCGGAGCCAGCGCAGGATTTTCATCCCCGAGGCCTTCGGCAGCATCCGGTCGAGCACCACCAGGCGCCAGTCGCAAGCCTCCAAGAGCCTCAGCGCCTCGGCGCCATCGGCGCAGACATGCGTGGAAAAGCCGCTCTTGCGCAGGTGCAGCGAGATCAGGCGCGCGATGGGCTCATCGTCCTCGACGATGAGAATCTCGGCCTCGGCGGCGGGAACATCGGCCTTCATCAGCGCCCGATACTCCCGCGAGACGCTTGCCTGCTCAAGCATGGTCAGCGACTGGCAAGCGCAAACTCGTGCAACGCCGCATATTCGCTTTCCAGACGCAGCGCGAGACGGGAAAGCAGACGAAACATCAACCGCAGAAGCTGATTGCCCAGCGTGGGATCCTCCACCGTGATGACGTTGAAATACGAACGGCTGATGCTGAGCACGGCCATGTCTGTCTCGGCCGTCACCGTCGCCGAATGGGGGCGTTCCTCATCCAGGAACGAAAAGAGACCGAACACCTCGCCGGGACCGCGCCGGGCATAGACATCGCCTCCGGGCCCTGAAACCGCGGCTCGACCCTCGACGACGAGATACATCGTGTTCTCCGAGCGGGTTCCCGCCTCGTAGATCACCTCGCCGGCGTTGTATCCGCGCATATCGAAACAGGAAAACAACAGCATGCACTCCCGCTCGGCAAGAGACTGGCACACGGGCAGGGCTCGAAACCGGGCATACAGTGGCTGGGCGAGAATCGTGGCCTCGAAGGCATGCAGCAGATTGGTTCTCGTATTGGTTCTGGCTTCCATTTGGGTTCCTCCATCGGAATCGGGATGGGGGAAGCATCCCGATCTGGATGACATGCGTGTGACAAACCCGCACGCCCGGGCCGCGTGTCATACGCGTGTCACATTCCCCCCCTAACGTTCGCCGCACCCGAGACGGGGACAACAAAACGAAAGGAGAAAGGAGACCGACATGAACAGGTATCTGAAAACCATCGCGTCGCTTGCCATGCTGGCCTTTGCCACGCCCGCGCTGGCCGGCGGCGTGACCGTTGCCGAAAAGGGCGACAGCAAGCTGAAGGTGGGGGCGAAGTTCTACATCAACCTCACCTCCTCGAAAAAGGAAAACCAGGCCGGCACCCAGAGCAAGACGACGGGTGCGGCGCTGGATCGCGCCTACTTTTCGGTGGGCTATGCCTTTGATGATGTCTGGAGCATGGGCCTGACGACCGACGTGTCCATCGAGAATGCGCTGGGCAAGAAGTCCTCGGTCTACATCAAGAAGGCCTATCTGCAGGGCAAGTTCGCGCCGGAGTTCGTGCTCCAGGCCGGTGTCATCGGCACGCCGTGGATCGGCCATGAGGAGCATCTGTGGGGCCACCGCTACGTCTCCAAGGTCTATGCGGACACGCTGGGCTTCGATTCCTCGGCCGATGCGGGCATCGGCTTCAAGGGCAAGCTGGCCGACGGCATGGTGGACTACCATGTCGTCGAGGTGAACGGCGGCGGCTACGGCAACATCTCGAAGACCAACGCGATGGACCTGAACGCGCGCGTGGGCTTCAAGCCGGTGGACGGACTCACGCTCGATCTGGGCTACCGCACCGGCTACTGGGGCAAGAAGACCTTCAATGCCAACGTCAAGAAGAACACGCTGTGGCAGCTGCTCGCCACCTACGGCATGGGCCACGACTTCCGCGTGGGCGCCGGCTACATCAGCTTCAAGGACGACCAGGGCGTGAAGAATGCGGCCGGCACGAAGAACACCGGCTTCGATCTCTGGGCCTGGGCGAGCTTCGCCGAAAACCTCGGCGCCTTCGGTCGCTACGAGTCGCTGAAGGCCAAGAATGCCGCGAACTTTGGCGCCAACGACGAGAAGACCACCCGCTACGTGCTCGGCCTGGACTGGAAGGCGCGCAAGAACGTCGACTTCTCGCTGGCCTACGACTACAGCAAGACGAGCAACGTCGGCGGCAAGGCCGCCAACTTCACGAAGGACACCAAGTACGGCGTCTTCTCTCAGGTCAAGTTCTGAGAACCCGTCGGGCTCCGGCCGGGGAACCCCGGCCGGGACCTGATTTGACCAAACCATGACAAAGGAGTGACCACATGAAACCAACCCTTCGCAATCTCACCCTGGCCATCGCCCTGATCGCGGGCGCGGGCCTGGCCCATGCCGGCAAGGTGATCAACGGCGCCGGCGCCACCTTCCCCTACCCGGTCTATTCGAAGTGGGCCTGGGCCTACAACAAGCAGACCGGTGTGCGGCTGAACTATCAGTCCATCGGCTCCGGCGGCGGCATCAAGCAGATCAAGGCCCGCACGGTGGACTTCGGCGCCTCCGACGCCCCGCTCAAGCCCGAGGAGCTCGAGAAGTTCGGGCTGATGCAGTGGCCGCAGATCATGGGCGGCGTCGTGCCGGTCGTGAACATCCCGGGCGTGGCCGCCAACCAGCTCCGGCTTTCGGCCCAGAACCTTGCCGACATCTACCTCGGCAAGATCACCAAGTGGGATGATCCGCGCATCAAGGCGGACAATCCGAACCTGAACCTGCCGCATCAGGACATCACCGTCGTCCACCGCGCCGACGGCTCGGGCACGACCTGGATCTTCACGAACTACCTGTCCAAGGTGAGCGGTGAGTGGAAGAACAAGGTCGGCAACGGCAAGTCCGTGGCCTGGCCCGTGGGGCTTGGCGGCAAGGGCAACGAGGGCGTGGCCGCGTTCGTCCGCAAGGTGAACGGCTCGATCGGCTACGTGGAGTACGCCTACGCGCTTCAGAACAAGATGGCCTCGGTGCTGCTGAAGAACCGCGCGGGCAACTTCGTGGCCCCGACCTCGGCCAACTTCCAGGCCGCGGCGGCCGGCGCCGACTGGGCGCACGCCAAGGGCTACTACATGGTGCTGACCGATCAGCCGGGCGAGAACTCCTGGCCGATCACCGGCGCCTCCTTCATCCTGATGTACAAGACCCAGGACAACCCCGCGCAGGGTCGCGAGGTGCTGAAGTTCTTCGACTGGGCCTTCCACCACGGTCAGAAGATCGCCGAGTCGCTGGACTACGTGCCGATGCCCGAATCGGTCGTGAAGATGATCGAGCACACCTGGAAGACAACGCTGAAGGATCGGAACGGCAACCCGGTCTGGAAGTAGTTCCGCCTTTCCCTCTCGAGGTCTGGAACGATGCGGAGGGCCGGCCGTGGCCGGCCCTCTTCCATCGGCAAGCGCAGGAGCCCCTCGCTTGCCGATGGAAACGGAGAATGGAATCCGGCATCCTTCCCGCTGCCCGATTCAGGAGGAATCCGCTTTGACCAGGCAGACCGGCAACACCGCAGACACCCCCGGCCAGCGCAGGAAAGGACTGGCCGACGTTCTGTTCCGGAGCACCACGCTCGCGTTTGCCTGCGGCATCCTGCTGCTGTTTGCGGCCATCGTCGTCGCGCTGTGGATCGAGTCGCAGCCCGCGATCGAACGCTTCGGATTCTCGTTCCTCGTCCGCGACGCCTGGAACCCGGTGACCGACGACTTCGGCGCGCTGATCCCGATGGCCGGCACGCTGATCTCGACCCTGCTGGCGATGCTGTTCGCCGTTCCCGTCGCGGTGGGCGTGGCGCTGTTTCTGGCCGAGCTTGCGCCCGCCTGGATGCGGGCGCCGTTCGGCACCGCGATCGAGCTCTTGGCCGCGATTCCCAGCATCGTTTACGGCATGTGGGGCCTGTTCGTGCTCGCACCGATCATGGCCGACCACGTGCAGCCGTGGCTGAAGGACACGCTCGGATTCCTGCCGCTGTTCTCCGGGCCGCCGATGGGCATCGGCATGCTCACCGCGGGGCTCGTGCTGGCGCTGATGATCCTGCCCTTCATCGCCTCGGTGACGCGGGACGTGTTTCTGATGGTGCCGGCCAATCTCAAGGAAGCGGCCTACGGCATGGGCGCGACGACCTGGGAGGTCGTGCGCGACGTGATGATTCCCTACGGCAAGAAGGGCATCGCCGGCGCGGTGTTTCTGGGCCTGGGACGCGCGCTGGGCGAGACGATGGCCGTCACCTTCGTGATCGGCAACGCCTACCATCTTTCCTGGTCGCTGTTTGCGCCGGGCAACTCGATCGCCTCGACGCTGGCCAACGAGTTCACCGAGGCCGACAGCGACCTGCACCTGGCCGCGCTCGTCGAGCTTGGGCTCGTGCTGTTTCTGATGACCTTCATCGTGCTGGGACTGGCGCAGCTGTGGCTGAAGCGCGGCGTCGAGGGAGGCGGGAAATGAGCCGGATGGAGCGGCGGATGCTCGTCAACCGCGTTGTGCTCGTGCTGTCCACGCTGGCCGCGGGCCTCGGACTGTTCATGCTGATGTGGATTCTCGGCGATGTCGCGATCAAGGGCTGGCCCGCGATCAACTGGAGCTTCTTCACCGAACTGCCCGCGCCGCCCGGCATGGACGAGGGCGGGCTTGCCAACGCGATCGTCGGCACGCTTTTGATGACGCTGGTCGCCGCGGCGATCGCCGTGCCCTTCGGCGTGCTTGCCGGCACCTGGCTTTCCGAGTTCGGACGCGAGTCGCGCCTGGGAAGCACCGTGCGCTACTTCTCGGACATTCTGGTGTCGGCGCCGTCGATCGTGATCGGCGTCTTCGTCTACATCGTGCTCGTGCGGCCGATGGGCCATTTCTCGGGCTGGGCGGGCGCGGTGGCGCTGGCGATCATCATGCTGCCGGTGGTTTCGCGCACGACCGAGGAAATGCTGCGGCTCGTGCCGCACGAGCTGCGCGAGGCCGCGCTCGCGCTCGGCGCGCCCTACTGGAAGATCATGCTCCAGGTCATCTATCGCGCGGCGATGGCCGGCATGATCACCGGCATCATGCTCGCCGTGGCGCGCGTGGCGGGCGAGACCGCGCCGCTTCTGTTCACGGCGCTGAACAGCCCCTACTGGGCCGAAAGCCTGAACGAGCCGATGGGCAACCTGACCGTGACCCTGTTCAACTATGCGATGAGCCCCTACGACGACTGGCACGAAAAGGCGTGGGGGGCAGCCTTTCTGATCACGATGGCGGTGCTGGCCGTGACCGTTCTGGTCCGGCTTACGCTGCGCAAAAGGAGTGCGCACTGATGACGACACCCGCGAACGCTCCGGCCCCGGACGCGGCCGGCAAGGTCAAGATCTCGGTTCGCAGCCTCAGCTTCTTCTACGGCGAGAAGCAGGTGCTGTTCGACAACACGCTGGACATCGCCGAAAACCGCGTGACCGCGTTCATCGGCCCGTCCGGATGCGGCAAGTCCACGCACATCCGCTGCTACAACCGGATGTTCGACCTCTACAAGGGCCACCGCGCCGAGGGCGAGATCTGGATGGACGGCGTCAACATCCTCGATCCGAAGCAGATGAACGGCCTGGAGCTGCGGCGGCGCGTGGGCATGATCTTCCAGAAGCCGACGCCGTTTCCGATGTCCATCTTCGACAACATCGCCTACGGACTTCGGCTGCACGGCAACTACAGCAAGTCGGAGCTTGAAGGCCGGGTCGAACAGGCGCTTGCCCGCGCCGCCCTCTGGGACGAGGTCAAGGACAAGCTGCACCAGCCCGGAACCGCGCTGTCCGGCGGCCAGCAGCAGCGGCTGTGCATCGCGCGGACGATCGCCATCGAGCCCGAGGTAATCCTGATGGACGAGCCGTGCTCGGCGCTCGACCCGATCGCAACGACAAAAATCGAGGAGCTGATCGACGAGCTGAAGGAAAACTTCACGATCGTCATCGTCACGCACAACATGCAGCAGGCGGCCCGGGTGTCGGACTTCACCGCCTATTTCTACCTCGGCAGGCTCGTGGAGTTCGGCGAGACCGAGCAGATTTTCACCCAGCCGGCCAAGCAGGAGACCGAGGACTACATCACCGGCCGGTTCGGATAAGGAGGCAGCATGCCCACACACACGATGAAACGCTTCGAAGACGAGCTGATCGAGCTCAAGGAGAAAATCCTGGCGATGGGCGGCATGGTCGAGAAGGCGATCCGCCGCTCGCTGAAGGCGCTGACCGAGCACGACCTCGCCCGCGCCCGCAAGATCATCGAGCGCGACAAGGCGATCAACGCGCTCGAGGTCGAGATCGACGAAATGACGCGCCGCATTCTCGCCCTCCGGCAGCCCGCGGCGGGCGATTTGCGCTTCATCATCGCGACGATCAAGATCGTCACCGACCTGGAGCGAATCGGCGATCTGGCCGAAGGCGTGGCCGATGCGCTGATCCGCCACGAGGACGTCGCCCTCGATCATCTCGACACGCTCGAGCTGATGTACGACCGCGCCGCCACCCAGCTGAAGATGGCGCTCGATGCCTTCGCCCGCGGCGAGGTGAACGAGGCGCTTCAGGTCATCGAGCACGACCGCAAGATCGACAAGCTCTTCGCCTCGCTGCAGCGCGAAACCGTCACCTACATGATGGAGGATCCGCGCCAGATCACGCCCGGGCTTCTCGTGAACAACATCGGCCGGGCGCTGGAGCGGATCGGCGATCATGCGGTGAACATCGCCGAGATGGTCATCTACATGGTCAAGGGGCACGACGTCCGGCACGTGGACCACGACACCGCGCAGGCGATCGTCACCGGCAGGATCGAGGACGACGACTGAGCGGACCGCGCACCGTGCACCCCGCGCGCCGATGTGGCAGGCCGATCCGATGAGCCGCCCGCAGCCGATCACGGTCAGCGCGCTGACCGCGCGCATCAAGCAGCTGATCGAACGGAACTTCACCGAGGTCGTCGTCATCGGCGAGGTTTCGCGCCTGACCCGGGCCGCGAGCGGCCATCTCTACTTCACGATCAAGGACGCGGGCGCCTCGCTCTCGGCCGTGATCTGGCGCACGAGCGCCGCCCGGCTGTCCGTGCTGCCCAGGGAGGGCGCCGAGTTCATCTTCACCGGCCACATCAGCGTTTACGAGCCCCGGGGTAGCTACCAGCTCATCGTCCGGAAGGTCGAACCTTCGGGCATCGGGCGGCTTGCCGAGCTGTTCGAGCGGCGCAAGCGCGAGTTTGCCGCCCGGGGGTGGTTTGCGCCCGAGCGCAAGCGCACGCCGCCCCGGCTTCCCCGGCGCATCGCGGTGGTCACCTCGCCGACCGCCGCCGCCTTCGAGGACGTCCGGAAGGTGCTCGCCAGCCGCCCCGGATGGCTCGAGATCTACCTGTTTCCCTGCCTCGTTCAGGGCGAGGAGGCGCCGGCCACGATCGCCCGGGCCATGGCGCGCGCGGGACGCTTCCGGCCACGCCCGGATGTGCTGCTTCTCGTGCGCGGAGGCGGCTCGGTCGAGGATCTCTGGTGCTTCAACGATGAGGCCGTCGTGCGGGCGGTCGTCGAATCCCCGATTCCGGTCATCTCCGGCATCGGGCACGAGATCGACACGACGCTGGCCGATTTCGCCGCCGATCTGCGCGCGGCCACCCCGTCGAACGCGGCGGAGCTTGCCTGCCCCTCGCGCGAGGAACTGCGCCGCGGCATCACCCGGCCCGGGATGCTGGCGCGGCTGCTGGCGGCACGAATCGACCGGGAAACCGAACGCCGGAACTCTCTGGCGATGCGGCTTGAAGCGGCCGGATTGCGGCGGATGGACCGGGCGCATGCCGATACGATGCGGCTTTTCCATGCGCTGCAGCGGGCCGCGGCCGCCCGGCTAGCGCTTGCCCGCCGTCAGGCGTCGACGGTCCGACGCAGGCTAATGCCGCTCGAGCCCAGGCGACGGCTTGCCCGAAAGCGTGCCGCCACCCGCCAGTTGCGCGAGCGCCTCGTGGCCACAAGCCCCCGTCTCATTCACCGGCTCGAGCGCAGACTTGCGGACGAAACCCGCCAGCTGCAGACCCGGATCGAGCGCCTGCTCGGCGAGCGCCGCGAGCGACACCGGCGCATCGACGACGCGCTGATCTTCTGTTCGGAAACCCTGACCGCCCGGCTGCACCAACGGCTTGCCCGCTCGGAACTCGCGCTGCGTCATGCCGCGGGGCGGCGCCTTGCCGGCGCGCGGTCGCTGCACGAGCGGCAGGCGGCGGCCCTGAACGCGCTCGATCCCACCGCCGTGCTCGGCCGCGGCTATTCCCTGACGCTGGATGCCGAAGGCCGCGCCGTCCGCGATGCGTCCCGGCTTCGGCCCGGCGACCGGATCGTCACGCGCTTTGCCATCGGCCGGGCCGAAAGCGAGGTCCGGCGCATCCTGAAGGAGCAGGGATCGTGACGGCAGCACGGATCCTTCTGCTGCTGGCGGGACTTTGCCTGCCGGCAACTTTACCTGCCGCCGAATACCATGCAGTCCAGGGGGCCGTGGTCCGCGTCGAAGCCGATCTCGATGCCCGCTCCGGACCGGTTCGACTGGAAGCCTTCGAGCGCAGCTGGCCGGTACGGCGCACGGCCCCCGGCCGGTGGATCGGCTGGATCGGAGTGGACCTCGCCGCCCGCCCCGGCGCCCATGCGATCCGGTGGCGCTCCGGGAAGGGCGAACTCCAGCAGACCCTGATCGTCGAACCCGGTCATTTCCGCATCTCGCGCATCGAAGTGCCGAGGACGATGGCCGAGTTCGATGCCCCCACGCTTGCCCGAATCCGCAGCGAGGCCGCGCGCCTGCGCGCATGCTACAAACGGCACATCGATGCGCACGCGGACTTCGTGGTCCGCGGCTGGCCGGTGAACGGCGTCCTCTCCACGCCGTTCGGCGCGCGCCGGATCGTCAACGGCGAGCCGCGCGCGCCCCATTCGGGGCTGGACATTGCCGCCCCCGCCGGGACCCCGGTGCTGGCGCCGATCGCGGGCCGGGTGCTGCTGACCGAGTCGATGTACCTGAACGGCAACACCGTCGTGCTCGGCCACGGCGACGGTCTGGTCAGCGTCTACTCGCACCTGGAACACATCGCCGTGAAGCCCGGCGAATGGGTCGAGGCCGGCCGCCCCCTGGGCCGGGTCGGCGCCACCGGCCGCGCCACCGGACCCCACCTGCACTGGGGCATGCGGTTCAACGGCGCGCGAATCGATCCCCGTTATCTGATGAACGAGGAGGATGGCGGGATCGCCGACTTGAAGCCGCGACCGGATGGTCTATCCTAGCCGGACGGAGCCGGTACGGATCCATCATGCCGGCTCCCGTGCTGGAGGAGCCCTTGAGCCCAACGAGCATCGACGTCTTTCTCGGCGAATATCCCTGCGACGTCCCATTCGGCGGTGGGGAAACGGAGACGGCCACGCTCTCGCTCACGACCGCCTCTCCGCGCTCGAAGCACGGGATACCGGTGCTTCGGGTGGAAGCCGGGCATCGGATGGATTTCCGGGCCAACGAACAGACCCCCGCCGGAAATGCTGCGCTTCTCGTTGCCCGCTGGCTGAACGACGGCCATGGCGATGAACGGGAACGGCATGCTGCCGAACTCTTCCTCTGGCAGTGGCCGGGCGTGGAGCAGAACAGCGAGGGACGCTGGCAGCTGAGCGATCTTGATGCCCGCAGAACGGCGCTGACGCCGCCTTTTGTGGACTGTCATGGGAACACGGTCGCGATCGACGATCCCGAGGCGTTGCTGGACTCGCTGAACCTGCAGCCTGCGGGCATCGGCTTCTGCCGGAAACAGGGGCCCTGCTTCTTGTCCGAGGCCTGCCTGATGTGCGAGGATTTCGTGACCACGAAAGCAAGCGTCGATGCGCTCAGAAAGCGGCGCGAAGAGCTGCTGCTCAAGCGCGACGATGCAGCGATCGGCAACCACCAGCGACTCGTCGAGGCCTGCCAGGAAGCCATCGAAAACATCGGCCGGATGATTCGCGCGCTCGAATCATGAAGCCCCCGGAGGTAATGCCATGACCATCAAGGTTCTCGTCGTCGATGATGAAGCCACCGTCCAGAGCATTCTTGCCGCGTTCCTGAACCGCTACATCGCGGCCCGGGGCGAGCAGGCCGAAATCAAGACGCTGAGCGATCCGGTGCAGGGACTGTTCGAGCTGACGACGAACGGCGACCAGTACCAGCTGATTCTGCTCGACGTGCGCATTCCCAAACTTTCGGGCGATGAAATCTACAACTCGCTCGAGCATGTGAACCCCGAGATTCTGGACCGGGTGATCTTCGTGACCGGTTATCCCGAGGATCTCCACGATCGCTTCCCCGGCAAGGAGTTCAACATCCTGCAGAAGCCGTTCCGCTACGACACCTTCGCCGAGCGGCTGGATCAGGTTCTCGGCGCCTGAGGACCGGTCGCCCGGACGTGAGCGGCTCAAGGCTGTTCGAACGCTGGCGCGCTTCCACGGCCGAGATCCGGCTGGCCTGGATCGTCGGCGCCGGTCTTGCGCTGCTTGCGCTCGTCGCGCTTGTGGCCCCCGGATGGTTCATCACCGAAACGGAAAAATCACCAAGAAGTCCGTCGGAGCAACCCGCGCGGACGAGCTTTTCGATGCCGGAGCGGCCCGCCGCCGAGCCGGCCGCCCGGCGCGCACCGATTCCAAGCGAAGCCCGGAAGAGCTCGGAATCCGCGCCCCGGCCCGGGCATGCCAGCCGACCGCTGCCGCCGGAGCCTGCGCCGGCCGCCAAACCCTCGGCCGCATCCTCAGCCGCCGCCTCCCCATCCAGACAGACCGCACAGCCGAAGCCCGGGACCCGGCCCAAACCGGTCCGCGCAAGTGCATCCCGTTCCGGCACCCGGGCCGTATCGCCCGGCTTCTACGTGCAGGTGGGCGCCTTCCGCGATCCGGCCCGTGCCCGGGCGCTGGCCGGCCGCCTGAAGCGGCGTGGATTCTCCGCCCGGATCGTCGCCAAGGCCGGAGGCCTGCACGCTGTCTGGGCGGGTCCGAGGTCGAGCAGGAGCGAGGCCGAAACCCTGAAGAACTCGATCCAGCTCAAGGCCGGACTCTCCGGTTTCATCGTTCAGCGTCGCTGATGACGACCCGTCGCGGAGTTGTGGCTGCGGGACATGCGGCAACCGCGGAAGCGGCCGTTCAGGTGCTGCGCGAGGGCGGCAACGCGGTGGATGCGGCCATCGCCGCGGTCTGCACCAGCTTCGCCGCCGAACCCGTCCTGACCGCGGCCGGCGGCGGAGGCTTCATGCTGGTGCGCGATCCATCCGGGCGCGCGATGCTCTACGACGGCTTTACGATGATGCCCTCGGGGCGCAGCGAACACGCCGAGCTCGTGCCCGTGCCGATCGACTTCGGGGATACGGTGCAGACCTTCCATGTGGGTCAGGCCTCGGTGGGCACGCCCAGCCTGATCGCGATGCTGTTCCGCGCCCACCGGGACCACGGTCGGATGCCGATGCGCGAGGCGCTCGCGCCCGCCCTTGCGGCGCTGCGCGAGGGCGTGCAGCTCAATGCCCTGCAGGCGTCCTTCATCCGCCTGCTCAAGCCGATCCTGACCCGGACGGAAGCCTGCCGGGCGCTGCACGCGCCCGAAGGCGAACTGCTCGAGGAAGGCCAGCCGTTCGTCAACCGGGATCTGGCCAATACGCTGGAAATGCTGGCCATCGACGGCGTCGACGAGATGTACCGCGGCGATCTCGCGCGCGCGATCGTCCGTGCATGCCGGCCGCACGGGCTGCTGACGATGGACGATCTCGCCCGCGAACAGGTCGAGCTCCGCGCACCGCTGATGGTGCCGGCCTTCGGCGGCACGCTGCTCACGAACCCGCCCCCCTCCTCCGGCGGGCTTCTGATTGCCTTTGCCGCCGAAGTGCTCTCCCGGCTTGCGGCCGCAGGCCTTGCCTCCGAGTTTCCCTGGCCCGTGCTGATCAGCGAAACGCTGGCCGAGGCCAGCAGGCTCCGGACGGCGGGCTTCGATGCGCGCATCCATGCCCCGGGCATCCGCGACGAAGTGCTGGCCCATCCCGGCATCGAGGCGGCCGTTTCGCGCGTCCGCGAGCGGCTCGTGAACCTCGCTCCCGAGGCGCGCAAGCCGGAGCCCGCCAACCGGCACGGAAGCACGACGCATGTCAGCATCGTCGATGGCCAGGGCATGGCGGTGTCGATGACGACGAGCAATGGCGAGGGTTCGGGCATCGTCGTGGAAGGCAGCGGCATTCACCTGAACAACATGCTCGGCGAAGAGGACATCAACCCCCTGGGCTTCCATGCGCTGCCCGCCGGAACCCGGCTTTCCTCGATGATGGCGCCCAGCATGTTCGTCCGGGACGGGATGCTCCGGCTCGTCATCGGCTCCGGGGGATCGAACCGGCTTCGGGGCGCGATTCTTCAGGTGCTTGCACGCACGATGCTGATGGATCAGCCCATCGAGGAGGCGGTCGCCGCGCCCCGGCTGCACAACGAGGGCGACGAGCTCGATCTCGAGCCGGGCCTGATCGACGAGCGGATGCGCGCCTTGTGGACCCGCCTTGGATGGCGGCTGCGCGAATGGCGCGCGCCCAGCGTCTACTTCGGCGGCGTGCACGCAATCCTCATCGATCCTTCCGGCCGCGCCGAGGGCGCCGGCGACCCGCGCCGGGGCGGAGCCGTGGCATGGACCTGAACCGCGCCCTGATCGCGTTCGGCGGCAATCTGGGAGACGTCCGGAATGCCTTCGCGACCGCCCGCCGGCTTCTTGAGGCGCCGCCGGGCAACCGTATTACTGCGGTTTCACGCTGCTACCGCACCCCCCCGCTTGGACCCGGCGATCAGCCGGAATACCTGAACGCCGTCGTCCGGCTCGAAACGCCGCTCAGCCCCGAGGCGCTGCTCGAGCTGATGCAGGGCATCGAGCGCCGGCTCGGCCGCACCCGCTCGGAGGTGCGCTGGCAGGCGCGGACGATCGATCTGGATCTGCTCGACTTCAACGGCATCGTGCTCGATTCGCCCCGGCTGGTGCTGCCGCATCCACGGATGCACCGGCGCCAGTTCGTGCTGCGCCCGCTTTGTGACATCGCCCCCGACTGGCAGCATCCGCGGATGCATACGAGCGCATCGGCGCTGCTGGCGCGCCTGATCGAAGCCGGAGAGTCCCCGCTTCCCGAGGGCGAGCCGTGGTAGCCGGCCGTCCGCTGGAACAGAGCCACATCGCGATCGAGGGGCCGATCGGCGTGGGCAAGACCACGCTCGCCATCCGCCTGGCCGAGCGCCTGCAGGCGTCCACGGTGCTCGAGCGCGTGGACGACAACCCGTTCATCGAGCTGTTCTACAAGGACCCGGAACGCCATGCGCTGGCGGTGCAGCTGTCGTTCCTGTTCTCCCGGCTCCGGCAGTGGCAGCAGATCCCCCAGCGCGACCTGTTCCGCCGGGGCATCGTCAGCGACTACATCTACGAGAAGGACCGGCTGTTCGCGACCCTCGTGCTCAGCGACGAGGAACTGGCGCTCTACGATCAGGTCGCCCGGCTCGTCAGCGTGGACATCCCCCGGCCCGACCTCGTCATCTACCTGCAATCGAAGCCCGAGATCGTGCTCGAGCGCATCCGCCGCCGCGACCGCCCGATGGAGCGCGGGCTGAGCGCCGAATACCTGAACCGGGTGATCGCCGCCTACGACCGCTTCTTCTTCCACTACCGCGAATCGTCGCTCTTGATCGTGCAGACCGACCGGTTGAACTTCGCCGAGGACGAGTCGGCGCTGGATGCGCTGATCGAACGCATCCGGAACATGCGCTCGCCGACCGAGTTCTGGGCCGATCTGCGCTAGCCGGACGCCGATGATCGCCCGGTTTCTCCGCCACGAGGCGGCCGGCGGCTGGCTGCTGATGCTGGCCACGGCGGGCGCGATGGCGCTCGCCAACTCTCCTTTGGCCGACGCCTACCGGGGCATCGTCGAACACAGGCTCAGCCTGGGCATCGGGGGCCTGACGCTTTCCAAACCGCTGCTTCTGTGGATCAACGACGGTCTGATGTCGCTGTTCTTCCTGCTCGTGGGCCTCGAGCTCAAGCGGGAATGGTGCATCGGCGAACTGAAGGACCGCGCGCGTGCCAGTCTCGCAGGCTTCGGGGCGGTAGGCGGCATGCTGGTTCCCGCCGGCATCTACCTCGCCGTCAACCACGGCGATCCCGCAGCACAGACCGGCTGGGCCGTTCCGGTGGCGACCGACATCGCCTTCGCGCTCGGCGTGCTCGGCCTGCTCGGAGGCCGCATTCCGAAGGCGCTGAAGGTGTTTCTGGTCTCGCTGGCGATCTTCGACGATCTCGGCGCGGTGGCCGTGATCGCGATCTTCTACACCGACCAGATCTCGCTGCCGATGCTGGCGGCATCCGTCGGCTGCCTGGGCGTGCTGACGCTGTTTCATCGCCTGCGCATACATCGGCTTGCGCCCTATCTCGTCGTGGGCTTCGTGCTCTGGCTTGCGCTGCTCAAGTCGGGCGTGCATGCCACGCTTGCCGGCGTGGCGCTGGCGATGTTCATTCCGCTGAATCCCGGAAACACCGGCGGGCATCCGCCGCTGATCCGACTGGAACATGCGCTCACGAAGCCGGTATCGCTCGGCGTGCTGCCCGTGTTCGCGCTCGCAAACGCCGGCGTACCCGTCCCGGGATGGCAGGCGCTGGTGCATCCGGTGCCGCTCGGCATCGCGCTCGGGCTGGCGATCGGCAAGCCCGTCGGCGTCCTCGCCGCCTGCGCGCTTGGGGTGCGCCTGGGGCTTGCCCGCCTTCCCCGGGGCCTGGACTGGCGCGCGATCGCGGGCGCGGCGTTTCTGTGCGGCATCGGCTTTACGATGAGCCTGTTCATCGGTTCGCTGGCCTTCGAGGAATCGGGCGTTCCGCTGCTGTTCGACGAACGCATCGGCATTCTTGCGGGCTCCCTGGTCTCGGCCGTGCTTGGGCTGACCTGGCTGCGCGCCAGCCTTCCGGTGGCGCAACGGACGGCCGGCGACTAGCATCGGCGCGACCGGAAGACGGCACCGCGCATGCTGCGGGCCGAAGCGGAAGGTGCAGATGACTCAGGAATCACGCGTCACCGCGGCGACGCTTGCGCGCGCCAAGCGGGACGGCCGAAAAACCGTATGGCTGACCGCCTACGACGCCTCGATGGCCCGGCTCGCCGAAGCCGCCGGCATCGACGTGCTCCTGGTCGGCGATTCGCTCGGCATGGTCTGCCTGGGCTTCGATTCCACGCTTCCCGTGACGCTGGAGATGATGATCCATCATACGGCCGCCGTCGTGCGCGGCCGCAGGCGCGCCTGGGTGGTCTGCGATCTTCCCTTCGGCAGCTATCAGGCCTCGCCAGGCCAGGCCTGGGAAAGCGCGGCCCGCGTGCTGCAGGAAACCGGCTGCGATGCGGTCAAGCTCGAGGGCGGCGCGCCGATGCTGCCCACGGTCCGTTTCCTGGCCGAGCGCGGCGTGGCGGTCGTGGGCCACGTCGGGCTTACCCCGCAGTCGGTCAAGCGGCTCGGCGGCTACCGCCGGCAGGGCACCCGGCCCGAGGAAGCCGAACGCATCCTGAAGGATGCCCGGGCGCTCGCCGAAGCGGGCGCAGTGGCGATCGTGCTCGAAAACATGCCGGCCGAGCTGGCCGGTGAAATCACGCGCGCGCTCGATGTGCCCACGGTCGGCATCGGCGCGGGGCCCGAATGCGATGCGCAGGTGCTGGTCTGGCACGACCTTCTGGGCCTGAGCGCCTCCCCCCCGCCGTTCGCGCCCGCCTATCGGGATCTGGCCCAAGTGATCGAAGCCGCGCTTGCGCGCTGGGCCGGGGACGTGCGCGCGGGCCGGTTCCCCGCCCAATGATCGTCGCATCCACGATCGAGGAACTCGCGGCCGCGAGGAATCGGCTTGCCGCTCCCGTGGCCTTCGTTCCGACGATGGGCTGCCTGCACGAGGGACATCGAACGCTGATCCGGCGGGCGCGAAGACTCGGGCGCTCGGTCGTCGTCAGCATCTACGTCAACCCGCTGCAGTTCGGCCCCGGCGAGGATTTCGACGCATACCCGCGCACGTTCGAGGCCGATCGGGAATGCTGCCGCGAGGACGGCGTGGATCTGCTGTTCCATCCCGAAACCCTCTATCCCGAAGGGCCGCCGCAGGTGCGCATGCGCGTGGACGACCGGCTGGCCGGCTGCCTGTGCGGAGTCGAACGGCCGGGCCACTTCGACGGGGTCGCCACCGTCGTCGCGATCCTGTTTCAGCTCGTGCGCCCGGATGTCGCGGTCTTCGGCGAAAAGGACTGGCAGCAACTGACGATCATCCGGCGCATGGTCCGGGACTTCCACTTCCCGGTGCGGATCGAGGGCGTTCCCACCGTGCGCGAGGACGACGGGCTGGCGATGAGCAGCCGCAACCGCTACCTGAACGAGGCCGAACGGACCCGGGCAGGCGCCCTGTATTCGGCGCTGCGCGCGATGCGCAGCGCGGCAAGTTCCGGGGAGAAGGATTCGGCGCGGCTGATCGAGCTCGGCCGGCTGCGGCTGGAAGCGGCCGGCGTCCGGCCCGAATACCTTGAAATCCGCGACGGCGACACGTTGGCGCCGCTAGAGCGCATCGCGCCCGGCGCGCGCGCGTTCGTCGCCGCCCGGATCGGCCGGGCACGGCTGATCGACAATCTGGCCCTTGAGGAGGAGCCATGCACCTGACGATGCTGAAATCGAAGATCCACCGCGCCACGGTCACGCACGCCGAACTTGACTACGAAGGCTCGCTTGCGATCGACGCCCGGCTGATGGAAGCCGCGGGCATCCTCCCGTTCGAACAGTTGCACGTCTACAACGTGAGCAACGGCGAACGGCTGACGACCTACGCGATCGAGGCCCCGCGCGATTCGGGCACGATCGGGGTCAACGGGGCGGCGGCGCACAAGGCTTCCCCGGGCGATCTGCTGATCATCTGCACCTACGCCTCGATGGACGCGGATCAGGCGCGCGCGTTCCGCCCCCGCCTGGTCTATGTGGACGAACGCAACCGGATCGTCCGCACCGAGCGCGGCCTGCTCGCCGCCGTCTGACCCGCATTGACCCGATACCGGCTGGGCGGGCTTTCCCTCGCCCTTGACGAAGACGAATCGCAGCTGAAGGCCAAGGCGGCCGCCCGGCTCGGCGTATCGCCCGGGCATCTAACGGATTTCGCGCTCGTCCGCCGCTCGCTCGATGCCCGGAACAAGCGCCGGATCCATTTCGTCTGCGCGGTCGAGTTCCTGCTCGATCGCGCGCCTGCGCGACACGCGCCGGGCCTTGCGCCGATCCGCGAAAGCCGGCTGGATCCCGCCCGGCCTCCCGAGCTCGGGGCGGCGGCAAAGGGTAAGGACGTGCTCGTGATCGGCGCGGGGCCGGCCGGGCTGTTCGCGGCGATGGCGCTTGCCGAGGCGGGATGCCGGGTCCGGCTGATCGAGCGGGGCAGACCGGTCGAATCCCGGATGCGCGACATCGGCCGGCTGCGCAGCCGGGGCGAACTCGATCCGGAATCGAACATCTGCTTCGGCGAGGGCGGCGCGGGCACCTACACCGACGGCAAGCTGTACACGCGCATCAAGCATCCCTGGACGCGATGGGTCATGAAGCGCTTCGTTGAGTTTGGCGCCGATCCGTCCATCCTCGTTGATGCGCACCCGCATCTGGGCACCGACCGGCTCGTGCGCATCGTGCGCAACCTGCGCCATCATCTGCGTTCGCTCGGGGTCGATTACCGCTTCGAGACGAAGGCGGCGCGCCTGCTCGTAAAAAGCGGCCGCGCCGTCGGGGCCGTCACCGACCGCGGCGAGGAACTCGTTGCCGATGCGGTCGTGCTCGCCACCGGCCACTCGGCGCGGGACGTGTACGCGCATCTGGCCGAGATCGGCGTGCGGCTCAGCGCCAAGCCGTTCGCCGTGGGCGTGCGCGCCGAGCATCCCCAGGCGCTGATCGACCGCATCCAGTTCGGGAAACATGCCGGCCATCCCCGGCTCGGCGCGGCCGAATACCGGCTCAGTCACCAGGTGCGGGATCCGCACCTGGGCCAAAGGGGCGTCTATTCCTTCTGCATGTGCCCGGGGGGCCTGATCGTGCCCTCGCCCACCGAGCCCGACGGCATGGCGGTGAACGGCATGAGCAACGCCAAGCGCGCATCTCCCTGGGCGAACTCGGGGCTGGTCGTGCAGGTCACCCCGGGGGATCTTAGCCTTCACCACCGACTCAGCGGGCCGCTTGCCGGGGTTGCGTTCCAGCAAACGCTTGAGCGCGCCACCTTTGCCGCCGGGGGCGGCGGCTTCCGCGCGCCGGCGATGCGCATCACCGACTTCGTCGCCGGCCGGGCCAGCGGCACGCTTGCGCCCTGTCGGTTCAAGCCCGGGGTTACGCCCGCCGATTTGCGCGAGGTGCTGCCCGGCTGGATCGCCGGCCCCCTTGCCGAGGCGATCGTCGCGTTCGACCGGAAAATGCGCGGCTATCTGACGGAGGAAGCCAACCTTCTGGGCAGCGAAACGCGCACCAGCAGTCCGGTGCGCATCGAGCGCGACGCAAGCCTGCAGTGCGTGAATCTGCCCGGCCTGTATCCGGTCGGCGAAGGCGCGGGATACGCCGGCGGCATCGTCTCGGCGGCCGTGGACGGGCTGAAGGCGGCGGCCAGCATCCTCGCCGGCTGATGCGCCGCACGGGGTTTGCGCCGATCGCGCATGCCGATGCGCGCGTGCTGATCCTGGGCTCGATGCCCAGCCAGGCCTCGCTGGCGGCCGGCCGCTACTATGCGCATCCGCGCAACGCGTTCTGGCCGATCATGTCCGCGCTGCTCGGCCTCGATCCGGAAGCCGGATGGGAGGCCCGATACCGGGCCCTTGCCGGAGCCGGGCTTGCGCTCTGGGATGTCTGTCACGCCTGCATCCGACCCGGCTCGCTCGATGCCGACATCCGCGAGGTCGAGCCGAACGACTTCGCCGGCTTCTACGCCGCCCATCCCGGCATCCGGCATGTGTTCTTCAATGGGGCAAAGGCGATGGAACTCTACCGCCGGCTGGTCCTGCCCGGCCTGGACGAGCGCTGGCGCTCGCTGCCGCTCACCCGCCTTCCCTCCACGAGCCCCGCGCATGCCGCAATGCGCCCGGAAGACAAGCTGAGCGCCTGGCGCAGGATCCTCGAGGTCTTGAACGAACCGGCGTAAGACCCCACAAAGCGGCTGATCCCGTTGCGATGGAGGATGCCGGATGGATCAGGGTTCGACCCGGGAAACGCTGAACTTCCAGACCGAGGTCCGGCAACTGCTGGACCTGATGATCCATTCGCTCTATTCGAACAAGGAAATCTTCCTGCGCGAGCTGATCTCGAACGCCTCGGACGCCGCGGACAAGCTGCGCTTCGAGGCGGCCACCGACGACGGCCTCTACGAGGGCGATTCGGATCTGCATGTGTTCATCGACGTGGACAAGCAGGCCCGGACCATCACCGTGCGCGACAACGGCATCGGCATGAGCCGCGAGGAGGTCATCGAGAACATCGGCACGATCGCGAAATCGGGCACGCGCGAGTTCTTCGAAAGCCTTACCGGGGACGCCGAAAAGGATGCGCATCTGATCGGCCAGTTCGGGGTCGGATTCTATTCGGCCTTCCTCGTCGCCGACGAGGTGACGCTGACCACGCGCCGCGCGGGGCTGGGCAAGGAGCACGGCGTGCGCTGGCATTCGCGCGGCGACGGCACCTACGAGATCGAAACCGTCGAGAAGGAGGATCGAGGCACCGAAATCGTCCTGCATCTGAAACCGGATGCGGACGAGTTCCTCGATCCCTGGCGGCTGCGCTCGATCGTCCACAAGTATGCCGACCACATCCCGTTCCCGATCCGGATGAAGAAGCGCGAGGGCGAGGGCTGGGAAACGGTCAACCAGGCCTCGGCGCTCTGGGCGCGGCCGAAATCGGAGCTGTCCGACGAGGATTACAAGACCTTTTACCAGCATGTCAGCCACGATCTCGGGGAGCCGCTGGACTGGCTGCACCAGCATCTGGAAGGCAAGTACGAGTACACGCTGCTGTTCTACATTCCGGCCGAGCCTCCGTTCGATCTGTGGCATGCGGATGCGCGCCACGGCGTGAAGCTCTATGTGCGGCGCGTGTTCATCATGAACGCGGACGACAAGATCCTGCCGCGCTGGCTCCGTTTCCTGCGCGGCGTGATGGACTCGGCGGATCTGCCGCTCAACGTCTCGCGCGAAATGCTCCAGGAAAGCCCCGCGATGCAGGCGCTGAAGAAGGGCGCAACCTCCCGCGTGCTTTCGTGGCTTTCCCGGATGGCGGAAAAGGAGCCCGAAAAGTACGCGCGCTTCTGGCGGGCCTACGGCAACTGCCTGAAGGAAGGCGTGATCGAGGATTTCGCGCATCGCGAGGAACTTGCGAAGCTCCTGCGCTTTGCCTCCACTTCATCCGACGAACAAAGCGTCTCGCTTGCCGACTACCGCGCGCGGATGAAGGAGGGCCAGAAGGCCATCTACTACATCACGGCCGAGTCGCTGCCCGCGGCGAAGAACAGCCCGCATCTGGAAATCTTCCGCAAGCAGGGCATCGAGGTGCTGCTGCTGCACGACCGGATCGACGAATGGCTGGTCGGCGCGCTCGCCGAATTCGAGGGCACGCCGCTCAAATCCGTGGCCAAGGGCGAGATCGATCCCTCCGAAATCGGCGCCGGGCAGGAAGAACCGGAAGCGGAGAAAACGCCGGAACGGGACGTGAACACCGCCATCCGCCGGCTCAAGGAAACGCTGGGCGAGCGGGTGAAGGATGTGCGCACCACGAACAGGCTCACGGAGTCGCCCGCCTGCCTGGTCGCCGATGCGCTCGACATCTCGAACAACATGGAACGCATCCTGCGCCAGCTGGGGCACGCAGCGCCCGAGCACAAGCCGATCCTAGAGATCAATCCCGGCCATCCGCTGATCCGGAAGCTCGCCCATGCGCGCAAGCCCGAGAAGATCCGGGACTTGGCGCTCGTGCTGTTCGATCAGGCGCTGCTCGCCGAGGGTGCGCTGCCGGAGGATCCGGCGGGATTCGTCCGCCGAGTGAACGCGCTGCTTGCCTCCTGAACGGCGGACTGGCCGAGCCCCTGCCGGTGGGCGCCAAGCTTGCGCCGGTATTCCTCCGGATCCTTGATCTGCGTCATCGCACCGTCTCTCGGAAACAGCGCATCCC
>CAYNLY010000024.1:0-23704 GCA_964398225.1 uncultured Zetaproteobacteria bacterium
CGAACAGCGCCAGCGGCAGCGCCCCGGTCACCGGTTTCAGGCGCCCGTCGAGCGCAAGCTCGCCGATCAGAAGCGGGATCCGCGCATCGGGCTCGATGCCGAGCTGGCCGGAGGCCAGCAGAAGCCCGATGGCGACCGGAAGATCGAAGTGCGAGCCCTCCTTGCGCCGGTCGGCGGGCGAAAGGTTCACCGTGATCCGCCGCAGCGGAAACTCGAAGCCGGCGTTCTGGATCGCGGCGCGCACGCGGTCCTTGGCCTCGCGCACGCTTGCCTCGGGCAGGCCCACGATGCTCCAGGACGGAAGCCCGCGCTGAAGATCCACCTCGATTTCGACCGGCCATGCGTCAAGGCCCGACAGCGCGGCGGACGGAAGCCGGGCATGCATGGCGCGCGGTCAGGAATCGGAAGAATCGGGCTTGGAGGGCTTTTCCTGCGGCTGCCGCTTCAGGCGCTTTTCGAGCTCGGCCACGCGCGCCTCGAGCTTTTCCAGTTCCTCGCGCGCGTTTGCGAGCATCGCCTCCTGCACCTGCATCCGCTCGCCGGTGACGACGTCGAATTCCTTCAGCGCGCCCTCGACGATCGCGCGCACCTGGGCCTCGGCGCCCTCCTTCAGGCCGCCCAGAAGCCTCAGCCCGGATGCGATGCGCTCGGCGATTTCATCAATGATGCGGTTCTGCTCGGACGTGCTCATCGGCGTTCCTCCTTGGCGACATGATCCTGAAGGCGACCTTCGATGTAGCCCCGCTTGCCGGAAGGCAGCTTCACGGCAAGCCAGCCGGGCTTGTAGGCCCGGCTGGCGGCCAGATTTGCCTTGGGGCGATACAGGCCGATCACCGGGGAATCGTGTTTTGGTGCCCGATGCACCGGCGGATAGCCGCGGAAACGGGCGCGCTCGTTGGGGCGGGCCTTCGTGGCATAGAGCTCGATCTGATCCAGCACGGCTTCTTCGACCGATTCCTGGCGGATCCTGGTCTTGACCTTGACCCGGACCGTGGTCAGCCGCTCGGTCTGGCGTATCAGCGTGATGCGGCCGTCCATGCGCTCGTTGCCGAAGCCCAGATCGTAGCCGTCGTCGCGGTATTCGACGAGATCGATGGCCAGCGCCATCGTGTTCAGCGCCTTTTTCGCGCCGACGAGGCTTGCGCGCATCGTGGCCGGAATGCTGCGTTCCTCGCTTCCGAACTCACCGAAGATCGGTTCGACGATCGCGCTTGGAATCGCGGCGATCATCGGCACGACTTCGCAGCCGGCCAGCATCAGGGCGGCGGACAGGGAAGCGGCAAAGCGCGTCATGCGCCCCATCGCGGGCCTCCGTGATCGTGCACGCCGAGGTGATCGAGGATGCGGTCCACGACGAAGTCGATGAGATCCCCGATCCCCTCGGGCCGGTGATAGAAGCCGGGCATCGCGGGCAGGATCAGAGCCCCCATCCGGGCGAGCTTCAGCATGTTTTCCAGATGGATCGCGGACAGCGGCGTTTCCCGGGGCACGAGGATCAGGCGCCCGCGTTCCTTGAGCATCACGTCGGCCGCGCGTTCGATCAGGTTGTCGGACGCGCCGCTGGCGATGCGCGCGAGCGTCCCCATCGAACAGGGAACGACGACCATGTCGCGGATGCCGGCCGAGCCCGAGGCGACCGGCGCAAACCAGTCGAGCAGCGCATGGACGCGAAGCCCCGAGGGCTCGATGCCGAGGCTTCCGGCAAGTTCGGAGGCAGCCTCCTTCGGCTCTTCGGCAAGCCGAAGGCCCTCCTCGGTTTCGAGCACGATCCGGCCGGCGTCGGAGCAGAGCAGATGCACGCCCCGGCCGGCCCGGCCCAGGCGCTCGATGAGCCGGAGCGCATAGCGGGCGCCGGAAGCGCCGGTAATGGCGACGGTGACGGCTCGATTCCAGCGGGATTCATCGGTCATCGAGCCCATGATGGACGAACGGGCGCGCGAATCAAGCCGGAGCTAGAGGCGGAAGCTTTCGCCGAGATAGAGCCTGCGCGCGTCCGGGTGCGCGACGATCTCCTCCGGCGTGCCCTGCACGAGAATCTCGCCGTGCGCCATCAGGTAGGCGCGGTCGCAGATCGAGAGCGTGTCGCGCACGTTGTGATCGGTGATCAGGATGCCGATGCCGCGCTTGCGCAGGTCGGCGATGATGCCCTTGATGTCCTCGACCGCGATCGGATCGACGCCGGCAAACGGCTCGTCGAGCAGGAGAAAGCGCGGCTTGGTGACCAGCGCGCGGGCGATCTCGGTGCGCCGGCGCTGGCCGCCGGAGAGCGTGTACGCCTTCTGGTGCTGTACGCCCTCGATGCCGAACTCGACCAGCAGCGCCTCCAGTTCCTCCTCGACCTGGATCGGCGGCAGATCAAGCGTTTCGAAGATCGCGAGCAGATTCTCGCGCACGGTCAGCCGCCGGAAGATGCTGGCCTCCTGAGGCAGGTAGCCGATGCCGCGGCGCGCGCGCAGGTGCATCGGAAGCGCGGCGAGATTCTCTCCGTCCAGCCGGATCTCGCCCTCGTCGGCCGGAATCAGGCCGCAGACCATGTAGAAGGTCGTCGTCTTGCCGGCACCGTTCGGGCCCAGAAGTCCGATGCACTCGCCGGAATAGACGTCGAGGTCCACGCCGGATACGACGCGCTTGTTCTGGAAGGCCTTGACCAGCCCCCGCGCGGAAAGGTGGTGCACGCTCACGGTGCGTTCTCCTCGTCGATCACCATCCGGGCGCGCCCGCCGTCGGCGGGTGCGACCTCCGTCTGCTTTTCCGACAGCGCGTGCACGATCCGCTCGCCCTCGACCCGGCCTCCGGGGCGGATAAGCACGGCCTCGCCAACGAGCTCGACCTGATCTGCCGCTGCATCGTAGCGCGCTTTCGCGGCCGTGCCGGTCACGTCGCCCTGCCGGATGCGCACCGATCCCTCGGCGAGGGCGTCGGAGATCCGGGAGCGGGCGCCGTAGTGCGCGGTCAGCCGGTCGCAGAACAGCTCGAAGTCCCCGCGCGTCAGGTGCACATGGCCGGTAAAGACGGCGAGGCGCGGGCCATGCTCCAGATGCAGCCGGTCGGCTTCGATCGTCAGCGGAATCGAGGCATCCCCGGCATGGGCCGAAGCCGCACAAATGAGCGCGGCGATCACGGGCATCAGCAGGCGCGCCATCAAGGCCGGCCTCCGGGCGCAAGCTCGGGCGCGCGGTCGACGATCCGGATGCCGCCGCGGATGTCCGCTCGCGCGCGGGCGCGGTCGACGACGGCGTCGCGTCCGCGGATCTCGCGCGTCGCGTCCCGGAGCCGGAACGCGCCCGGGATCCGGACTTGATCGCGGCTTGCGACGTAGCGCATCCGTTCGGTCGTCAGCTGCCAGCCGTCGAAGAGGGCCGAGACGTCGCCCTCGAAGCTTATATTCCGGTGTAGTGGATCGAACCAGCCGGTCCGGGCCCGGATCGGCGCTTCGCGGCCGTCGCGGGTGACGAGGGTAAGCTCGGGCGCATCCAGTCGCATTCTTCCGTCCAGTTGCTGGTTGGCCTCCCGCGCCGACAGCTTCCAGATCAGCCGCTGTCCGCGCCGCTCGACGATCAGCGGTTCGGCCACATGCGTGCCGGGAGCCGCCGTATTCGGGGAGGAAGCGGGCGGCTTCGGGCCCGCGCCGGTCGCCATCAGCCCTGCCGCCGATGCGAGGCTGCCCACCGCTGTGGCGAGCCCCGCCCACTTGACGACTGTCAGCAGCCGTCGCCGCACGGGCCTTCAGCGGGGCCAGCCGCAGTCGGCGGGGCTGACGCCGTAGCGTTCGCCGAGCACGGACTGCCAGGCGCCCCGGGCGAGGATCAGCCCTTCGGCCGCCTGACGGACCGCGCCCCGGCCGCCGGGGTGGTCCGAAATCCAGTCGGCGCGGCGCAGCACGGCCGGATGCGCATCGGCGGGGGCAAGCCCCAGCCGGCAGGCGCGCATGACCGGAAGATCGAGCACATCGTCGCCCATCATCGCGCACTCCCCGGCACCGAGCCCCGTGGCCGCAAGCAGGCGCTCGAAGCCTTCCGTCTTGTTCAGGCAGCCCTGGATCACATGCTCGATGCCCAGATCCTCCGCCCGCTGGGCAACCACTTCGGACGAGCGTCCGGTCAGGATCGCCACGGTTACACCCGCACGCTGAAGCAGTTTGATGCCGTGTCCGTCGCGGACGTTGAAGGCCTTGAGCTCCCCGCCCCGGCCGTCCATCACGATTTCGCCGCCGGTCAAGACGCCGTCCACATCGAGCACCAGCATCCGGATCGACGCGCCTTCCGCGAACGGGAAATCGAAACCGCGCCGCCCGTTCATGCCACACCTGCCTCGAGCAGGTCGTGCATGTGCACGATGCCCGACATCTCGCCCCGGTCGTCGTGCACGAAGAGCACGGTCACCTTGTGTTCCTCCATGCGCCGGAGCGCCTCGCTGGCCAGCCGGTCCTCGCCGATGGTCAGCGGGTCCGGATGCATCAGCGGGCCGACCGGAGCATCGAGATTCATTTCCCCGCGCACGAGGATGCGCCGGAGGTCGCCATCGGTCAGACAGCCGACGAGCCTGCCGTTTCGGGTGATGCCGGTGATGCCCAGCCGGTGCGAGCTGATTTCCAGGATCGCATCGCGAAGGCTCGCGTCTTCGGGAACAAGCGGCAACGCATCGGCGCCGTGCATGACATCGGCCACCTTCAGCAGCCGGCGGCCGAGCGATCCGGCCGGATGCACGCGCGCGAAGTCCTCCTCGCGGAATCCCCGCTGCCGGAGCACGACGACGGCGAGCGCGTCTCCGAGCGCGAGTGTGGCGGTGGTCGACGCCGTCGGTGCCAGATTCATCGGGCAGGCCTCCCGCTCGACCGGGATTTCCAGCACGATGTCGGCATGGCGCGCAAGCGTCGAGTCGGGGCGCCCGGTCATCGCGATCACGGTTGCGCCCATGCGCTTGATCGTCGGCAGAAGTCCGGTGACCTCGGCGGTTTCGCCGCTGTTCGACACGGCCAGCACGGCGTCCTGGCCGGTGATCATGCCCAGATCCCCGTGCTGGGCTTCGGCCGCGTGCACGAAGAAGGCGGGTGTTCCGGTCGAGGCGAAGGTTGCGGCGATCTTTTTCGCGATGATGCCCGACTTGCCCATGCCGAGCACGACGAGCCGGCCTTCCAGCGCGAGAATCGCCTCGACGGCCCGGCCGAAGCGCTCGTCGATGGCCTCGGCAAGGTGCGCGATCGCATCGCGCTCGATGGCCAGCACCTCCCGCGCCTGCCGCTGCCAGTCCGCCCGGATGGCTTCGTTCATCCCTCAGCTCCAGTCCGACGGTTCGATGCGTGAGAGCATCGCAAGCCAGGGCGCGGTCTGCTCCCGGAAACGCGCCATCTCGCTTGCCGGCACGGGCCTGGCCGGTCGGCTGCGGATCGACAGCGGATTGACCGGACGGTTCCGGATCCGGAACTCGAAGTGCAGATGCGGTCCGGTGGCCAGGCCGCTCATGCCGACGTAGCCGATGACCTGGCCCTGATGCACGCGGACGCCCTTGCGAATGCCCCGGGCAAACCGGCGCAGATGGGCATAGGCGGTGCTGTGCTCGCGGTTCGTATGCCGGATCACGATCAGGCGCCCGTAGCCTCCCTTCCAGCCGGCGAAGCGCACGTATCCGTCGCCGATCGCATGCACCGGAGTGCCGGCGGGCGCGGCGTAGTCCACGCCCTTGTGCGCGCGGGTGTATCCGAGCACCGGATGCTTGCGCGACAGCGAGAAGCGCGAGGAGATGCGCGTATACTTGACCGGCGCGCGCAGGTAGGCCTTGCGCATGCTCTGGCCATCCGGGGTGTAGAAATGCTCCTCGCCCTTGGCGTTGCGATAGCGGACCGCCCGGTAGCGGCGGCCCTGGTTGACGAACTCGGCGGCCAGGATGCGCGTGCCGAGCTCCCGGCCCTCGGCGTCGAAACGCTCCTCATAGAGCACCCGGAACCGGTCGCCCTCGCGGATGTCGCGCGCAAAGTCGATGTCCCAGGCGAAGATGTCCACGAGATTCATCGTCGTCCGCTCGTCCAGGCCCGCCTTGGCCGCCGCCGCGAACAGCGAATCGTGCACGACGCCGGCCGCAAGGCGCTGCCTGCGCCTGATCTCGGTCTCGACGATCCGGGCCTGCCAGCCATCGTCCGCGCGCGCAAGTTCCAGCCAGCGTTCGCCCTCCAGCCGGTAGCGAACGAGCGTGCGCCCGTTCCGGTCCAGGCGGACGAAGCGGTGGCCCGCCTGCACGCGGGCAAGCGAATAGACCGGCCGGCTGGCCTCGATCATCGCCTGGATCGCGGCCCCGTCGAAGCCCAGGCGCTTCAATGCGGCGATCGCCGTATCTCCCGGGGCGAGCACGGTTTCCAGCCGCATGCCGGCGGCATCCTGCGCGGCATCCTCCAGCGAGGCGACGGGAAGCCACTCGCTTCGCGGCAGGCGCGTATCGGCATCGACCGCCCGGTCGGTGATCCCGACGAGCACGAAAATCATCAGCGCCCCGGCAATCGCTCCGAGAACCGGATAGAACCCGGCGCGGGGCCAGGTCTGCCGCCGCGCCCGGCCCGCGATCCGTGGCGAATAGTCGCGGCGACCGGCGTTCGTCCGCCCGCCCCGGGGCGTCGGCTTCGTTGGCTCAATCCTCATCGGCCCGGCCATCCTCGGGATGCCGTTCGGGCTTGTCAAAGCCGCCCGCTTCCTCGGTCCGTTCGCGGCGCATCGCAAGCAGGTATTCGACGTTTCCTTTCGGCCCCTTGACGGGCGACGGCTCCACGCCGAGCACTCGGGCGTCGGGAAGCTCGGCGCGCACGAAGGCCAGGATGTCCTCGACCGCCTGCCGGCGCACGGATTCGTCCCGCACCACGCCCTTGTCCAGGCGTTTCGGTCCCACCTCGAACTGCGGCTTGATCAGCGCCACGCACCAGCCCCCCGGCCTGAGAAACGGCCAGGCATGCGGAAGCACGCGGGTAAGCGAAATAAACGAGGTGTCGATCACCAGCACGTCCACGGGTTCCGGCACGAGCGAGGCATCGAGTTTCCGCACATGGGTCCGCTCGAGGTTCACGACCCGTTCATCCCTTCGGAGCCGGTAGTGCAGCTGCCCGTGCCCCACGTCCACCGCGTAGACCCGGCGCGCGCCATGATGAAGCAGCACATCGGTGAATCCGCCGGTGGACGCACCGACGTCGAGACAGACCGCTCCATTCGCGCGCAAATCGAAGGCCTCGATGGCCGCGGCGAGCTTCAGTCCGCCGCGCGACACCCACGGCATCGTCTCGCGCACCTCGATTGCGGCCTCGACCGGCACGCGCGTTCCCGGCTTGTCCGTCTTCCGCCCGTCGACATAGACGAGCCCGGCCATGATCAGCGCCTGCGCGCGGCTCCGCGATTCGGCAAGCCCACGTTCGACGAGCAACTGATCCAGACGCATGCGTCCGGCCCGGGCTGGCGGGGGCATGGGTTCAGGCCCCCCGCTTGAGGAATCGCTCGCGCAGCCGGATGCCGGTGGGCGCGTCGAGCCCCAGCCTGCGTTCGGCCGCGGCAAGATGCCGGAGCCGCTCGGTGGGTCGGGGATGAGTCCGGGCAAGCACCCGGGCTTGGCCCGCGCGGCGGCGCGCCTCGAGCAGCTTGAGCACGTCGTGCATCGCAGGCCAGTCGTAGCCGAGACGGTCCAGATAGACCACGGCCTTGGCATCGGCGTCGTATTCGTCGGTCTTTTTCAGGCCCTTGAACAGCGCATCGGTCGCGAAATCCGACATCTGCCGGAACAGCTCGCCGCCCTGGTCGAAGGCTTCTGCGACCAGGTCCGTGCCGACGGCGAGAATCTTCGACTTCTGCAGGGCCTTGATGATGTGCCGCTCGGTCACGTGTGCGATTTCATGCGCGAGCACGGCCGCGAGTTCCGCCTCGTCCCGGACCATGTCCAGCGCGCCACGGGTCACGAAGATGTAGCCTCCCGGACATGCGTAGGCGTTGACGTCGTCGGTGTCCAGAATCGCGAAACGATAGGGGATTCCGGGCCGGTCGGAACGCCGGGCGATGGTTTGGCCGACGAGGTTCAGGTAATAGGTCCGGCGGGCATCGCGCACCAGCCCGAAGCGGCCGATCACGCGTGCGGCCACGTCGCGCCCGAGCTTGCGTTCCTGTTCGTCCGTGATCGGAACCAGCGCGCGAACCACGCGTGCGGCCTGCCCGATGCGCTCGGTCACGTTCGGATCAAGCCCTAGGGCCTCGCCCAGCCCCTTCAGGTCCAGCGCGTTTGCCGCCTCTGGCCGCGATAGCGCCAGCGCGCACAGCAGCAGAATCGCCCGGAGGATCATGGATTCAGCCTTCCCTCACGGATGAAGCGCGCGATCTCGGCCTCGTCCACCGCGAGCCGGTCCATCCAACGCACCGCTTTCATGTTCCGCGCGCCCATCGTGTTCGCCCCCTCGTCCTCCAGCCCGCGGACGCCGAGCACCGCTGTCTTGCGCTCGGGCTCGTCGTTGCCGAACCACGAGGAAAAGGCTGCCAGAAACGAGCTTTTTGCGCGTTCGCTCCGCTTTGGTTGGTACGGGCGCCGGATCTGGCCCGAGAGCACCCAGCCGCGCAGCGGCCGGCCTTCGATTGCCCGAATCGTTTCGATTCGGCCCCACCCGCGCCGTTGCTCGAGCACACGGACCTCGGTCAGCCGCTCCAGATGCCCGAGAACCGGGCTGCTGCGTGCGGGTTTCGCATGCACATCGGCGCCCCGGCTTGCTCCGATGTAGGGATGCATGCTGTCGGCCGCGGCCGCAGCCCCTGCAAAGAGCATCCCGAGGCAGGCCAGCATCGTTGCGGGCAGGCGCATCATGACATTCAATCTAGTTCAGGCGGATGCCCGCGTAAAGCCGCCTCAGGGACGGATCGCAGTCACGAGCCGCGAATAGATGCCCGCTGCGTCGAGTCCGAGTTCGGCGAGGATTTCGGCCTGCGTGCCCTGGTCCGGGAAGCGGTCGGGCATCCCGATGCGGATCAGCGGCCCGTGCCAGCCCTGTTCGAGCGCCCATGCGGCGATGGCCTCGCCGACCCCGCCGGCCGCGCATCCCTCCTCGACCACGGCAAGCGGCTTGCCCGGGCGCAGGTGGGCGGCAAGGGTGGCCTCATCGAGAGGCTTGACGAAGCGGAGGTTGATCACGCTCAGATTCAGCCCGTGCTCGCGGGCCAGGCGGTTGCGCGCCGACAGCGCATCGGATGCGCGCGTGCCGACGGCGACGAGCAGCCCGTCGTCGCCCGGCTCCAGAACCTCGGCCCTGCCAATGGGGAGCACCTCGGGCGGGTGCAGCGCGCGCCCCGTTCCGTGCCCGCGCGGGTAGCGGATCGCGACCGGAGCCTCGATCGCGAGCGCGGTGGCGAGCATGTCGCGCAGCTCCTGCTCGTCCTTCGGGGCCATGATCGTGAGGTTCGGCACGCAGCGCAGGTAGGCCAGATCGAACATGCCCGTGTGCGTCGCGCCGTCCGCACCGACGACTCCTGCCCGGTCCAGGCAGAAGATCACCGGCAGGTTCTGCAGGCAGACGTCATGGATGATCTGGTCGTAGCCGCGCTGCAGAAAGGTCGAATAGATCGCGACCACGGGCCGGAACCCCTCGCAGGCAAGCCCCGCCGCGAAGGTCACCGCATGCTGCTCGGCGATGCCGACATCGAAGCATCGCCCGGGATGGCGGCGGGCAAAGCGGGAAAGCCCCGTGCCGCCCGGCATCGCGGCGGTGATCGCGACGATGCGCGGATCCTCGTCGGCGAGATCCGCGAGCGTGTCCGCGAACACCTGCGTGTAGGTCGGGGGCTTGCCGGGCACCGAGATCGGCTGGCCGGTGTCCGGATCGTACGGGCCGAGCCCGTGCCAGGTTTCCGGATCGTCCTCGGCCGGCGGAAATCCGAAGCCCTTTTTCGTCAGCACATGCAGCAGGATCGGTCCCTCGAGCTGCTTGCAGTTGTCGAGCGTGGGCAGCAGATGCTCGAAGTCGTGGCCGTCCACCGGCCCGATGTAGCGGAAGCCCAGTTCCTCGAACAGCGTCCCGGGCACGATCATGCCCTTCAGATGCTCCTCGAGCCTGCGGGCGGCATCGAGCGCGCCGGGCAGCTTTTCCAGCACGCGCCGGGCGGCGTCTTTCGCCATCGTGTAGGGCCTGCCGGTGATGATGCGCGCCAGATACGAGGAAATCGCGCCCACATTCGGGGCGATCGACATCTCGTTGTCGTTCAGGATCACGATCAGCCGCCGCTTTTCGCCGCCCGCATGGTTCAGCGCTTCCAGCGCCATGCCGCCGGTGAGGGCGCCGTCGCCGATGACCGCGACGACATGATGATCGCGGCCGGCAAGATCGCGGCCGATGGCCATGCCCATCGCCGCCGAGATCGAGGTCGAGGCATGGCCCGCGCCGAAGGCGTCGTGCTCGGATTCGGACCGCTTCGTGAACCCGGAAAGTCCGCCGTGCTGGCGGATCGTCGGCATCCGCTCAAGCCTTCCGGTGAGCATCTTGTGCGGATAGGCCTGATGGCCCACGTCCCAGACGATCCGGTCGCGCGGTGAATCGAACAGGTAATGCAGCGCGATCGTCAGTTCCACGACACCCAGGCTTGCGCCCAGATGGCCGCCGATCGGCGCGAGCGTCCGGATCAGATATTCGCGCATTTCCCGGGCAAGCTCGGGCAGCCTCTCGGGCGGAAGGCGCTTGAGATCCTGCGGGGAATCGATCGTTTCGAGCAGGCTCATCGGCTGCGCTCCAGGATGTAGTCGGCAAGCTGAACCAGATGCCCTCCTTCCGCGCCGAGCGGCTCGACGGCCTCGATGGCGATCCGTCGCATCTCCTCCGCCCGTTCCCGGGCGCGGGCAAGGCCGAGCAGCGAGACGAAGGTGGCCTTGTTCATCCGCGCATCCTGGCCTGCCCGCTTGCCGAGCGCCTCAGTTGTGGCCGTGGCGTCGAGGATGTCGTCCGCAACCTGAAACAGCAGGCCAACGGCCTCGCCGTAGCGCTCGAGCCGGTCGAGGGTGTCGCCGGGGGCGTTCGCAAGCATGGCCCCGGCCTGCATGCACCAGCGGATCAGCGCGCCGGTCTTGTGCACATGGATGCGCTCGACGGCCAGAACATCGTCCAGCCGTTGCGCATCCCCCTCGATGTCGAGCATCTGACCGCCGACCATGCCCTGGCATCCGGCGGCGACCGCCAGCGAACGGACGAGGCCGGCCGCACGGGCGGGCGGGCCGGCATCGGTCAGGAGCTCGAACGCCAGCGCCTGCAGCGCGTCGCCGGCGAGGATCGCGGTGGCCTCGTCGAACTGACGGTGGCAGGTCGGCCTTCCCCGGCGAAGATCGTCGTCGTCCATCGCCGGCAGGTCGTCGTGGATCAGGGAATAGGTGTGCAGGCATTCGATGGCGAGCGCCGCGGGCCAGGCCTCGTCCGGATCCCGGCCGCCGGCCGCGCGATAGGATTCGAGCACCAGGGCCGGGCGGATGCGCTTGCCGCCACCGAGCAGCGAATGGCGCATCGCGGCCAGCAGCCGGCCGGGCACGACATGCGCCCGGGCATCGAGCAGCGCGGCAAGCCTGCGTTCGGTCTCCCGGGCGCAGGCGGTCAGGAACCCGGGTGCGTTCACGCCTCCTCGTCGTCCTCGTTGACGATCTGAAGCCGCTGTTCGGCCTCCTCGAGCAGGGCCTCGCAGCGCCTCGAGAGCTGGACGCCGCGCTCGAACGCGGCCACGCTCTCCTCGAGCGAAAGCTCTCCGGATTCGAGACGCTTCACCAGCGTCTCGAGGGCCGCAAGCGCTTCCTCGAAACTCATCTGTTCGATCGCTTTGCTTTCGTCCGCCACCTGAACCTCGCGTGTGCTGGCCTGCCGTGCCGGATCACGGCGGAGCAACGATACTAGGGATGAGCCGCGCAAAGGCAATCCGGCCCCTTTTGCGGCGCGGCGCAGGCGCTAGAGTAGCGGGAGCACAAGGAGGCAGGCGCATGTTCCACGGCACCATCACCGCGCTCGTGACCCCGTTCTGCGAGGGCCGGATCGACGAAGAGGCGTTCTGCGCGCATCTGGAGCGGCAGATCGCGGCAGGGGTGGATGCCGTCGTCCCGGCAGGCACCACCGGCGAGGCCGCCACGCTCAGCTTTGATGAGCACAAGCGGCTGATCGAGATCACAGTGCGCGAGGTGCGCGGCCGGGTGCCGGTGATTGCCGGCACGGGCAGCAACAACACCGCCGAGTCCATTGAGCTGACGCGCGCGGCCAAGGAGCTGGGCGCGGACGCGGCGCTCCTGATTTCCCCGTATTACAACAAGCCGACCCAGGAAGGAATCTATCGGCATTATCGAACGGTGGCCGAGGCCGTGCATCTGCCGCAGATCATTTACAACGTACCCGGCCGGACGGCCTCGAACATCGCGCCGGAAACGGTCGGCCGGCTTTCGAGGATCCCCAACATCGTCGGAATCAAGGACGCCACCGCCGACATGGCACAGCTTGCGCGCTCGATGAACGAAGCGGAAGACCGGATCGTGTTCCTGTCCGGCGACGATGCTACCGTCGTGCCGTTCATGGCGATGGGCGGACGGGGCGTGATTTCGGTGGTTTCGAACATTCTGCCCCGGACGATGCGCCGGCTCACCGAGGCGATGCGCGCGGGAACGCTCGATGAGGCACGGGCCATCCAGCTGCGGCTTGCCGACATCAATCGCGCGCTGTTTCTGGAAAGCAATCCGATTCCGGTGAAGGCGGCATGCGCGATGCTCGGCTGGATGCGCGACGAGCTGCGTCTGCCGCTGACGCCGATGAGCGAGGGCCCGCGCGCGGAGCTTAGGCGCGCGCTGGCGGCGTTTTCCTCGCCGGAGGAGAGCCTGGAGCTTGCCGGCGACTGAGCGGCTGCCCGCTTCCCGGCGCCTGATGCTGATCCTCAGGCGGCTCGTGCATTCGGCCGCCTATTTCCTCGCAAGTCTGGCCGCGCTCGCGCTGTTCGTGCTCGTGCTGATGCTGGCCGAGAACGTGATCTACGCGCTGTTCGGCGTCTCGGTATCGCCCGCATCCGTCGTGCTCGCCGCGATTGCGGCCGTGTTCGGCTACGCGCCGGTGGTGCATCTTCTTCAGCGCGGGATCGACCGGCTGCTGTTCGGAAGGCGCGTGGACACCCAGGCGGCGATCCGCCGGCTCGGTGCCGGTGATCTTGCCTCGCTCCCGCTCGAGGACATCGAGCAGGCGCTTCTCGCACGCATCTGTGAGGTGGCGCACCGGCGCCACGCGGCGCTGGACGAACGCCAGGAGCCCGGCGGGGGGCTTGCCCGGCATCCGCCGGATGCGCCCGATCCGGAAGCCGATCGCGATGCCTACGAGCTTTGCCTGGGCTTGCCGCACGGGCAGGGAACCGCGAAGCTGTGGCTCGGCCCCCGGATCGACGGATGGCCGACCGGCCCCGAGGAGCGGGCGGCGCTCGAAAGCCTGGCGCGGTTTGCGGCGATGAGTCTGGAGCATGCGCGGCTGACGCACCGGGTGGCCGAGGCCGCGCGCCTGGATTCGCTTTCGCGGATCACGCGCCAGCTTCATTCGCACGATCTGAAAAACCGGCTGCACGATCTGAACTTCCTCGCCCGGCATCTGGCCCAGGGAGACCTGGAGCCGGACGACCTGCGCCGCCTGGTCGATGCGATTGCCAAGGTCAGCCTGCGCGTGCGCACGCTGATGCTCCGGCTCAGCGATCCGAACGCCCCGCTGAATCCGAGGAAGGCGCCGGTCGATCTGGGCGCGCTTCTGAAGCGGCTCGTTCGCGAGCGCATCTGGCCCGAGGGCATCCTCATCGAGCAGAACGTCGGGGAGCTTCCGCCGGTGGCCGGGGACGAGGAGCTTCTGACCAGCGTGTTCGAAAACCTGTTCGACAACGCCGTTCAGGCCATGCAGAGCCGGGGCCGGCTGACCATCGAGGCGGAATCGGCGGGCGACGAGGCCGTCGTGCGCGTCACCGACACCGGCTGCGGCATGAGCCGCGAGTTTCTCGAGCAGCGGCTGTTCCGCCTGTTTGCGACGAACAAGCCCAACGGCATCGGCGTCGGCCTGTATCTGACCCGGCGGATCGTCGAGGCCCACGGCGGCAGGATCGAGGCCGAAAGCCCCGGTCCCGGCAAGGGGGCGAGCTTCATCGTCCGCCTGCCGGCATGGCGCGGCGATGAGGCCCGCGCGAACGCCACGGCCCGAAAGGAGCACGCATGAATCCACGAACCGTTCTTGTCGTCGACGACAACGAGATCAACCGGCTCAACCTGCGCCTGCTGCTCAAGCACGACTACCAGGTGCTCGAGGCGGGCGATCTGGACGAGGCCGAGCGGCAGCTTGCCGGGCACCGGGTCGATCTCGTCGTGCTCGATCTGGCGCTGCCGCCGGAGCCCGACAATCCCGAGATCGGGCTCGGCTATCTTGAACGTCTGCGCGAGGAAAGCCCGGATACGCCGGTCGTCGTCATCACCGGTCACGACGAACGCGCGATCGCGGCGCGCGCACGCCGCCTCGGGGCGCTTGATTTCTTCGCCAAGCCGTTCGATCCCGACGAGGTGAAGGCGACGATTGACGGCGCGATCGAGGCGCGCGCCCGGCAGCTGTTCGAGGAGCAGATGCGGGCGGCGCTCGAGCACCGGGTGAACACGGAGATCCTCGGCCATTCGCCGGCGATGGAGCGGTTGCGCGCGCTCATCCGGCAGGTGGCGCCCGCGCCGTCGACGGTGCTGATCCGCGGCGAGACCGGCAGCGGCAAGGAACTTGTGGCGCGCAATCTCCATGCGCAAAGCCCGCGCGCGGAGCGCCCCTTTGTGGCGATCAACTGCGCGGCGATGGATCCGGCCGATCTGGAGCGCGAACTGTTCGGTTTCGAAAAGGGCGCCTTTCCCGGCGCGACCCGGCGCAAACTGGGCTGGTTCGAGCAGGCCAACGGAGGCTCGTTGTTTCTCGACGAGGTGGCGGAGCTGCCGGTGGCCGTCCAGGCCAAGCTGCTGCGGGTGCTGGAGACCGGGGAGTTCACGCGCCAGGGGGGCGAGGCGGTGATCCGATCGGATGTGCGCCTGATCTGCTCGACCCGGGAGGATCTCGAAGCGCGCGTGGCCGAGGGGCGGTTCCGCGACGACCTGTATTACCGGATCCACGTCGTCGAGATCGAGGTGCCGCCGCTGCGCGAGCATCTGGAGGATCTGCCGGAGCTGGCGGAGCATATCCTCGCGCGCAAGGCGGCGCTGTGCGGACGCCGGATGACCGGCTTTGCCCCGGGCGTGATCGAGGCGATGCGGCGCTATCGCTGGCCCGGCAACGTGCGCGAGCTGGAAAACGTGATCGAGCGGGCGGTCGTGCTCAGCGAAGGCGAGATCGTCACCGATCTGCCCGATCTCGCCGGTCCCCATCCTTCGGCAAAGGAGGAGGATCTGCTCGAGGCCTGGTTTGCCGCCCTTCCGGACGAGGGCATTCGGGCCGAAAAGCTGATGGCCGACTTCGAGCGCCGGCTCGTTCTGGAGGCGCTCAGGCGCAACGGGGGCATCAAGGCGCGCGCCGGGCGCTGGCTGGGCTTCGGTGAGCGGGCCAAGGACAAGATGCGCTACCTGTGTGACAAGCATGGCATCGAAACCGGAGGTGCGTCCTGATGCGGTGGCTGGCGCAGGCGCTCGTGCTGGCGGGTCTGGTGCTGGCTTCGGGCCCGGCTCCGGCGGTCTCGCAGCAGGACTACCTGTATTTCCGGGACGTCACGATTCCGCCATTCCAGAAGCTGCGCGAGTTTTTCGACATGCCGGACCGGCCCGGGCGCTACGAGGTCACGATGGTTTCCGAGGCCTTCGGGCCGCTGACCTTCCGGATCGTGCGGGTGCGCGGCGAGCATGAGACGCTCGTTGTTCAGCGGCGCAGCTTTCAGGCGGGCAACCACGCGTTTCAGCAGGCGTTCGACAACCCCCGCGGAAACGACGACCTGATCGTCGAGATCGCCAATTCCAATCCGCTGACCCGGGCCCGGGTTTCGGTCTACGTCGTCGAACTGCCCGATACCGGGCGATGATCTACACTGGGAGCAGGATGAGGCTCCGGAACACGCGTTCGATCGCCGTGCGGGCATGCGCTCTGGTGTTTGCGCTGGCCGTGGGGCTTGCCGCCCCGTCCTCAGCCTGTGCGGATTCCCTGGCCAAGGTGCGCGTGCATCTGAAGTGGCTGCATCAGTTTCAGTCGGCGGGCTTTTTTGTCGCCTTGGAGCGGGGCTATTACCGCGAGGCGGGGCTGGACGTGACGCTGATCGAGGGCGGTCCGGGCAAGGCGCCGGTCGAGACAATGCTGGCTGGTGGCGCCGAGTTCGCCGTCGGCGATGCGGGCGCGCTTCTGTACCGCGCCGCGGGCAAGCCGGTGGTCCTGCTGGCAAGTCTGTTCCAGCATTCCCCGCAGGTGATCTACACCCGGGACGACGTGCATGAGCTTAAGGAGCTCAGGGGCAGGCGGGTGATGATGCAGCCGGGATATCTGACCGTCGAGGTGCTGGCGATGCTCAAGGCCGTGGGCCTCGGCGAGAACGATTTCGTCCGGATCCCGATCGGCGTGATCGAGGATCTCGTCGAGGGCCGGACCGATGCCTTCCCCGGCTATTCCACGAATGAGGGCTTCTGGCTGGCGAAGCACGGCATTCCCTATCGCGTGTTCCGCCCCCGCGATTACGGCATTGATTTCTACGGCGACACCCTTCTGACCACCGAGCGCATGCTCAGGCAGCGGCCCGAAGTCGTCCGGGCGTTCCGGGATGCGACGCTTCGGGGCTGGCGCGATGCGATCGCGGATCTCGAGGGCACGGTCGATCTGATCCTCAGGAAGTACAACACGCAGCACAAGAGCCGCGAGCACCTGATGTATGAGGCGCGCGGGATCCGCGATCTGATGGCCACGAGCCTGGTGCCGGTGGGCTATTCGAACCCCGAGCGCTGGGAGGCGATCCGGAAGGTGTTCGCGCGTGAGGGCTTTCCGGTAGCCGATCTGCGGCTGGACGGCTTTTTCTACCGCGAGCCGCTGACGATGCGGTCCTTCCTCAAGCGGCACGCGGCGGCGGTCTGGGTTGCTGGGCTTGCGCTGCTGACCGTGCTGATCGCGCTCTATGCGGTGCTGCTGCGTCGCATGGTCTCGGCGCGCACGCGCGACGTCGCCCGAGCCAAGGCGGAACTTCAGCGGATCCTCGACAACATGCAGGACACCTATTTCCGCACCGATCCTCAGGGCCGGATCATCTGGGCCAGCCGCTCCTGCGAGCAGCTTCTGGGCTGGCCGCGCGAGGCCATTCTCGGCAAGCCGCTGCCCCGGCTGTATCGCCGCAAGCGGGACCGGGACCGGCTGCTGGCCGCGCTCGAGGCCGGCGGCGGCAGGATCACGAACTACGTCACGCCGCTGCAGACGCGGGACGGACGCGAAATCTGGGTGTCGGCGGCCGTGCAGTATTGCCTGGACGACAAGGGGCGGCGCACCGGCATCGAAGGCGTGGTCCGGGACATCACCGAGCTCAAGCAGGCGCAGGACGAACGCCAGCAACTGACCGAGCAGCTGCTCCAGGCGCAGAAGATGGAGAGCATCGGCGTGCTCGCCGGCGGCATCGCGCACGACTTCAACAATCTGCTCGTCGGGGTGATGGGCAACGCGGAACTCGCGATGCTGGATCTTCCCGACGGGCATCCGGCCAAGGACGCCCTGCGCGGAATCTTCAAGGCCGCCCGCCGGGGCTCGGATCTGGTCCGGCAGATGCTTGCCTACGCCGGCAAGGGCCAGATGGGCGTGGACCGGCAGAACCTGAACGAAATCGTAAGCGAAATCGGCGAACTGATGGGCAGCGCCGTGGGCCGCCATGTGACCCTTGCGATCGAGCTTGCCGATCGGTTGCCGGACGTGCGCGCCGACCGCAACCAGATGACGCAGATGGTGATGAACCTGATCACGAACGCGGCCGAGGCGCTGAAAGGGAAGCCCGGCACCGTCGCGGTGCGGACCGGGCATCTGCGGCTTGCGGAGGTGCCTCCGAACGCGGTGCTGGCCGAAGGCTTTCGCCCCGGCCCCTATGTGTTTCTGCAGGTGCGCGACGACGGCATCGGCATGGACCTTGCCACGAGGCGGCGCATCTTCGATCCGTTCTTCACGACCAAGCCCGAAGGCACCGGACTGGGCCTGGCCGCGCTGCTCGGCATCGTGCGCAGCCACCGGGGCCTGCTGACGCTGAAGACGGCACCCCGCCAGGGCTCGGTGTTCACGGTCTTTCTGCCGGCGCTTCCGGGGCTTCCACGCCAGGCCGAGCCTTCGACCGACAGCTTCCGGGCCGTCGAGCCCCGGCGCGGCCTGGTGCTCATTGTCGACGACGAGGACCAGGTGCGGCATGTCGCCCGCCGCCTGCTCGAGCGGGAGGGCATTCAGGTGCTCGAGGCCTCCGACGGACGGGAGGCGCTGCGCCTGTTCCGCCAGCGTCGGGATGAAATCGCGCTCGTGCTGCTCGATCTGACGATGCCCTTGATGGGCGGCGCGGAAACCTTCCGCGCGATGCGCGCCATCCGCCCCGAGGTGCCCGTGCTTCTTGCCAGCGGCTACGACCGGACCGAGGCCATCGACGCCCTGCTTGCCGAGGGTGTGGCCGGTTTCGTGCGCAAACCGTTCACGCGCAAGACGCTGCTTTCCGAGGTGATGCTGAGGCTCGAACGCGCGGACGCCTGAGCGTCCGGGGTTGGATTCCGCTCCTGCCGCCCCCATAAGGGAAAGGCACACACGATACGGCAGGAGGCAGACGCATGGACATCAACCGCATGACCCAGAAGGTTCGCGAGGCGCTGGCCGGCGCGCAGACGCTGGCGGCCCGGCTTTCGCACCAGGAAGTGGACGTCGAGCACGTGCTGGCCGAGCTGCTCGCGCAGGACGACGGCCTTGCGCCGCGCTTCATCGAGGCGGCCGGATTCACGCCCGAGGTCGTCAAGGCGCGCATCCAGCAGGCGCTGTCGCGCCGGCCCCGCGTCACGGGCGGACGCGCGGAAGCCGACAAGATCTACATCACCCAGCGCCTGCAGCAGACCTTCGCCCGCGCCGAAGAGGAGATGCGCCGGCTGGGCGACGAGTTCATCTCGGTCGAACACATTCTGCTTGCGGTCATCGACGAGGGGGATGCGGGCGATGCCGGCCGCATCTTCAAGGAACTGGGGCTGACCCGGCAGGCGATGGAGGCCGCGCTTGCGAAGGTGCGGGGCCGGCAGCATGTGACGACGGATACGCCCGAAGCCCAGTACGAGGCGCTGCGCAAGTACGGCACCGATCTGGTCGAGATGGCCCGGGCGGGCAAGCTCGATCCGGTCATCGGGCGCGATGCCGAGATCCGCAGCGTGATCCGGATTCTGTCCCGGAAGACGAAGAACAACCCGGTGCTGATCGGCGAGCCGGGCGTGGGCAAGACTGCGATCGTCGAGGGCCTGGCCCAGCGCATCGTCTCCGGCGACGTACCCGAGGGGCTCAAGGACAAGACGATCTTCGCACTCGACATGACCGCGCTGATGGCCGGCGCCAAATACCGCGGCGAGTTCGAGGAGCGGCTCAAGGCCGTGCTGAACGAGATCAAGGCCGCGGAAGGCCGGATCATCCTGTTCATCGATGAGCTGCACACGATCGTCGGCGCCGGAAAAACCGAGGGCAGCACCGATGCCGGCAACATGCTCAAGCCGATGCTGGCCCGCGGCGAGCTGCACTGCATCGGCGCGACGACGCTCGACGAATACCGCAAGTACATCGAGAAGGATGCGGCGCTGGAGCGCCGCTTCCAGCCCGTGCTCGTCGATGCGCCCTCGGTCGAGGACACGATCTCGATCCTGCGGGGCCTGCGCGAGCGCTTCGAGCTGCATCACGGCGTGCGCATCGCCGACGGCGCGCTCGTTGCCGCGGCGACGCTTTCCGATCGCTACATCTCCGACCGCTTCCTACCGGACAAGGCGATCGACCTCGTCGATGAGGCCTGCGCCTCGATCCGCACCGAGATGGATTCGATGCCGGCCGAGCTCGACGAGGTGACGCGCAAGGTGATGCGGCTCGAGATCGAGGAGGCCGCGCTGAAGAAGGAGAAGGACGAGGCGAGCCGCGCGCGCCTTGAGGAGCTGAAGAAGGAGCTTGCGGATCTCAAGGAAAAGCGCGACGCGATGCGCGCGCAGTGGGAAAAGGAAAAGCAGGCGATCGCGAAGGTGCGCGAAATCCGCGAGGAAATCGAGCGGGTGCGGCATGCGATCGAGGAAGCCGAGCGCAACTACGAGCTCGAGAAGGTGGCCGAGCTCCGCTACGGCCGGCTGCCCGAGCTCGAGAAGCAGCTTGCCGAGCACGAGGCGAGCGCCTCGGCGCGCCAGCTGCTGCGCGAGGAGGTCACCGAGGAGGAGATCGCCGAGGTCGTCGCGCGCTGGACCGGAATCCCGGTCACGCGGCTGATGGAGGGCGAGCGCGAGAAGCTGCTGCGTCTGGAAAGCGTGCTGCACGAGCGCGTGATCGGCCAGGACGAAGCGGTGAAGGCGGTGGCCGACGCGGTGCTCCGCGCCCGCGCGGGCATCCACGATCCCCGGCGGCCGATCGGCTCGTTCCTGTTCATGGGCCCGACCGGCGTCGGCAAGACCGAGCTCGCCCGGACGCTGGCGCGCACGCTGTTCGACACCGAGGAGAACATGGTACGCATCGACATGAGTGAGTACATGGAGAAGCACACGGTCTCCCGCCTGGTCGGCGCCCCGCCGGGATATGTCGGCTTCGAGGAAGGCGGCCAGCTGACCGAGGCCGTGCGCCGCAAGCCGTACAGCGTGCTGCTGTTCGACGAGATCGAGAAGGCGCATCCGGATGTGTTCAACATCCTGCTGCAGCTGCTCGACGACGGACGGCTCACCGACAGCCACGGCCGCACAGTGAACTTCCAGAACACGATCGTGATCCTGACCAGCAACATCGGCAGCGAGTATCTGCTCGAGGGCATCGACGAGCACGGCCGCATCCGCGAGGACGCGCGCGAGAAGGTCATGCAGGCGCTGCGCGGCCATTTCCGGCCGGAGTTTCTGAACCGGCTGGACGAGGTCGTGCTGTTCAAGCCGCTGACCGAAGACGACGTGATGAAGATCGCCGATCTGTTCCTGAAGGATCTGGCCGCGCGGCTTGCGGAGCAGCAGGTGCGGCTGGAGGCCACCGAAGCCGCCCGCCGCTGGCTTGCCCGCGGCGGCTACGATCCGGTCTTCGGGGCCCGGCCGCTGAAGCGCTTCATCCAGCAGCAGGTCGAAACGCCGATCGCCCGGCGGATCATCGCCGGCGAGGTCCCGCCGGGTGCGGCGATCCTCATGGATGCGGGCGATGCCGGCCTGAGCTTCACCGTCCGCGAGCCCGCCGAGGCGGCCGCGTAGCGCGATTTCTGCGCCGGGCCGCGCACTCTTTGCGTCTGGCCGGTAGCCGCAGGGAGATTAGGGTTGCACCATGGTCCGGTTTGCGCTAGCAAGTCGGCTCCAAATCTCGAGAGGAGGATGAGGATGAAGAAGACTCTGACGACGGCAGCGGCTGCTGCCCTGATGCTGGGAGGCCTTTCCACCGCCGCCATGGCCAAGCCGTTCTGCGCGGCCTGCCATGCCGGCCACAAGGACAAGGTCGGTCCGGCCTTTGAGAAGGTCGTGGCGGCCTACGGTTCGGTGGACGCGGTGTTCGAGTTCCTGAACTCGGATCGTCCGCTCGAGCCGAAGGTGACCGCGTTCGCCAGCAAGAAGAGCACGATGAAGGCCCAGCTGAAGAAGTATCGCCGCCTGAGCGACGAGAAGAAGGCTGAGGTCCGCAAGTGGTTCGAGGAGCAGATTAAGTAAGCTTCCCGACCGTGCCTTCGGGAAAGGCGGCCTTCGGGCCGCCTTTTTCATGCTCGCGGCGCCGGGAAGGTGCGGCGGGGGGCGAAAGCCCCTAGCATCGCCGGCATGGCCATCGTCAATCGCCGCGCGCGGCACGAATACGAGATTCTCGAAACCTTCGAGGCCGGCATCATCCTCACCGGCCCCGAGGTCAAGTCCATCCGCCAGGGTCAGGCAAGCCTCGCCGAGGCCCACTGCATCGTACGCGACGAACGCGTGCTGCTTGTGGGCTGCCACATCAGTCCCTACAAGCCCGCCGCGATGAACAATCCGCCGGATCCCAGCCGTTCGCGCGAGCTGCTTCTGCACAAGCGCGAGATCCGGCGCCTGATCGGCAAGCTCAAGGAAAAGGGTCTGGCGCTGGTGCCGCTGAAGCTCTACTTCAACGAACGGGGCTACGCGAAGGTGCAGATCGCGCTTGCGCGCGGCAAGAAGCTGCACGACAAGCGCCAGGCGCTGAAGGAGCGGCACATCCGCCGCGAGCTCGAACGCCGCTACAAGATGCGCTAAAGGCCCGCGCGCGGGTCTATACTCCCGGAAAGGGAGGAACGCGCATGGCCGATCTCGCGGTGGCGGTCATTCACGGCATGGGTTCGCAGCGTCCGGGATTCTCCCGGGGGCTGAAGGCAAGGCTGCGCGAGCACCTGGGGCCGGCGTTCCGGCGTGTGCGCTGGCGCGAGGTCTACTGGGCCGATGTGCTCGATGCGCGCGAGCGGCGCTATCTGGCCGATGCGGCCGCCGCCGGCGATCTGGACTGGATGGAGCTGCGCGGCTTCGTCGTCCGGGCGCTCGGCGATGTGGTCGCCTACCGGCGCGTGGATGACGATCCGGACTCGGTGTACGGGCGGGTGCACCGGAAGGTGGCGCGAGCGATCGCCCGGCTCGACGACGGGCGCGATCGTCCGCTGGTGTGGCTTGCGCATTCGCTCGGCGGGCATGTGATGAGCAACTACATCTGGGATCTCCAGCGGGGCCGGCCGATCGTGCCCCCGGAAGCCGACACCGCGTTTCAGCGCATGCGCACGCTGGCCGGCATCGTCACCTTCGGCTGCAATCTTCCGCTGTTCACGATGGTTTTGCCCCGGTCGCGCGTCTTGCCGATCGCCTTTCCCGGCGATGCCCTGCCGCGCGGGCTCAAGGCGCGGGCGAAGTGGCTCAATCTGTACGATCCCGACGACGTGCTGGGCTACCCCCTGCGGCCGGTGAACGCGGCCTACCGGAGAACTGTAGCCGCCGACATCCGCGTTCAGGTCGGCGGGCTGCTCACCGGCTGGACTCCGCTTTCGCACCAGGGCTACTGGGAGGACGAGGACGTCGCGCGCGAAATCGCGGGCCTGATGCGGGATCTGCTGGCGGCCTGAAACGAAAGCGGGGAGGCCTTCTGGCCTCCCCGCGCGGGTTTGCCAATCCGTCCGCCCTGTCAGTTCTTCGACTTGTCCACGATCTTCTGGATCCAGGGCATCATCGCGCGCAGTTTCGCGCCGACCTGCTCGATCGGATGCGCCTCGATCAGCCGCCGGTGGGCGGTCATCTCGGGATAGCCGGTCTGGCCCTCGAGGATGAAGCGCTTGGCGTATTCGCCGGTCTGGATCTTGTGCAGCGCCTCGCGCATCGCCTTGCGCGATTCCTCGTTGATGACCTTCGGGCCGGTCACGTACTCGCCGTACTCGGCGTTGTTCGAAATCGAGTAGTTCATGTTCGCGATGCCGCCCTCGTACATCAGGTCCACGATCAGCTTCAGCTCGTGCAGGCACTCGAAGTAGGCCATCTCCGGCGCATAGCCCGCCTCGACGAGCGTCTCGAAGCCCGCCTTGACGAGCTCCACGCAGCCGCCGCAGAGCACGGCCTGCTC
>CAYNLY010000025.1:0-6142 GCA_964398225.1 uncultured Zetaproteobacteria bacterium
TGGAGCCGATGATCATCGGCCGCAACTTCCTCGTGAAGATCAACGCCAACATCGGTAATTCCGCAATCCGGTCCTCCATCGCCGAGGAAGTGGAAAAGATGACCTGGGCCACGCGCTGGGGCGCGGACACGATCATGGATCTGTCCACGGGCAAGAACATCCACGAAACCCGCGAATGGATCATCCGCAACTCGGCCGTGCCGATCGGCACCGTGCCGATCTATCAGGCGCTGGAGAAGGTGGACGGAAAGCCCGAGGAGCTGAGCTGGGAGATCTTCCGCGATACGCTGATCGAGCAGGCCGAGCAGGGCGTGGACTATTTCACGATTCATGCCGGCGTGCTGCTGCGCTATGTGCCGCTGACCGCAAAGCGACTGGCCGGCATTGTCTCGCGTGGCGGTTCGATCATGGCTAAGTGGTGCCTGGCGCATCATCAGGAGAATTTCCTCTATACCCATTTCGAGGAAATCTGCGAAATCATGAAGGCTTATGACGTGTCGTTCTCGCTGGGCGACGGCCTGAGGCCCGGCGCCATCGCCGATGCCAATGACGAAGCGCAGATGGCCGAGCTCAGGACGCTGGGCGAGCTGACCACGATCGCCTGGAAGCATGACGTGCAGGTCATGATCGAAGGGCCGGGGCACGTGCCGATGCAGATGATCAAGCACAACATGGACGAGGAGCTCAAGCACTGCCACGAGGCGCCGTTCTACACGCTCGGCCCGCTGACCACGGACATCGCCCCGGGCTACGACCACATCACCAGCGCGATCGGCGCGGCCCAGATCGGCTGGTACGGCTGCGCGATGCTGTGCTACGTCACTCCAAAGGAGCATCTCGGACTACCCAACCGCGACGATGTGAAGGCCGGCGTGATCGCCTACAAGATCGCCGCGCACGCGGCCGACCTTGCCAAGGGGCACCCCGGCGCGCAGCTCCGGGACGATGCGCTTTCCAAGGCGCGCTTCGAGTTCCGCTGGGAGGATCAGTTCAACCTGAGTCTCGATCCGGACACCGCCCGCGCCTATCACGACGAGACGCTGCCGAAGGAGAGCGCGAAGGTCGCGCACTTCTGCTCGATGTGCGGGCCGAAGTTCTGTTCGATGAAGATCACCCAGGACGTGCGCGAATATGCCGAGAAGCATGGGCTTGATTCCGCCGAGGCCATCGAACGAGGACTCGAGGAGCGGTCCCGAAGCTTCCGCAAGGAAGGCGGCGAGATCTATCGCAAGGCCTGAACATTCGGGCTATTCTAGAGATCGGAGGACGCGATGATTCAGAAGCCCCTGAGCGCGCGGGAGATCATGGACCCCGAGCCGGCCACCTGCGGGCCCGAGACGCCGCTGGCCGAGGTGGCGAAGCGCTTCGCCGAGGAGGGGATCACGGGGCTGCTCGTGGTCGATGAACAGGGACGATTGATCGGGGTGATCACCGAGTCCGATCTGATCGATCAGCAGAAGAGTCTGCACCTTCCGACCGTGCTCGCCCTGTTCGACGCAGTGATCCCGATCGGGGAGGCCCGCTTCGAGCAGGAGCTTGCCCGAATGCAGGCCATGACTGCGGCCGACCTGATGCGGCGGGATGTGGTCACGGTCGGGCCCGAGGCGGAGCTTGGGGAGATTGCGAGCATCATGGACGAGCATGGGGTGCATCACCTTCCCGTGCTCGACGAAGGGCGGCTCATCGGGCTTGTTTCGCGCCGGGAAATCGTTCGCGCGCTGGCCGGGAAGCGCCGCTGAGTGCCGGTGAAGTGTCTTCTCAGAAGCGAAGCGGAAACGATCGAAAAAGCGAAGGAAATCGCCGCAAGGCTTGAGCCCGGCGATGTGCTGGCGCTGCACGGCGAACTGGGGGCCGGCAAGAGCGTGCTGGCGCGGGGCATCATGCGCGCGCTGGGCGTGACGGACGAGGCGCTTCCAAGCCCCACGTTCGCCATCATCCAGGAATACGAGGGGCGCTCATGCCGGGTCGCGCACATGGACTGGTACCGATTGTCCGGCCCCGAGGAGCTTGAAGCGATCGGCGTGCGCGACTATTTCCGACCGCCCTGGATCTGCCTGATCGAATGGCCGGAGCGCGCGCCCGAGCTGCTGCCGCAACATACGCGGCATCTGTTTCTTTCGTTTGGGGACAAGCCCGATTCGCGCTGGCTTAGCTGGAACGCGTAAGCCAGGGCCAGGGCCAGCGCTTTAGTTCCGGCATCAGCATCGCGGTGATTGCGGGAAGCAGCACCAGCGCGAACGCATAGGCCGTGTCCATCGAAGCCCATACTCGGGACGGGCTGAGGAAGAGGTTTTCGAGAGCCATGTTCAGGCCGAAGATCGCCAAGGCCAGCGCAATCCCTCGAAATACGGGATATGACGGCGTGGCTGGTTGATCTGCCTCGGGCACCGGAAAGTCCACAAACGCGCCAAGAAGCAAGCCCAGCATGATCAGCATCAGAATGCTCCAGATCACGGCTCCCCAATGCCATCCGAAATCCGAAAGAAAGAGCAGCACGAGGAAATGAGTCATGATTGCCAGGAAACCGAGCACGAACATGGCTTTGCAGAGCCTTTCCCTGCGGGTCTGTTCCTCTCCCATGGGCGGGGCCCGGTCCCGGTTTTCGTCGTCGGGCGCCTCTCGAAGCCCAAGGACTCTTTGCATCTTTTCGGGAAGCACATCCCTCAGCATCAGCGCGATTGCGAGGACAACCAGAAAACCGAAAAAGTTCGAGGTGATGAACTCAAGGGCCCATCCCAGGATGCCGGTCACGAGCACTCCAAACCCCCAGACCAGCCGGTTCAGGATCACCGATCCCGCCGACTCCCCGCCCTCGATTTCGGGGAGCCGGCTTTGCGTGGCAGCTGCATCGGGCGCAAGCCCCGGCCAGAAGAGTTTCAACACCACGGGCGCGCCCAGGGCCAAGGCAATCAGCACGAGCAGTACTGTTCCGGGCCAGTCAAACGGTGCGGGAAGCACGAGCAGATCGCAGGCGGCAAGCCAGCCAAGGCCCAGCAGGGATGCGAGCATCCGGAACATCATCATGACCGGGCCATTCTGGACATTTTCCCTTCGGCGGAAAGAATCCCGCAACCCCCGCGAAGGAGGGCGCATGCGCGGGATCGTTTTCGGTATCATCGCGGTTCTCGGACTGTTGGCGGGCTCGAAGCCCGCTGGAGCGATCGACGCTGCCCCGGGCCTTGATCTCGGATTCAAGTATGCGGGCGAATGGGCGCGTGCGCTTGCGGGAGGCCTGGAGCGACGCACGATCTACCACGACAATCTGGATCTGACGCTCACATTGGATACGGAGCGCGCCGGGCTCTGGCCGGGCGGACGCCTGTTCGTTCACGGGCTCAGGAACCACGGAGGGGATCCCTCCTCGGCGCTGTTCGGAGATCTTCAGGTGGCCTCGAACATCGAGGCGCCGGACCAGTTCATCGTGCACGAGGCCTGGCTCGAGCAGCGGGCGGGCCCGGTTTCCGTGCTTGTCGGGCTGCACGATATGAACAGCGAGTTCGACGTTTCCGAGTACGCCAGCCTGTTTCTGAACTCATCCTTCGGGATCGGCCCGGAGATTTCGGCGAACGTGCCCGCCTCGCTGTTTCCACGGGCGGCCCTCGGGGTGCGGCTTTTGATCGAGCCTGCAGCCGGAAGCAGCGTCCGGATGGCAATGTACGACGGCGATCCGGCCACGCGCGGATTCCGCTCCGGCGAGGGTCGGATGTGGATCGGAGAGATCGCCACCACAGCCGAGGGCATGAGCGCGCGCATCGGCTACTGGAGACACACCGCGCCAAAAGTGTTTCGGGGCCGGAGCTTCAGCCACGATTTCGGAGGCTATGCGGTGATGGATCTGCGCCTGGGCCGGTGGTCCGGAGGCGATGCGGGCGCCTTCCTGCAGCTGGGCAGGGCGGCACCCGATCGCAACGAGGTGGTTCGCTACATCGGCTACGGGCTGCACCTTTCCGGCCTCGTTCCGGGACGACCGAATGACGAGCTGGGGCTGGCGGTTGCCCGGGCAGCCACCATGTGGGGAGTCGAGCGATCGATCGAGGCGACCTTCCGCTTGCAGCTTGCGAACTGGCTGAGCCTTCAGCCGTCGCATCAGTGGATCCTTCATCCGGGCGGCGATGGCAGGCGGCCGATGGTCCGCGCCTTCCTGTTCCGCGTGGAGGCCTCGATCTAGCGTACGGTTCGCGCCAGCTTACGGTTCGATCGCCGTCACCCGGTACTTGTGCCAGGGGCGGGGCACATACCAGTGCTCGCTGTTCCAGCCGATGCCGGCGGGCGCGGGCTCGATGCCCCGGATCCGCTTGTGGAACACCGGCAGGGAATAGGGGGCGTACAGAAACACCATCGGAACGTCCTTCCAGATCTCCTCCTGCATCCGGTCGTACAGGCGCTTCCGCTCGTTGCGGTCGAAGATGCGCCGGGCCTTTTCGAGTGCCGCATCCACGACCGGATTGGCGTAGGAAAGGAAATTGAACTGGCGGCTTCCGGTCTGCGAGGAATGCCAGATCGCGAACTGGTCGGGCTCGGGCGAGAGGGACCAGCCGAGAATGACCGCATCGAAGTTGCGGCGGTTGATGAAGTTTTCGATGAACGCGGACCACTCGACGAGCCGCACCTTGACCTCGATGCCGACCGATTTCAGCCGCTGCTGGATGATCGCGGCCGCATCGGCGCGCTGCTTGTTGCCGTTGTTGGTGAGAATGGTGAACGAAAACCTGCGTCCGTTGCGATCGAGCACGCCGTCGCCGTCGCTGTCGTGCCAGCCCGCCTCGGCGAGCAGCGCCCGCGCGCGCTCGGGATCGAAGGGGCGGGGCGAGAGCCGCTCGTTCACCCAGAAGGTGCCGGGCTTGTAGGGCGAGGCGATCGTTTCGCCCAGACCCAGAAGCACGCCGTCCACGATTTCCTGGCGGTCGATCGCGTAGGCGATGGCCTCGCGCACGCGCCGATCCTGAAACAGCGGGCGCTTCAGGTTGAAGCCCAGATAGGTGTAGACGAAGTCCAGGTACTTGTAGCGGCGGTAGTCGCGCACGAGCAGCGGTTTCATCTCGAACAGCCGGCGGTACTGGATGGGGGTAAGCCCCATCGAATCCAGACGGCCCGCGGACAGCTCGAGAAACTGGGTCGCGGTATCCGGGATGATCCGGGTCATGCGTTCGGCGATCCAGACCGGTCCGTCGAAATAGTCCGGATTGGCTCGCAGCAGGATCTCCTGCTGGGGCTCCCAGCGGGCGAGACGATACGGTCCGATCGTCGCCCTGGGTTTGCGCGACAGCTCCGTATGCATGATGTCCTCGTGCTCGAAGACATGCTTCGGAAGAATGGCCAGGCCCGCCCAGGAGCTCAGCGCCGGCGAGAACGGCTCGCGGTAATGCACGACGAAGGTGTACGGATCGGGGGTTTCCGCCCGGTCGATCAGCGTGTAGTCCGACTTGTAGGCGCTCTGGGTGTGCGGATCGAGGATCAGATCGAGCGTGAACTTGCAGTCGGCCGAGCTGAAGGGATGCCCGTCGCTCCAGCGAAGCCCGTGGCGCAGATGAAAGACCAGGGTGCGGTTGTCGGCGGCCACGGAGAAGCGCTCGGCAAGCTGCCCGACGAGGTTCAGATTGCGGTCGTAGCGAAGCAGCGGCAGGTACATCTGGCCCGCAATCGCATGGCTGGCCGCATCGCCCGCGATCATCGGGATCAGATTGCTCGCATCGCCGATGCTCGCATCGACAAGCCGGTCGCCAAAGGCGGGGACGTCCTCCACCGGCTGGTCGTAGGGGCCGGGGCCAACCGGCCATGTTTCGGGTTCGCAGCCGCACAGCGCGGCCAATGCCAGAACAAGCCCGAAGAAGGGACGCATCAGCCGATCAGCCGGGGCGAATGCGCGCGACCACCCACAGCTTTCGTCCCGGGCGGAGGATGTCGTCGGGATCGAGCTCGTTGGCCCGGGCGATCGAGGCCGGCGTGGTGCCGAAGCGCCGGGCGATCGTCCACAGCGAGTCGCCGGCGCGCACCCGGTAGCGGATCCGCCGGCCCTGGCTGAGCAGCGGGTTGGGCCGCGGGGTGGCGCGCGCAAGCAGATTGGCGGGCACGCGCAGGCGCTGTCCGATGCGGAGCGTGGCGCGCACGCCGGGATTCAGGGCCTTCAGCCGGCGCAGACCGA
>CAYNLY010000025.1:6242-14396 GCA_964398225.1 uncultured Zetaproteobacteria bacterium
CACGGGCTCGGGCAGGGGCAGCGCGCCCAGATCGAGCGCGGCCGCAAGCCCCAGGACCTGGCGCACGTAGGCGCGGGTGATGCGGGGCGCGGGCATCGCATCGAGCCCGTCGGCCGGCCGCCAGGGAGTGCCGCGCAGGCGCCGGGCCATCGCGTTCGGGCCGAGGTGATAGGCGGCGATTGCCGCGGGCCAGTTGCCGAACCGCCGGTAAAGGCTCATCAGGTAGCCGGCCGCCGCCCGGGTGGAGATGCGCACGTCCCTTCGGCCGTCGAGAATCCGGTTTTTCTTGATGCCCAGATGGCGCGCGGTCCGGGGCATCAGTTGCCACAGTCCCATCGCGCCGGCGTGGGACAGCGCGTACGGGTTGTACCCGGACTCGACGATCGGAATCGCGATCAGGGCTAAAGGCGCGCCCATGGCTTCCAGTTCGTCGCGCACGAGCGGAAGGTAAAGCGCCATGCGCTCGCGGATCGTGTCCCAGAACGGACGATAGGTGCGCTTGGCCAGCGCCATCGCGCGGGCGAGATCGTCCTCGCGCAGCGATTCAAACAGCGGCGAGAGATTTCGAATCAGAGGCTCGCTCGGTTCCGCCGCAGTGTCTGCGGACATGTTTATAGGCTCTGGAGCCGGAACCTGCTTTTTCACCTGATGCGGGCCCGGCACGCAGCCGGCCAGCAAAAGAACGGGGGCCAGCCATCGCGCAACCGTGCCTGAGTACCGGGCAACATTCATCATCGGCCCGATGCTAGGAGCGCATCTCAAGGCGTAAAGGCCGAAATTCCCCTTGCATCGCGAACAGCTTGGACGCTATTCTGAACCACCACATCAACGCGGGGGAAGGAGTTTGAATCAGCGGCAGCTCAAACAGCTCCTTGAAGCGGGCATCGTCACCGAGGCTCAGGTCGAACGCGCCTGCGCCTCCGAGGCCGGAAGCCAGGGGCGACTGCTCGAAGCGCTGCTGGAACTGGGCGATGTGGACTCGGAACGTCTTCTGCAGTTCCTTGCCCGTATCTACAAGGTTCCGTATCTTGATGTTTCCAGACATACGCCGCCCGAGCGGCTTATGAAACTGGTTCCGGAGGATATCTATCGGAAACTTGAATTCCTTCCTCTGGACGAGCCGCATCAAGGGCCCTGCTTCATTGCCGTTGCCGACCCTCAAAATCACGAGCGACTGGACGCCATCCGGTTTCGTCTTGGGCGTCGCATCAAAGTGGTTTTCACCCGGCCCGATGTGCTCCGAAAGAGAATCGAGGAACTCCTGGGTGAGGGTAAGGATCTCGAGAGCTCCCTGAGCGATCTGGAGCAATCGGGCGATTTCGGCCAGATCGAGGTCGAGAAACAGGAAGATAAGAACCAGAATATCGAGGATCTACGTCGGGGAGCGGAACATTCTCCGGTGATCAAGCTGGTCAATGGCATCCTGATGAAGGCGCTGAGTATGGGCAGCTCGGACATTCACATCGAGCCGGGCGAGCGGGAAAGCGTTGTCCGACTGCGCGTGGACGGCCGGCTCAGGCCCGTGCTGAAGTTTCCGGCCAGCGCCCACAAGCTCGTGGCCTCCAGAATCAAGATCCTCTCGCAGCTGGACATCTCGAACACCCGCACGCCCCAGGACGGCCGCACCCGCGTGCGGATGATGGGCAAGCAGTACGACCTTCGCGTGTCCACGCTGCCCTCGGTTCACGGCGAGAAGGTCGTGCTGCGGATTCTGGACAAGAGCGCGCTCGCACTCGATCTGGATGCGCTGGGATTCCAGCCCGAGGCCGACAAGCGCGTGCGCCGGGCGATCAGCCTGCCCACCGGCGCCGTGCTCGTGACCGGGCCCACCGGCAGCGGCAAGACCACGACGCTGTATTCCTTCCTGAACCACATCCACGACGAGGAAACGAACATCATCACCGTCGAGGATCCGGTCGAATACCAGATCCGGGGCATCAATCAGGTGCAGATGAATCCCAAGGCCGGGCTGACCTTCGCCGCCGCGCTGCGCTCGATTCTCCGTCAGGATCCGGACGTGGTGATGGTCGGCGAGATCCGCGACGAGGAAACGGCCGAAATCGCGATGCACGCGGCCCAGACGGGGCATCTGGTGCTGTCCACGCTGCACACGAACGACGCGCCGAGCACGATCCACCGGCTGGAGGAGATGGGGCTGGAGCCGGCGCTGATCGCGGCTTCGGTGAACCTGGTCGTCGCCCAGAGACTCGTGCGGCGGCTGTGCCCGAAATGCCGGGAGCAGGTGACGGCGAAGCCCGAATGGTGCGAGCAGTACGGCATCCCGGTTGAGACCCGGTTTTTCCGGCCGAAGGGATGTCCGCACTGCATGAACAACGGCTACCGCGGCAGGGTCGCGATCCACGAAGTGATGTGGCTGTCCGACGACCTGCGCGAGATGATCGCCAGGGGGGCGAGCGTGCGCGATCTGCGCGATGCGGCCCGCCGGGAAGGAATGCTGACGCTGTTTGAGGATGGCATTGCGAAGGCGCTCGCGGGGCATACCAGCCTGCGCGAGGTGCTGCGTGCAGCCAATCCGCCCGAGGGCTTCCGGCTGGCCGATCAGCTCGACGACGAAGGCCGGCTCCTTTCCCTCGCCGAGGCCCGCGGCCGGAAGAACGGCAGCGGGGAAAGGGACGGCGCCCGCACCGTGATGATCGTGGACGACTCCAGCAGCGTCCGCAACCTGACCAACTTCATTCTGGGCTCGGGCGGTTTCGAGGTTATTTCGGTTGAGGACGGCCAGCAGGCCTGGCAGATGATGCAGCAGAGAAAGCCCGACGTGGTTCTGACGGATTACGAAATGCCGAATCTAAGTGGCCCGGACCTCGTCAAGCGAATCCGTTCGAGTTCGGCCTTCGACGACGTCGCGGTCGTGATGCTGACCTCGCGCAAGGCCGAGGAGGACGAGGTGCTGGGCTTGGAAATCGGCGCCGACGACTATATCGTCAAGCCGATCGAGCCGATGAAGCTGCTGGCGCGGGTGAAGAAGGTGCTCGCCATGTACGACCGCATCCGGAACGCCGCAAGGGGAGGGGCATGAGCGAACCAGGGATGGATGAGCGCAAACCCGGCACCATTGACGAGTCCGAGATCGAGATGGCCGATCTGCTGGAGATCCGGCTCGGCGACCGGTCCGTGCTCGCAAGGGCGGGCGACGTGGCCGAGGTCGTCCGTCCGGTGCCGCTCACGCCGGTGCCGATGGGGCCGGAGCATCTTCTGGGGCTTGCAAACATCCACGGGCAGGTGGTCTGCATCATTGAGGCGGGCAAGGTGGTGCGCCTGCCCGAGTCCTCGCCGGAAGATACTCCCTATACCCGGTATGTCGTGCTGCGCCACCCGCGGATGCATGTCGGCATCCGGGTGGACGGCGTGCCCGCGATCCATCGCGTGCCGGCGGCAAGCCTGCCCGAGGACCGGGCGCCCGAGGACGAGGCGGGATACGCCGCGGGCACGATCGAGATCGAAGGAAAATCCTACGAACTGCTTCATGTTCCAAGCCTGCTTCACTAGGCTAGCGGCGGAACGCAACGACCACGACGGAGAGAGGGGAGATGAGCGAAAAGGACAACGGAATGAATCTTGAATCCACGGGCAGGGAAGCCACGCGCTCCGTGCGTTCGATCAGCGCGCTTGCCAACCGGAACCTTCTGATCACTCTGCTGCTGTTCGTCGCGCTGGCTTCGGCGATCTGGTATGCAATTCAGGTGGCCAAGGACAAGACCGACTCCCTGCGCATTCTGCAGGCCCAGCAGCTTGAGCTCGAACGCTTCAAGGGGACTCTTCCCAACATCCTGCTCCCGCTCAACGACTTCACGCTCACGCGGAATCCGGCCGACGTCGACAAGATCCGCAAGGCGGAAAACGACTTCCAGAGCCTCTACAGTCGCATCCAGCAGTTGTCCTCGCTCTCGTCCAAGAACCGCGAGGTGCTTGATCAGGTCTTCAAGATGATGGGCGAGGTGAGCAACATCGCCAAGGATGTGACGAGCGGCAAGATTCCGCCGGCCCAGGCCAGCAACGTGGCCGTGGTCGCACAAAGCCTCGTGTTCGTGGCCCAGACCAAGCTGAATGCGGTGGCCGAAAGTCTGAAGAAGGCGCTCGAGCACGATGCGCGGCAGGCGCAGAAGGCGCTGGACCGGCAGTTTTACATCATTCTGGGCATCCTGCTGCTGCTCGGCATCATCAACATCCTGCTCTCCCGCTCGCTCGTGCGGACGATTTCTTCAGAGCTTGCGGACGTTGTGGATCGGGTGAGCCGCACGTCGATGGAAATCCTCGAAGCCGTGGATCAGCAGACGATGGCCTCCGACACCCAGGCCAAGTCGGTGGCGCAGATCGCCCGCGAGCTTGAGGAAATGTCGAACGACGCGCGCAAGATTGCAACGACTTCGAACAGCGTGGAAAAGATCGCCGTGGCCACGGCGAAATCCGCGAACATGGGCGAGCAGGCCGTGAGCGAGTCGATCCACGCGATGGACGAGATCCGCCGCGATGTGTCCACGATTGCCGAGAAGGTGGCCTTCGCCGGCCAGAAGGCCGAGCAGATTCTGGAATCGGTCGAGTCCGTTCAGGAAATCGCCGACGAGACCCATCTGCTCGCGCTGAACGCTTCGATCGAGTCGGCGGCCGCCGGCGAGTTCGGCAAGCGGTTTGCGGTCGTGGCGACCGAAGTGCGGCGTCTTGCCGACCGGACGCGCGAGTTCACCGAGGAGATCCAGGGCGTCGTCAACGAGGTGTACAACGCCACCCGCGAGTCGATGGAGGCCACGCGCGAGGGCCTTGCCGAAACCGAGAAGGGCGAGGAAATCGCGCGCAAGGCGGGCGAGGTGCTTGCCAAAATGCGGGAGATGTCCGACAAGACCTCGAAGGCCGTGCAGGCCATTGCCCGAGCCACGAACCGCCAGAACGAAAGCAACCAGGAATTCCTGCGCGCGATGCGCCAGATCTCCGAGATTCTGCAGGATTCGGCCGTGCAGATGCAGAAAACCCGCGATGCCTCGCTGCGCCTTGGTGAGGTGGCGGAGTATCTGAAGCGGCTGCAGTAGAGGCGCCTTGTCCGGTTTCGATCTTTCCGGTTTTCTTGCCTCGTTCTTCGACGAGGCGAGACAGCGGCTTTCCAGCATCAACGCAAACCTCGTCCGCTTCGAGGCCGGGAATCTGTCCGAAGAGGGGCTGATCGAGCTCCGCCGGGACGCGCATACGATCAAGGGCTCCGCCCTGATGCTCGGCGTTCAGGACGTGGGCGATGCGGCGCATCTGTTCGAGGACGCGATGGCCTGGCTGATCGAGCATCCGGAGCGGCGGACGCCCGAGGTCACCCAGTTTCTTTTCGATCTGCATGATGCGCTGGTAGCCCGCGTGCAGGATCACGAATCCAGCGAGCCCATCGATCTGGAGCCGTTCCGGACGCGCTTCCAGGCCCTGCAGTCCGGAAGCCCCGAACCTGCCGGGGGCTCGCAAGATGCCACAGCGAAGGAGGAGGCGGAAGAACCACCGCTTGAGGCGAACCTGGAAGCGCTGGCCGATGCGATGCGCGAGGAACCGGAGCTTGAGCGGGAAGTTTCGATCGGACTTGAAGAAGCCCGGGCCTGGCAGGAGCGCAAGCAGGCGGAACAGGCGGGCGCGGAGGGCGATGTAGAGGAAGTGGGGCCGCGTGGAACGGAGGACGAATCGGCGGAGGAAACGCTCCGGGAAGAGCTGCGGGAGGGCGAGACCCATGCCGAGATCGAGGCGCATGCCTCGCTGCTGGATGAGCCGGACAACTTCCGGCCGGATGTGCGCGAGATCGAGATGCGGACCAGCGCGCGCCGCCAGAGCTCCGGCCGTTTCGTCCGGGTCGATGCCGAGCGCCTGGAGCGTCTGTCCGGTCAGGTCATCGAGCTGAGCACGGAAAAATCGCGCGGCGAAACGATGGAAAAGGCGGTCGCGCGGATGCATCTGAACTTACGCATGCTGCATCGAAACTGGCGCAACTTTATCACCCATGCCGAGCGCTGGCCCGAGCACGAGCGGCAAAAGGCGCTGGCCGAGCTGATGGATGCATTCGAGCGGCAGCTATTCGAAAGCCGGCGGCTGCGCGAGGAGGTCCGGTCGAGCAACGCGCGCACAGCGATGATGCTGGATGAACTGCGCGACCAGGTGCTGCGGTTGATGGTGCGCCCGCTCGATTCTGTGTTCTCGACCTTCCCGCGGGCAGTGCGCGATGCGGCGGTCCGGAGCGGCAAGAAGGTCCAGCTTCTGATCGGCGGGGAAAGCGTCGAGCTTGATCAGGCGGTTGCCGAAGCGCTTGTGGAACCGCTCGTGCATCTGCTCAACAATGCCGTGATCCACGGCATCGAGCCGCCCGAGGTGCGGCGCTCGCTCGGTAAGCCCGAGGAGGGGCAGGTGACGATCCTCGCGCGTCAGAGCGGCAGCGAAATCCGGATCGAGGTCATCGACGACGGCGCCGGCATCGATGTCGAGCGCGTGCGCCGGCGCGCCGTCGAACTCGGGGTCACGACCGAGGTCGAGGCCGAGGCGATGGATTCGGCCGAAGTGCTGGAAATGATCTTCCGGCCCGGCTTCACGACGGCCGCCGACGTCACCGAGCGCGCAGGCCGAGGGATCGGCATGAACGTCGTGCAGGATACGATCCGCAAGCTCACCGGAACGATCCGGGTATACACGAAGCCGGGGAAGGGCACGCGCTTCTCGATTCAGTTGCCGGTGAGCATTGCCGTTCAGAGCGCGATGATCTTCCGGATCGGGGGCATGCGCTTCGGGATGCTGACCCACATGACCGAACAGGCGATTCCGCTGCGCGAGTTCGAGATCGAGACCGGTCCGGGCAACAAGCCCTACGTCCGCTATCGAAGGCACCTCGTGCCCCTTGTGGATCTGCGCAAGCTGCTTCTGAAGTCCGACAGCGAGCCGTTGTCGGCGAACCCCTACGTGCTAATCGCCGAGCACATCGAGGGATTCGTCGGCATTCTGGTCGACGAGCTTTACGATGAGGCCGAAATCGTGGTCCGCGATCTGGATCCGTATCTGAAGCGCTACCAGACGCCGGGACTGATGGGCAACACGATCACCGGCGACGGCTCGGTGCTGCTGCTGATCGAGCCCTACGGATTCAAGGAAATGGGGCGGACGGCGCCGAACATCGACCTCGATGAGATCCGGGAAACGGCTGCGGCGCCGGCACCGCTTTTGCGAGCGCTTCTGGTCGAGGATTCGATCATCGCCCGCGAGGTCGAGAAGGGGATGCTCGAGGCCAATGGGTTCTCGGTCGAGACGGCCATCGACGGACTCGATGCGCTGGACAAGATGAAGCTGTCCCGATTCGACATCGTAATCACCGACCTGGAAATGCCGCGTCTCGACGGCTTCGGCCTCGTGCAGCGGCTGCGCGGGAATCCCCGGTTTGAGGATCTGCCCATCCTTGTGATTTCGACCCGTGAAAGTCCCGAAGACCGGATGCGCGCGATCGAGGCGGGCGCCGACGGGTACCTCGTCAAGCAGCAGTTGAGCCCGGCGGGTCTGCGCGAGACGCTGGAAGGCCTCCTGGGCAGCCTGGATTCCGGTAAGCAGTGCGGAAAGGGGATTGACGCTGGCCATCAAAGCCAATAGAAATCGGCGCCACAAAACAGGGCTCCCATCGTCTAGCGGTCTAGGACGTCGCCCTCTCACGGCGAAAACAGGGGTTCGAGTCCCCTTGGGAGTACCAATCGGCAAAAAGGAGGTGCCTTGCACCTCCTTTTTGCATTCTTGCCGATACTGAGCGCCCAGAGTAGCCTGGAATCAGGCACGGATCATGGAGGATCGAATGGACGATCGACTCAACATCATCCGCAAGCATCCGGTATTTCAGTCGCTGAGCGAGGAATCGCAGCGCAAGCTGGCGAAAGCCGCCGAAATCCGAAAGTTCATTCCGGGCGATCGGCTGATCACCGAGGGTGAGTTCAACGACTGTCTGCTGCTGATCCTCGACGGCCAGGCACGTGTCGAGAATGCTGCCGGAGAGGTGCTCGGCGAGCTTGGCCCCGGAGACATCGCGGGCGAGATCTCCAGCTCGGGCATGAGCCTGCCGGTTGCCAGTGTGGTCGCCGTCAACAAAGTCGGCGTGTTGGCCTTTCCGGTCAACCTGGTGGCCGACATCGCATTCGAGGAGGAGGA
>CAYNLY010000025.1:14496-23234 GCA_964398225.1 uncultured Zetaproteobacteria bacterium
ACTCTTATGAAAGTGTTACGTAAGGAATGCCCGTGGGACCGGGAGCAGACGCTTCGTTCGCTTCGGCGTCATACCTTGGAAGAAACTCACGAAGTGCTCGAAGCCATCGATGCGGCGGAGCGCGGGGACTGGTCGAAGCTCAGGGACGAGCTCGGCGACCTTCTGCTTCAGGTGGTCTTCTACGCCGAGATCGCAAGCGAGCACGGGGCGTTCAATCTGGACGATGTCGTCGATGCGCTCGTTGGCAAGATGATTGACCGTCATCCGCATGTCTTCGATCCGGCAGGACCGGATGGTTCGGTCGATCCCAGGAAGGCGGCCGACTGGGAGCGGATGAAGAGCCGTGAGCAAACCGATCGGCAAAGCCGGATGGACGGACTGCCTCCCCTGCCCGCGCTCGCTCTTGCTTCCAAGATTCAGTCCCGCGCGGCGACGGTCGGCTTTGACTGGGATCGGGCGGAGGATGTGCTCGGCAAGATTCGCGAGGAACTGGACGAGTTTGCGCATGAAGTGCGGGCCAGGGACAAGGACGGATCCCGCATCGAGGACGAGTTCGGCGATCTGCTGTTCACGCTCGTGAACCTCGCCCGCAAGCTCGGCATCGACGCGGAGCTTGCCCTGATGCGGACGAACCGGAAGTTCATCGAGCGTTTCCGCCGCATGGAGCGCCTGGCGCGGGAACGGGATCTGGACCTTTCGGGATGCGCGATCGAGACTCTGGAGCGCCTGTACGGAGAGGCCAAGCACGAGGAGCAGCCATGAACGACGATACCCGACACCCTTCCGAGCCGGCACACGAGGCCGCGCAGGGTCAGATTCAGATCCAGATTCCCCCGGATGTTCAGCGCGGCGTTTATGCGAATCAGATGATGGTCGCGCACACGCCCGAGGAGTTCGTGTTGGATTTCATCCTGGCTACGCCGCCGGTGGGCGTTGTCAACGCGCGCGTGCTGGTTTCCCCTCCTCATGCAAAGCGCATCCTTGCCGCACTGCAGGAAAACATCGCGCGCTATGAGGCGGCCTATGGGGAAATCACGCTCCAGGAGCCTCCGCACCAGCCTCCGACCGTGACGCATTGAACCCCGCAGCCGCCTGCGTTTTCCCGCCGAGTCGGCGCTCGATCACCTCCGAATAGGTGCAGCCATCCCTCCGCGCCCAGAACTCGAGAATGCTGACCGCATAGCGTGACAGGGTCACGTTTACGAGGTCGTTCCGACGCTCCCGCATCCGGGCGGCCCGGATCGCGTTCTTCATCTGGCGCCACTGGCGGGAATCCAGCCAGGTCTCGCACCATTCGTTGAGCGCCTCGGAGTCATGAGGAGCAAGATGTTCGAAGGCCTCACTGGCCTTGAGGCTGCGGGTTTCACCCAGCCATCCGGGATTGGCCAGCTTCGATTCGATCCACCGCCAGGCATAGGCGAGATCGGATGCCGTGATGCGATAACGTGGCCGGGCCATGCGCCTCCCCCTGTGGTTCGCGTGACAGGGTAACACAAATGTGTTCCGGGCAGCAAGAATCATCACTCGGCAGACGTTCTCTTGATCGCCTCGCCTACTGCCTTTATTAGCGGATCGCCAAGCGCCAGGCGGCCGGTGATTCCCGCAGCCAGGCGGCAGCCTGTTCCGTGCGCCGAAAACGGATCGAGCGCCACTTTCGGATGTTCGAAGATTTCGAGCATTCCTTCGGGCCCGGCAAGCACGTCCCGGATCCTGGCCCCTTCTGCATGCCCCCCCTTGACCAGAACGCAGACGCCCAGCCTATCGCCCAACGCCCGGGCCGCGCGTTGCGGATCGGCCTGGCTGTTCCCGAGCATCCTCCGCGCTTCGGGAAGATTCGGCGTCACAAGGGTTGCGCGCGGAAGCAGCGTCTGCCGCAGCGCCTCAAGCCCGGCCTCGTTGAGCAGCTCGGTTCCGCTGCTTGCGACTAGCACTGGATCGATCACCAGCGGCGCCTCCCCAAGCCGAACGTCAAGGGCGGCGGCCACGACCGCGACCCGTTCGGCATCCACGAGCATTCCGGTCTTGACGGCAAGGATGTCGAAGGCGTCGAACGCCGCGTTCAGCTCCGCATCGAGCTGGGCAAGCGGCGCGGGCTCGATGCGCCGGACCTCGGTGGGCGTCTGGGCGGTGAGCGCGGTAATCGCCGTGCAGGCATGGAGGCCCATCGCGTTCAGCACCCGTTGGTCCGCCTGGATGCCGGCTCCGCCGCTGGAGTCGGAGCCGCCGATCACGAGCACGGCGCGTGGTCTGCTCATCCCCCGCTCTCCTCCGCCCATGCCGCCACCATCTCGGCCGCCCGGCGACGCACATCCGGAGCATCGAACAGCGCGGAGGAAACCGCGGCCGCATCGGCCCCAGCTTTGCGGACCGCAGGCAGGGATTCGAGGCCAATCCCACCGATCGCGCAGATCGTGGCGCCGGGAAACATCCGGCGCGCCTTGGCAAGCCTGGCAAGCCCCATCACAGGGGATTCCGGCTTGGTCCGGCTGGGAAACACCGCGCCGAAGGACAGATAGTCCGCGCCCTCGGCGAGCACCTGGCGGGCGAAGGCCGCATCGGCCCGGCAGGAGATGCCGACGATGAGTCTGCTGCCTGAAGCGGCGAGTTCGGCCTTCAGCGCGGCGACGCTGCGATCGAGGTCCTCGCGGCCCAAGTGCACGCCGTCGGCCTCCACCTCAAGCGCCAGCCGCACCCGATCGTTGACGATCAGAAGCGCGCCCTCATCCCGGGTAAGCTTGCGGAGCAGGCGCGCGCGTTTCCGGCGCTGCTCATCATCCAGCTTCTTGTCGCGAAGCTGGAGCGCGCGCACGCCGCCTGCCAGCGCCTCGCGCGCCAGGCGCACGAGTTCGGCTTCCGCGACATCCGCGGGCAGGATGCCGTAGATACCGGAGATCACCGGCTCAGTCATCGAGCAGACTCAGGAGCTCATCGAAACGCCGAAGGCGGACCACGCGCCCCTCGAACTCCTCCGGCAACGGCTGATAGCCGTGCTCGCAATAGCAGACCGCGCAGCAACCGGCGTTGAAGCCCGCCTCAATGTCGAAGCGGGTATCCCCGACCATCGCGGTATGCCCGGGATCCACGCCCATTTCCCGGCAGCAGGCCAGCAGCATGTCCGGCGCGGGCTTTTTCGCGTATCCATCCTCGGGAGAAAGGGCGATGCTCAGGAAACGGTCCAGATCGAGAGATTTGAGCACCTCCACGCGCGCCTTAGCGGGCTTGGCCGTGACGCAGGCCATCGGGATTCCCCGCTGCTGAAGCCTGGTGAGCGTTTCGACCACTCCCGGAAAAGGCCGCGAGTGTTCGGCCGGATGCTTTGCGTAGATGTCGGCAAAGGCGTGATAGAGGCGCATCGTTTCCGGGTCGTCCATCGGACGGCCGAGAACGCTTGCCGCCAGTTTCTGCGCGCCGCCGCCGACATGGGGGCGCGTCTGATCAAGGCTCAGCTGCAGCTCGTACCCGCACTGTTTCAGCGCCCGGTTGATGTTCGCCCGGATGTCGGGCAGCGCATCCACAAGCGTGCCGTCGAGATCGAAAATGAAGGCCTTTGGTGTGGTCATGTATTCTTCCTTGTTTCTTCAATAGTTTGGCGCATGTCTTCGCGTGCTTCCTCATCGGACTCCCGCGCGGCCGCGCTTACGATGCGCCCGAGGATGTCCGCGCGGCCCCGGCCCAGCCGGCCAAGCGCCCAGGCGGCATGCATGCGCACCAGCGCCGAGCCATCTTCCAGAAGGTCCAGAAGCGGCCCGACGAGGGCCTGCTTGCCGCTGTTTCCGGCCGCAACGCAAAGGTTGCGCACGAACCGCTCGCGACCCAGGCGCCGAATCGGCGTGCCCGAAAAGCGCGCGCGGAAGGCTGCCTCATCCAGCCGCAGCAGGCCATCGATTTCGGGAAGGATGCGTCCGGCCTCCGGCTGGAGCGCATCCCGCGCCAGCGGTTCGAGCTTGCGGTTCCACGGGCATACGAGCTGGCAGTCGTCGCAGCCGAAGATGCGGTTGCCAAGCGCCGCACGCAAATGCCTCGGGATCGCGCCCTTGTGCTCGATCGTCAGATAGGAAATGCAGCGCCCGGCATCGACCTGAAACGGCGCGACGATCGCGTTCGTCGGGCATCGGTCCATGCAGGCGGTGCAGCTCCCGCAATGAACGCTCGCCGGAGGATCGGGTTCGATCTCGGCGGTCGTGAAAAGCTCGCCGAGCAGCATCCACGAGCCGAAGCGACGGTGGATGATCAGCGAGTGCTTCCCCTGCCAGCCCACGCCGGCGGCCTCGGCCAGCGCGTGCTCGAGCACCGGCGCAGTGTCAACATAGACGCGCTGGTCGTGCTGCCCCAGTCGCTCGTCGAGCACGCGCGCAAGCCGCTTCAGCCTGCGCTTCATCACGTCGTGATAATCCCGGCCGTGGGCGTAGGCGGCGATGACTCCGCGGCCCGATGCGCCGGTCGCCTGTTCCAGCGTGTACGGCGGCGGGGCATGGCGCATCGCCACGCAGATCACGCTGCGCACCCCCGGCAGCATCGAATCGGGATGTTTGCGCCGGTAAACGCGGGTGGGTTCGGCCATCCAGCTCATGCCGGCCTCGCGGCCGGCGCTCAGCCATTCGTCGAAACGGTGGACGAAGCGAGGTTCGATGCGCGGCCGGGTCACCCGGCAGACATCGAAGCCGCATTCAAACGCCAGCCGGCGGAGTTCCTCGCGCGTGATCGCGGGTGCATCGGGCATGGGCGGAAGCTGGCCGCAAACGCGGCCGATGTCACCGGCGGGCCGGGCTCAGGCCTTCGTCAGTTCCGGCTTACGTTGGCGTAGATGGCCACGCCCGTCTTCGGGTCCTCGAACGCCTTCACCCAGGCATCCACGCCCTGGGCCGTGTCCGGAAGATGGGTCATCGGCACGACGGCCTTGAGCTTCAGATCCTTGCCCCTTCCCGTGCGGAGCAGATGGCACAGCCCGCCGATCAGGTAGTCGGGCGAATCGCCCGTCGTCTCATCCTTGAAGCTCAGGCTGCAGTTGATGCCGTAGTCGCCGATGTCGGCGCCGGCCTCGGGCCGGAGCACATCGAGCTGGAGATTGATCACGTCGCCGTCGATGGCATCGTCGGTGTGGGCCAGCACCTGCAGGCGCGCATTGCCCAGGGAGCCGACGAACGTCTTCAGATCGCCGAGCACGATCGGCTCGAACTTCATCGCCGCATCCTGCTTGACGACGACGGCGACATTGACCTGCCTGGGCTCGCCGGCCCAGGCGCTGGCGCCCGCGGCGACGAGCGCGGCGGACATCGAAAGCGCCATCCATCCCTTCCGGATCTCCATGCTATCCCCTCCCGGTTTTCTCGTTCCGACGCTTCAGAGTTCCTGAATCGAGGCGATGGTCTCGTCGATGAGTTCCTCGATCTTGGCCTTCAGCGCCCGGCGCATCCGGTCCACGTCCTTCTTGCTCATGCCGGCCTTTTCAAGCTCGTCGAGATCCTTGAGGCTGGCCATCGACTCGCGCAGCTTTTTCAGCATCAGCTGCACCTTGGCGAAGCCCGTTTCCTCGGCGCCGTGAACGGGCGCCGGAGTCAGCAACGCCAGCGGCGCCGCCACCACCAGGGGCGCGAGCACCCCGGCAAGTCCGCTACGGATGCGTTGGAGTCCGTGAATCCTCATCATCGCCACCCTCCCCTCGAGGTTCCATAATCCTGCGGGAACATCCCGCCGCCATTCAACCCGAGAATCTTTGCGGTCATTCGGCGCCGATCTCCTCGTCGGCGTAGATGGCCACATGGTCCTTCTCGTCCCAGCCGATCAGCGTCCAGTGCCGGCCAATGTCGGTCGGTCGGATGATCAGCTTGAATTCAACCTCCTTCTTGTTCACGAGGTCGTAGACGAACACCTCGCAGCGGCCGCCCATCGAGACCTGTTCGCCGTTTTTCACATGCACGATGAGCTCGCAGTCCACGCCGAAATCCTCGACGCCCTCGCCCTCGCGCAGCACATCGGATTGAACGTCGATCACATCGCCTTCCTTGAGTCCGGTGGTATGCGTCAGCGCCAGGATCTGAGCCTTGCCCTTGAGCGCGGTCAGCAGGCCGATCTCGTCCTCGGCGTTGATCTCGGCCGGAGGCTTCCCGCCGGTGTGAACATGGAAGATGGCCAGGTCCGCGTGCGCGGCCTTTCCGATACCGGCAATGCCCTCGGCCGGAAGCAGCGACAGCTCGCCGCCCGCGATCACCGCGCCCGCCAGCAGCAGGGCGCCGGCGAGCCAAATGCTTTTTCTTTGTTTCATGCCGTGTTTTCCTCCTAAGTTCAAAAATTTCCTCCTTCCTGATGCGCAGCAAAGACCCCAATCGGGAACGTGTCAACCCCTTGCGCCCGGCGCGGTTCTGGAAACAATGGGCGCATGGGCCGGTATCTGGTTCGGCGTCTTCTCGGCATGGTGCCGCTGCTGTTCGGCATCACGGTGATCTCGTTTGCGATGATGCATCTGGCGCCGGGCGAGCCCGTGGTCACCGAGCAGGCGTTCAATCCGCGCGTCTCGGCCGAGGACATCGCCCGGCTGCGCGCCTACTACGGCCTGGACAAGCCGCTGTACCAGCAGTACCTGATGTGGCTGGAGCGGCTTGCGCACCTCGATTTCGGCAACTCGTTCGCGCCCGACGGCCGGCCGGTGCTGGACAAGATCGCCGAGCGGATTCCGGTCACGCTCTGGATCAACGTGCTGGCGATGCTCGTGATCCTCGCGATCGCGATTCCCGTGGGCGTGGCCAGCGCCGTGCATCGCGATTCCTGGTTTGACCGGGCGACGACCGTGCTGGTGTTCCTCGGCTTTGCCGTGCCTTCGTTCTGGCTCGGTCTGCTTCTGATGATCGGCCTGGGAGTGAACCTAGGCTGGTTGCCGATTTCCGGGCTGCACGACTACAACTGGCAGCGCATGTCGTTCTGGGAGCAGCAGTGGGATCTTGCCCGGCACCTGGTGATGCCGGTGCTGGTGTCGGCCATCGGCGGCATTGCGGGCATGAGCCGCTTCATGCGCAGCGGGATGCTCGAGGTGATCCGCGCCGACTTCATCACCACCGCCCGCGCGATGGGCATTCCCGAGCCCCGGATCCGCTACCGGCTGGCACTGAAAAACGCGCTGCTTCCGATCATCACCCTGCTGGGGCTTTCGGTGCCGGGACTGATCGGCGGATCGGTGATCATCGAGCAGCTCTATTCGCTGCCGGGAATGGGCCTGCTGTTCTACGAGGCCGTGCTGTCGCGCGACTATCCGCTGGTGATGGGCATTACGGTGATCGGCGCGGTGCTGACGCTGGCCGGCAATCTGCTCGCGGACCTCGCCTATGCCTGGGCCGATCCCCGGGTGCGCCACGGAGTGCGCGGATGAGGAGGGCCTCGATGCCGCCGCTGATGCGCATGGGCCTTGGGATCGTCGCGATCGTCAGCCTTGCGGCGCTGTTTGCGCCCTGGATCGCGCCTTATGATCCCACGCGCATCGACGTGCACGCGATCCTGCTGCCGCCTTCGGCCGAGCATTTGTGCGGCACCGACACGCTCGGACGCGACGTGTTCTCGCGGATGCTGTACGGCGCCCGGGTGTCCTTGTCGGTCGGGTTCGTGGCCGTCGGTATTTCGGTGGCGATCGGCGTGCTGCTCGGTGCCCTCGCCGGCTTTTTCGGCGGCCGGATCGATGGCGCCATCATGCGCGCCGTGGACATGGTTCTCTGCTTCCCGACCTTCTTTCTGATCCTTGCGGTGATCGCGTTCCTCGAGCCCTCGATCTGGAACATCATGATCGTGATCGGCCTGACCTCGTGGATGGGTGTCGCGAGGCTCGTGCGGGCGGAGTTTCTCTCGCTTCGGCATCGCGAGTTCGTGCTTGCGGCCGAAAGCCTCGGCGCCTCCCCCCTGCGACTGATCGTCCGGCATCTGCTTCCGAATGCGATGGCGCCGGTGCTCGTGTCCGCGGTGCTCGGCATTGCCGGGGCGGTGCTCGTCGAGTCCGGGCTGTCCTTTCTTGGGCTTGGCGTGCAGCCGCCGGACCCGAGCTGGGGCAACATCCTCACCGAGGGCAAGGACAACATTCAGCTCGCCTGGTGGCTGTCGCTCTATCCGGGGCTTGCGATCCTGGTCACGGTGCTCGGCTACAATCTGTTGGGCGAAGGTCTCCGCGACATGCTCGATCCGAGGTTGAAACGCGGATGAACGAGCTTGAGCGATACATGAAAATGGCCCTGGAACAGGCGGAAATCGCTGAAGAAAACGGCGAGGTACCCATCGGCGCCGTGGTCCGGCTTCCGGACGGGCGCAGCTTTGCCGCGCACAACGCGCCGATCTCCCGGAACGATCCGACCGCGCATGCCGAGATCCTCGCGATTCGGTCGGCCTGCGCCGCCGTCGGCAACTACCGCCTGACCGGCGCCGAGCTGTACGTCACGCTCGAGCCCTGCGCGATGTGTGCGGGCGCGATCGTGCATGCGCGCATCGCGCACCTGATCTACGGCGCCGACGATCCCAAGGCGGGCGCCGTGCATTCGGTGTTCTCGATTCTCACCGAGCCGCGCCTGAACCATCGCCCGAAGATCACCGGCGGGGTGCTTGGCGAGGCCTGCGGCGCGCTGCTTCGGGAATTTTTCCGGAAAAGGCGGGGCCGGTGAATCTTAGCGGGATGCTCGCGCTTGCGCTGGGTCCGGCCCTGTTCGTGCTCACCGGACTTGCGCTGAACGTGCCCGGGCACCCCGCCGCCGGATGGTGCGCGGCCGCGG